>JACNJN010000124.1 GCA_014382535.1 Candidatus Desulfolinea nitratireducens | reverse complement strand
AAATTGACAAATACATCATAAACTAGCCTTACAAAAATATATAAAGGAAATAATTTATATATTGCACTGATTGTTGGGGGATATGTAAGAATTTAATTTACCTGGAAAATCAATTTATTTCAAATTGTTTGCCTTGAGACTGATCAGGATCATGTCACGATTTTTCATTATCTATTCCCAATATTTTTAAAAAGGATACAAAATCAATTATTTGGGTTATTATTAGATAATAGCCTTTTTCGAATTGGGTAATAAAGCGATGACTGATAAAAAAAATATAATTCAAGCTTTTACGAATATGGCGCCCAGGTATGAGAAGATTGTTGATTCGGAATTGCAAAACTTTTGGGGGTGGAGTTACAGGGGGGTGGTCGATAGTTTATTTGAAGATATATCTGTAAATGGAAAAGATATTATTTTGGATATTGCAACGGGAACCGGTGTTATCCCTGATCGACTATTAAAAAATGGAATTGACGGTAATCGCATCCACGGATTAGATATTACTCGGGCAATGCTGGAGCATGCCCAGCTTCGTCTAAATGGTGGGAATGGTCAGAAACCAATTAACCTGACTTGCGCTTCTGCTATGGAAATGCCTTACGCAAATGCATCCTTCACGATCGCGGTTTGTGGACTCGCTACGCATCATATGTCTGTTGAAATCTTACTATCGGAAACATGTCGAATTTTAAGGCGAGGCGGCAAGCTCACTATCGCAGATGCTGGTGGAATGCTATATTGGAAGATACCGGGAATAAAATTGCTATTGAAAATTGCAGCCTTCATATATTTTTCAATCACCGATGATCCGTCTCGAGCATGGTCGGAAGCGGACGCTGTTTCAAATGTACGCTCTAAAGAGGAGTGGTCCTCGCTACTTTCAAAAAACGGGTTTGAGGACATTTCCATTGTCACGCTGATATCCAAATTTTCTTGGATATCATCCCCTTTGATTATTAAAGCTGAAAAAAGGTGAGGTAAATTACCATGGAAAATTCATATAAACTAATTGAAGAAGGAAGAAAAGATGAGCTTTGGAAAAAACATTGTGGATATCTAAAACTAAGCCGCTCTGAATTTCGAGAGATTCAAGAACGGTTATTGTTGGAACAATTGAGGTTTCTTTGTAAATCTACTTTTTCAATTCGAATGATGGGTGGGAATGCACCAAGTACGGTTGAGGAATTTCGCAATATTGTTCCACTAACAACATTTTCTGAATATTCAGATATTCTAAATGATAAAAAAGATGATGGTTTACCAATGGAGCCATATGTCTGGGCCCGGACTTCAGGCCAAAGTTCAGATCAGGGACCTAAATGGATTCCTTATACGAAGGCAATGTTCGATCATCTAAGTGATCCCGTTATTGGAGCGATGCTAATGAGCTCCTGTTCTGAAACAGGAGTTGTAAACCTGGAACGAAATGATAAATTTCTGATGGCTACTGCTCCGCCTCCCTATGCTTCAGGGTATATTGCCCGATCCACTCGAGATAATTTAGAAGCTATTTTCCTTCCCAGTTTGGAGGAAGGAGAAAAGATGTCCTATGGTGAGAGAGTCGCAGCAGGTTTTAAATTAGCCTTAGAACAAGGGTTGGATTATTTTATGGGCATTTCCATTGTTTTAGCTAGAATGGGGGAACAATTTGAATCGCAAACATCAAATAGCCGACCCTCGAAAGAATTATTTAACCTGGCGATTTTATGGAGACTATTAAGAGCATTGGTAATTTCAAAAATCAATAATCGCCCAATTCTGCCAAAAGATATTTGGAAACTTAAAGGGATCATGTCTGGCGGTACTGACACTGAAATTTACAAAGACAAGATCGAATATTATTGGGGAAAAAAACCGCTGGAGGGTTTTGCTTGTACCGAAGGTGGAAATTTAGGCATGCAGTCCTGGAACTATAAGGGTATGACCTTCTTCCCAGACAGCGTATTCTTTGAATTTATTACTTTAGAAGATTATGATCGGAATAAGGAAGATCCATCTTACCTGCTAAAGACATATCTCTATGATGAATTAGAGGAAGGTATTTATGAATTGGTATTTTCGAGTTTCTATGGCGGCGTTTTTGTGCGATATAGAATTGGAGACTTTTTTGAAGTAATTTCTAATGATGATAATGAAATAGGAACGGAACTCCCACAAATGAAATTCTATTCTCGTATTAGCGGCATCATTGATCTGGGAGGCTTGCTTCGATTAACAGAAAGAAATATATGGAAAACAATTGAAGCAACTGATATTAAATATAATGATTGGGTTGCGCGAAAAGAAGTAATTGATAGCGTAACCAAGCTCCATATTTATATTGATATCAAAGATGATGAAAACACAACAAATGATTCTGTTCATTTAACTTTAAATCAAAAACTTTCCGAGAAATTTGCTGAATACAATGATTTTCGAGAAATGATAGGGGCTGATCCCTTGGTAGTAACAATCTTACCAACAGGGTCATTTGATTCTTACATGAAGATGCAAATAAAAGCGGGAGCTGATCTTGCCCATTTAAAACCCCCGCATATGCAACCTTCAGATGCAATCATGGAGACTTTGAAAACAGTCTTGTACGAAAATGTTATTTAGTACGCATCCCGACATTTTTTTTACCAGCCCGAAGTAATGTCGGAAGTAGGTCATTAATGGGGTAGCCGTTATCTGGTAATGATGCTAACATAGCAGCACGCCTATGTATTGGAACGCTACCACTTTAGTATCAATAATTGCTACAATTTTGTATGGGGTTATTTTAGCGCTGGCGTTAATATCTACACCCAGAAACCGCTTACGAATCATATTTTCATATTATTTGTTTGCCATGTTAATATGGTCAATTAGTGCCTTTTTATCAACTTCCGGACTAGTTAACGTTCTCCCCTGGTTTAAAACAATGGCAGCCGCGCCAATTGCGATGATGTTGTCAATTTTCTTTTTTGTTCAGAATCTTTTTGGCTTACGGTCAAAATTAGCTAAACCGATGCAGCTATATGGGGTAATTGCTATTGTAATTACATTTACATCTGATTTTGTAGTACAGGATGCACATCTTGATCAGACAGGAGAATTGTTTTATCGGTTAGGATCGTATTTTTGGGTAGTCGCTGTTCCCGGCTACATATTGATGCTATCCAGTGTAGCCGAGTTGATCAAAGGATATAACACTTCGCTTAATGAAAATCACCGCAATCGCATCCGGTATTTATTTCTTGGGTTGACGATAACGATCTTAGCATCATTTGCCAACTTCACCAAACTTGGAAATTATCCGATAGATATAGCTGCAAATGGAATAACAGCAATCCTGATTGCATATGCAATTATGCGTCATCAATTGTTGGAAATCCGAGTTGTATTGAGATATGGACTACTATATTCACTCACAACTGCAATTTTTGGTCTCGCATATTATGTGAGCATATCACTGGTTTTATTTTTATCGCAAATAATTATTGGCCAAGAACTATTTTTTCTATCTATATTTATCGGATCACTTAGTGGATTTCTTTTATCCCCTATCAGAAACCAGGTACAAATTTGGATTGATCGAATATTCTATCGCGAAAAATATAATGCTGGTCTGATGCTCCAGCGGCTAAGTCAGACCACAGCTTCCCTCTTGGATCTAAATAAAATTACCAACATGATTTTAGATGAAGTCATCGCTACACTGCATATTGAGAGCGCCACAATATTTATCAATGATTCCGAAAACGGTAATTTTGTAATTATTGCTGAAAAAGGGAAAGGCGAAAAGGTACTGAAAAATATCCGCAAGGATCACCCGATCATTAAGTGGATCAGGGAGCACAATAAAATCCTTACCAGAAATGAATTGTTGATTAATCCAATATTTAAATCTCTTTGGGAAATCGAGTGGAAAGAATTAGACGAATTCAAAGCTGAACTTTTCGTTCCCCTTCATACAAAAGGAGAATTTGTTGGTTTTTTGATTGTGGGTCCAAAACTTTCTCACCAGCCCTATACAAAGGATGACGAATTAATGTTGTCCACACTGGCGAACCAGACAGCAGTAGCCGTTGATAACGCCAGATTATACGAAGAATTGGAACAAACATTTAATCAGACCATTGGTGCTCTCGCAAATGCCATTGATGTTCGCGATACTTATACAAGTGTGCACAGCCAAAAAATTGCCGATTGGGCGGCCGCGATCGCAAGACATTTAGGGTTCACCCCTGATAATGTTCGGAAAATATATTGGGGGGGATTACTCCACGATATTGGTAAGATTGGAATACCTGATTTAATTTTGAAAAAAACTACAAAATTTAGTGAGCAAGAATGGGAGATTATGAAAAAGCATCCCATTATTGGAGCAAATATAATATCAAACATTAAAAAAATTTCAGATGTCGCCCCTCTCATCGAATATAGTCATGAACGATATGATGGATCGGGATATCCCCATGGCATAAAAGGGGAAGATATTCCAATCGGCGCCCGAATAATCACTGTTGTTGATTCATTTTCTGCAATGAGAGATGAACGCCCTTATAAAAAACCGCTTAGTGTTGAAAAGTCAATTAACGAATTAAGAGACAATGCTGGAATCATGTATGATCCGGAAATTGTAGATATATTTATATCTCTTTATGAATCAAAAATAATCCAATAAATCTCAGTCAACCACAAATCCACTTGAGTAGCCTGGCAGGATGGCCAGATGGTGGCCTGGAAGATAATTTATGACTACATGCACCACTAATGTTTTGTAAGCTTTCGCAAAATATCAATTCACATACCCATTACCTACCGAATAGCCACTCATAAAGACAACTTCACCACCTTCTCCATCTCCCTAAAATCGTTGGAAGACTATGGTCAGCGCACAGGGGTTAGGGCGATCACCGGTGGAAATGATCCAGAGAAAGTAAATCTTCTCTGGGAACGACGACGGCCACTGTGGAAACACCTCTCCGACACCTGTGACCAATACTGGATTGCAGAAAAAGATAATGGGGGAAGCGATCGGATATGCGCGCAGTATTCTGCGTGGCGACCATCGTGAACTGACCGATTTCTTTGTAGCACCAAACAGCCAATCGCAAGGTGTGGGCAGGGAACTCATTAAACGCGTATTTCCACATGATACGCATCACCGCTCCATTATCGCCACATCCGATTTTCGCGCCATGTCACGCTATCTCAAGGAAGGGGTTTATCCCTTCGTCACTGAACTCTATTTCGAGCGTGAGCCAGAGCCTCTGACAGTGGAAACCGATCTGGTTATCGAGACTCCGGGCGACACGCGCTCGGTTATTCAAATAATGGGTGAAATTGACCTGGAGATTCTCGGCCATCGTCGTGATATTGACCATGGCTATCTAGTGGGAGACCGTACCCTTTATGTTTATATGCGTGACAGTAATGTCGTTGGATATGGTTATATTGCAAAAGATTATTATGGCCCCTTCGCGTTATTGGAACAGACAGATTTCCCAGCCGTCATCGCTCACGCAGAAAGAAAAGCTTATACCCTTGGCGCAAAAAGTGTTGGTTTTGAAACCCCTACGATCAATACCCGTGCCATTGATTTTCTAATGAAGCGCGGATATCGCATCAAAGGATTTATGGGCTCAATTATGTCAAATAAACCCTTTGGAAAATTTGAGAATTATATCTTATCCAGCCCACCCTATTTTTTGTAGCGCTAAATAGAAATACAAGGCGGAGACTAACGCAGCATTCACCAATTAATTTATCACGCCACATACAATCTTGCACCCTCCCCAAAAGGGGCACTTTATGCTAAAATCCGACCCGTTCGATTAATAAGTATATCCTGTGCGATATGCTTCTTTCCGCTCCCGGCGCGCCCACGGCGTAGACGGGGAGCAATCCCAGGGAAAGGAGGTTTCCCCTCATGCGTAAATATGAATTGGTTTGCATACTCCATCCTGATTTGGAAGAGACCGCATTTAACGATGCCCTCGACAGTATTAAAGGCTGGATAGGCGAAAAGGACGGTACTGTAGATAGCGTGGATAATTGGGGCCGCCGCAAGATGGCCTATTTGATCCGCAAACAGATCGAAGGTCAATATGTCTTGCTTAACGCCAGCATGGCCCCCGGCGCAACAGCAGAATTGGAACGTAAATTGCGTTTTCTTGAGCCTCTGATGCGCCACATGCTTGTTCTCGTCAACTAAATTTTATCGGGTTTCCAATAGAAAAGGAGTTCGCTATGAGTCGAGGCTTGAACAAAGTAATGATCATTGGGCATCTGGGTCGTGATCCAGAGATGCGATATACCCCCTCTGGGCGCCCGGTAGCAACCTTCTCTGTCGCAGTGAGTCGATCCTGGAATAGCTCCAGTGGCGAACGCCGCTCTGAAACAGAGTGGTTCAAAATCGTCGCCTGGGGCAACCTTGCCGAAATTTGTAAAAAATATCTCACCAAAGGACAGCAGGTTTATATCGAAGGACGTCTCCAGACCCGAAGCTGGGAAGATAAAGAAGGCCAGCAGCGCACCTCTGTGGAAGTGGTTGCCAACGAAATGACCATGCTCGGTGATCGACGTGATAAAAGCCAGGACGATAGCGCCATCTTTGACGAAACCCCACCTGAAGTGGATGAAGACGAATTTCCATTCTAAATTAGTTAACCTTGGAGGCAGTAATGCCAGCACCTACCAGACGTCCATTTAAACGTCGCACAAATTTTTATGAGCGCCCTAAAGACTGCCAGTTCTGCACTGACAAAAATGTTGTCATTGATTATAAGAACACAGAACTTTTAAAGCGCTATATTTCAGAAGAGGGCAAAATTCGCCCCCGTCGTCAAACCGGCGCTTGCGCCCGTCACCAACGCACCGTTGCCGGAGAGATAAAACGAGCCCGCCATATCGCATTATTGCCTTATACAGGCAAATACTGGGAAGAGAGCCGCTAACCATCACCACAAAACGGGGCATGGTTCACCTCATGCCCCGTTTGATTTTCACAGGAAAATTATGTCAAATCGCAGATTCAATAATAAAAATGTCAGCAAAAAACATGTTGCCCGAAAAGAGCGTGAAGAAAAACAAGCCGCCCTTATCCGCAATATTGCCATCGGGATTGTTGTTGTGGTCATTCTCCTTATCGGTTATGGCTACCTCGACCAGACCATCATTCAAAATCAGCGGGAAGTTGCTATCGTGAACGATGAGAAAATTACCATCTCGCAATTTCAGGCTCGCGTTCGCCTCGACCGTGAGAATCTCATCAACCAATACATCCAGTATGCACAATTGGCACAGCAATTTGGCATGGATGTTGCCGCGCAAGTTCAGCCCATTGAAGCCCGTCTAAATCAACCCCTACTACTTGGGCAAAATGTTCTCGACACGATGGTCAACGAGTTACTCTATAGACAGGAAGCCACAAATCAGGGGATTACCGTCTCTGAGGAAGAAATTGAAAAAGAGTTGCAGGCTTTTCTAAACTATTTCCCGGACGGGACACCAACACCGGCACCCACAGCCACGCAGTTTGTAGTGGCAAATTCAACGTTCTCGCCCGAACAGCTAAAATTGGTAACCCTTACCCCAACACCAACTAAGGCTCCCACATCCACCCCTGGTGCTGACCCCACAGCGACCCCAGCAGCAGAGGTCGAACCGACCGAGGAGGAGGCAGCAGCCCCCACGCCAGTTCTTGTGCCTACTCTGACAGCAACACCCTATACCTTCGATGGCTATCAGCAGACTTATCAAGATACCCTGCCTATATACACCGATATGGGTTTGACTGAAAAAGATTTTCGCTTCCTCTTTGAATCACGGCTCTACTATGTCAAACTTTACGACGTAGTTACTGCCGATGTTGCACACGAAGGCGAATATATTTGGGCCCGACATATCCTCCTCGAGGAATCGACGCTGGCTACTATTGTCCGTGAACGGCTCCTTGCGGGCGAAGATTTCAGCGTTGTTGCAGCAGAGGCCTCCATTGATCCCAGTGCCGCAACCAATAACGGCGATCTCGGCTGGTTCACAACCGGAATGATGGTAGAGCCCTTTGGGGCAACCGCCTTTGCTCTTGAAATTGGTGAGATCAGTGAAGTTGTCCAAACTGATTTTGGATATCATGTCATTCAGCTGCTGGGACGGGAAAACCGCCCCCTTGACCAAAACACTTACCAGGGCTCTCGTGATCTTGCATTCCAGGAGTGGCTGGCTCAGTTGCGCGAAGAAAGCAATATCGAAATATTTGATATTTGGCAAGAAAATGTCCCCAATGAACCTGATCTGGAGCAAACTCTCGCAGAAATCTACAGCAACCAGCAATAAATTCCATCACGCATAATCGGTAGATAAAAATCAAAAAACGGCAGAATTAAATACCCTGCCGTTTTTTGATTCTACAACTGCAACCTACAACTTTCAAACCTTTAAGCCTTCTTTTACCTTGCCCCCAACATTTCATCACTAACCTCGTCCAATTTCAGGCTGATGATCTGGCTGGATGAATCGCGTCCCATTGTCACCCCGTAGATCACATCCGCTGCCTGAACAGTGTTTCGGTTATGCGTAATGACAATAAACTGTACGTCTTTGCTCAATTCAGTGAGCATCTCCCGAAAACGACCAACATTCGCCTCATCAAGCATTGCATCCACCTCATCCATTACACAGACAGGAGTCGGGGAAACGCGCAGCAAGGCAAAAACAAGGGCAATTGCGGTCAGGCTGCGTTCACCGCCAGAAAGCAGGCCAAGGCTTTGTTCCTTGCGACCCGGCAAACGGGCTTCGATCTCAATCCCCGTTTCAACCAAATTCTCGGGATCAGTCAGACTTAATTTTGCTCCGCCACCCCCAAATAAACGCACAAAAATCTTGCTGAATTCCTGCGCCACAACTTTAAAAGTTTTTACAAAAGCGCGCTCTGTCAAATCATCCAACTCACGGATAACATCCCGCAGATCGGCTTCAGCCTTACGCAAATCCGAGATCTGCTGCTCCATAAATTCATGACGCTTGCTTTCTTTTTCGTACTCTGCCTGTGCTTCGGGATTGACCGGTCCCATACGGCGTAATCGGCTGCGCTGTTGCGAAACCTGTTCATCGAGATCTTCAGGGAGTTCATCAATATCTGATAATTGCTGGACCATGCCATCAAACGGCAGCGGCACAGGCCCGGAAACATTCTCTTCATAGGAAAACATCACCAATCCAAAATCATCTTCGATTTGCTGGCGGAGTCGATCCATTGCTTCCTGGCGGCGCGTCACATCAAGTTGCATCTGCCCATGTTGTCGCTCAACACTCGTCATCAACCGGGTCGCATCGGTTTCCTGCGAACGTTGCTCCGATTCCTGTGATTCGGCAGTTTGTAATTCCTTCTCGGCAGGTCCGGTTTTTTCCTGTAAAACGGCTAACTTCTCATTTAGAAGGGCCTCTTCCTTGCGAGCGTCTTCCTTTTGCTCATCCAACTTCTGCAAGGATTCAATAGTTTCCTTTTTTCGCCTTTGCAGATTTTCCTGTCCTGCTTTCAAACGAGTCAGCGCTTCTTGACGCTCTTTTTGCCTCGCGTCAGCATCACTCAGGGCACGCTCTGAAACAGCAACCCGCGTCTGCCAATAAGTAACCTGATTCTGCATCTCATCGAGTGAGAGTTCAGCCAATTGGGTGGACAAAGAGCGGATGCGCACCTGAGCCTCTTTTTCCTGCCCTTCAACATCTGCCTGCCCCTGGACTGATTCGCTCCGATCAGCTTCCGCTCGATCTAACTCAACCTTTAGTTGCTCACGTTGCTCAAGCTGCCACCTGGCCTGACGCCGGGCAGATTCAGCTTCAAGACCCGCCTGCTCTTCGGCCTTGCGGGCCTCTTCAAATTTCAGGCGCGCATTGCGCTCCGCACCTTCCAGGCGTATTTCCTCCTTTTGCGCGGCATCAAGATCGGTGGAAAGTTTTGCCAGCGTCTTAGCGATGTCCGCTATACGGATATCGATATCACTCAGGGATGCCTGTAACTCTCGGCGTTGGCGAGGCCTGCCCAAAGTCCCCGAACGGTTTTGCCCTCCAGCCAGGATCAAGCCATCTGCCCGGAAAACTTCTCCGCGCAAAGTCACGGCACGGACTCTCCCATCCTTTCCCTTCAGCAAACGACGGGCCGCATCTCGATTTTTGACAATCAGCGTCTGCCCCAGCAAAAGATCAACCACTTGTTGCAGGCCATCCGGTGCGATGAGCATCTCAGCGGCAATCCCAAGACAATCATCATCTTTGGGAGCTTTGAGAGGCTTGACATCAGACAGCCAGGCGAGGGGCAGGATCGCAGCACGCCCTGCTTTTTCATTTTCAAGCAAGCGCAAGGCAGACTCTGCGTCTTCACCACTCTCAAGCAGGATCGCATCCACATATTCGCCTAACGCGGCAGCAATTGCTGTTTCAACCTCTGCCGGAACATCAAGCGCGGCACTCAGCGCACCACGTGATGCTTTGAGCTGGGATTTACGGGCAGCCTCGAGCAGGAAGCGCGCACCTTCGGCATACCCTGAAAGTGACTCTTCTGCTTGTTCCAGGACCTCAAGCTGAGCCTCAAGTTTGCTCTTCGAAGTTTCTCGTTCCGCTTGTTTTTCAAGCAAATTGCGGCGATCCTTCTCAAGCTTGGCCGTCTTATCCTGCTGCGCGGCAAAGGCTGATTTGGCTTCCTGGTGGACATTTTCTGCCTTCTCCCGGGCTTTGGAAGTGCGGGAGGCTTCTTTTTCGCTTGCAGCCGCTTTCTCTTCCACCTCGCTGACCATGCGTTCGTTGGCGGTGATCTTTTCCTTGTGCGCATTGATGCGCGACTCAAGGCTATCCAGATGCGCCTGCAATTGAGCCCGTTTCCCACCCAAGGCATTGAGCTCTTGCTGCGCAGAATGCAAGTCATTTTCGGCCTGGACATGTTCGTTTAGTCGGCTGGATAAAGCCGTCCGCGCTGCTTCGATCTGTGTATGCGCTTCTTCGTCTTCGCTTTTCAGTCGGGTGTATTCTTTTTCTGCCGCATCGAGCCCTTCCTGCGCTATCCGTTCTTCATCCTGGTTACGTTCATGATCTGCCAGAATGCTCTTTTCGCTGGCTTCCAATGATCGGCGACGTTCATCGAGCACGGCCAAATTTCGGCTGACTGCTTCACGTTGATTATGCAGCTCAGAAGATTCACGATGCCATTGGTTAAGCTGAGCACGCAATTCCTGAATAGCATTTCGGAAAGCGGTAAATTCGTCAAATTTTTGTTCATGGGTAGAATGCGTTTCACGCAGTTTTGCATCCTGTTTACGGAAAAGATCGCGAGCCTGCGCCAGATCTTTTTGGGCTAGACGCCAATGATAACCATACCAATCCCGCAAGAGGACTTGCAGATCGGCCTGTACCTGGCCATATTCCTGTGATCGTTTTGCCTGCCGCCCCAATCGGCGGATCAATGGTGAGAGCTCGGTCATCACATCGAGAACACGTTCCAGGTTTCGCTCTGTTTTTTCTATGCGACGCAGGGCCTCTTCGCGACGCCCCCGATAGAGACCGATCCCGGCTGCTTCTTCAAAGAGACGCCGACGATCATCTGCCTTGAGCGCAAGGGAGGCATCCACCAAACCCTGTCCAAGAATCGTATAAGTGCGCTCACTAAGACCTGACTGGGAAAGCAGTTCATTGACATCCTTCAATCGAACGCGTTGACCGTTTAACAGATATTCATTTCCGCTATCCCGGTAGGCACGGCGGGCCAGTGCAACTTCCGAAAAGTCGACAGGCAGCCAGTTATCGGCATTATCAAAGGTGATCGTGGCAATCGCCATCCCTGAGCGAGTACGCTGATCAGAGCCGGAGAAGATCATATCTTCGGTTTTTTTCGCGCGCATCAGGCTATTGGATTGTTCTCCCAAAACCCAACGCAGCGCATCGGCAATATTTGATTTGCCAGAACCATTGGGTCCGACAATTGCGGTAATTCCTTCAGCAAATTCAAAGGAGGTTTTTCCCGCGAATGTTTTATATCCTTGAAGATCGAGTGCTTTTAGTCGTAGAGGCATGGTTTATATGTTTGAAAGTTGGCAAGTTTGAAAGTCTAAAGTCTGAAGTCTAAACTCTAAAGGCTGATGTCTATAATATTCCCAGCATTTTCAAAGTCGATTTGGCAGCATATTGGGCAGCGACACTTTTGCTCTGCCCGCTTCCCTTCCCATAGATTTTTCCATCAATATGAGCTTCGACTTCAAATATTTTAGCGTGATCTGGACCCCTGTCAGAAATGGTTTCATAGTGCGGCACACCCATTTTTTGTGATTGCGTCCATTCCTGCAGACGGCTTTTTGCATCGTTAAGGGTCGTCCCGTTGACAATCTCACCACCAGATGCATCCAGTATAGGGATGAAGAATTCCTTCACGGCACTAAAACCCTCTTTCTCGTAGATAGCACCGATCAGGGCTTCAAAGGTTGCGCAGAGCAAAGCCGGACGGTCCGCTCCGCCTGTTCGTTGCTCGCCTCTCCCCAGCCGCATGGCCCGCCCAAGATCAATTTGGCGGGCGAATTCTGCCAATTGTTCAGTTCGTACCAAAGCAGAGCGCGCTTTTGTCAATTCCCCCTCACGCATTTCAGGGCAATGTTCATAAAGCCAGGCACCGACGACAAAATCCAGTACGGCGTCACCTAAAAACTCGAGACGCTCATTATCATCAAGCACATCGCTGTTTTCATTGAGATAGGATGTATGTGTTAGCGCGCGGGTGAGCAGATAAGGATCATCGAGAAAAGGCAACGAGAGCCGTTGTGCCAACTCGACAGGGGATTCGACCCCATTGGGTTGAGACATAAAACCTCCCGGAACTCAGGGAGCGCCAACCACCCAAGCGGGTCAGTAGCTCGCGTTCCATCAGTTCCTATATAAATTTAAGTGACCCGATTTTATCCTGATTTACTGCGTGTGGCTACCCCCCGATTCTCCTTGAAAACAGTTAATAACGTCAGGATCAAATTTACACAAAACCAAAAAAGACAGTAAAATGGTGGCAATCTTAAAAATCCGGAGGGATCGTGGAAACATCAACGCGCTTTTTACATGCTATTGAAATGGGGGTTGGTGCCTGGGCCTGGGGAGACCGCATCATTTGGAATTACGGGGGCAGCTACGCCGACAAAGAGGTGCGAGGCGCTTTTGATCTCTCACTTGAAAAAGGTATCCGTCTCATTGATACTGCCGAGGTCTACGGACGCGGTCGTTCTGAACGGCTGATCGGTGAATTTCTCAAAGATACCGAAGTTCCTGTCCTGCTCGCCACAAAATTTATGCCATTCCCATGGAGGCTCCTCAAAAGCAGTCTGCTGCGTGCCCTGCGCCACAGCCTTGAACGCCTGGATGTCGAATCCGTTGATCTCTATCAAATCCATTTTCCGATGCCACCCATCTCTATTGAAACCTGGATGAACGAACTTGCCACAGCTGTCAAAGAGGGGTTAACCCGTACTGTCGGTGTTTCCAATTACAACCAGAGCCAAATGCTCCAGGCTTATTCTGCGCTGGCACGGCATGAGATTCCGCTTGCCTCGAATCAGGTGGAATATCACCTCCTGGATCGGCGTATTGAAAAAAGCGGATTGCTCGCTCGCTGCCATGAGTTGGATATCCGGCTGATTGCGTATTCGCCCCTGGCGATGGGCTTGCTGACCGGCAAATATTCAGTTGATTCGCCCCCACCAGGCACGCGCGGACGGCGCTACTCACGCATCCTGCCAAACCTCCCGCCGCTGCTAAAAATAATGACACAAATCGGCCAGGATCAGGGCGGCAAGACAAATGCCCAGATCGCGTTGAATTGGCTTATTTGCAAAAAGACAATGCCCATCCCCGGCGCTAAGAATGCCAAACAAGCCGAACAGAATGCCGGCGCCCTGGGCTGGCGGCTGACAGATGACCAAGTAGCCGCGTTGGATGAAGCCAGCGAAGAATTTACGAAGGAATAGCCCCCACCCAGCCTCCCCCAAATTCTAAGAGCAGAATTTAGGGGAGGAGAAAAGGTATGATATGCAAATCCACAACATTGAGGGCGCACCCGAAGCGATCGGCCCTTATTCCCATGCCATTCAAAGCGGAAACCTCGTCTTTTGCTCCGGTCAAACACCAGTTGACCCCGCGACCATGAAAATTGTCGGCACAACCATCGAGGAGCAGACTGAGAGGGCATTGCAGAATCTCTCCATCGTTTTGGAAGGTCTTGGCCTTTCCCTGCAAAACGTGGTGAAGACCACCGTCTTCCTGAAAGATATGAATGACTTTCAGGGCATGAATGGGGTTTATGCCAGGATCTTCGATGGACACAGACCCGCCCGCTCGACGATTGCGATCCGCCAAAACCCGCTGGATGCATTGATCGAGATTGAGTGTATTGCCGAAATAGAGTAACCCTATCAGAAAGGGCAAGCCATGAAACTGATCTCATTTGATTTGGAAATCTCAAAAATCCTGCCAGAATTCTCCGGGAATTTATTTGAACACGCCCCACTGGGAATCAGTTGTGCCGCAGTCGCTCACGATGAGGTCGAATTTTGGCAGGGGGTTCCACAATTATCAAAAGAAGATTCTCAAATTTTGGTGAAGGAATTGATGGCTTTCGCATCTGATGGTTATACCTTCGTCACCTGGAACGGATGCGGATTTGATTTCAGAGTCCTGGCCCAGGAAAGCGGGATGTTCGAAGAATGCGGTGATTTGGCCTTGAATCATATTGATCTGATGCTCCTGGTAACATTTACAAAGGGCTGGTTTTTGGGGCTCGATAAAGCTTTACAAGGTGCGAATATATCCGGCAAAGTACACGAAGTTACCCTTGCAAATGGAGAAATTCTCGCCAACATGGATGGTGGAATGGCGCCCAATTTATGGGCAAAGGAAGAATATGACGCGGTCCTGACCTATCTCCGCGGCGATGTTGAGCAAACCCTGGCACTGGCAAGGCTTGTTCAGGAATCAAAAAGCATCCGCTGGACAAGTGGACGCGGGAAACCACAATCCGCTTCTGTGCCAAGGTTGATGACTGTAAAAGAATGTTTCGATATCCCGGAACCAGATACCTCCTGGATGTCAAATCCTCCTCAGCGAAAGAATTTCGTCAGCTGGATCCCTGATTGGGAGGAAAAGATTTAGTGAGTAAAACATCCCGCAGGTTCCTATGATCCGAGATCGTCGAAATACACAAATCAGCGGGACGCTCTTAACCAATTTATCCTCCCACATCTACAACCCTGTGCTATAATTCCGCTCGTTATGATGATTACCAAAAACACCAATAATAATAACGACAATGATAATTCGACCAACTGGCGTTGGGACGGGCGATAACACTTGCCCAGGTAACGAATTCATTTTCGGAACACCCTTCGCCCAAAGCTGACAACGCTAAGGGCGATTTCTTTTTATAGGACAAATTTCACCACAAAGGCACGAAGAACACAAAGGTTTTCTCTGTGCCTCAAAGCAATACCTTTGTGAACTCTGTGTCTCTGTGGTGAATAAATAATTTCGGAGGAACTCATGTACAAATCGCATACTTGCGGCGAATTACGCTCATCCCAGATCGGGGAGACTGTCACTCTGGCCGGTTGGGTTCATAATTTTCGTAACCACGGCGGCGTAACCTTTATTGATCTGCGTGACCGCTTTGGAATCGTTCAGGTTGTTGGCAATCCCGAAGTTAATCAGGAGCTTTTACCCCTCAAAGAAGCCCGCTCCGAATGGGTATTGCAAGTGACCGGAAAGGTGCGGGCACGCATGGAAGGTGCAACCAATCCAAATCTTGATACAGGCGAGATCGAAGTTGCCGTAAAAAGCGTCCAGGTTTTGAATAAAGCCAAGATGCTGCCGATCCTGATCAACAAAGACGAGGAAGTGGATGAGCATCTCCGGCTGAAATATCGTTATCTCGACCTGCGCCGCGATACCATGCGTCACAATCTTGAGCTGCGCCATCATACGATCAAATTTATTCGTGATTATCTGGATGGGCAAAGTTTCCTCGATATCGAAACCCCGATCCTTTTCAAAACCACGCCAGAGGGCGCCCGGGATTATTTAGTTCCCTCACGGGTGCATCCCGGCCAATTTTATGCGCTTCCCCAATCTCCACAACAGCTCAAACAGATGTTGATGGTGGCTGGAGTGGAACGATATTTCCAGATCGCACGCTGCTTCCGGGATGAAGATCAGCGCGGCGACCGCCAACCGGAGTTCACCCAACTCGACCTCGAGATGTCCTTCGTCGAGCGCGATGACGTGATGGGTCTCGCCGAGAAAATGTTCACCGAATTGGTGGCAAGCGTCGTACCTGAAAAGAAACTCCTCGCCTCCCCCTGGCCGCGGATCACATATCAGGAATCGATGGAACGCTTTGGGAAAGATAATCCTGATATCCGCTTTGGACTGGAATTGGTCAATATCGGCGACCTCGTTGCCAACTGCGGATTCGGCGTATTTGAAGAAACAATCGCATCCGGTGGCGAGGTGCGCGGGATCAACGCCAAGGGGTTGGGTGATTATTCCCGCAAGAAGATTGACGCGCTCACAGACTACGTCAAGGCCAATGGCGGCGCAAAAGGACTCGCTTATATGGCACTGACCAGCACGGGTGAAATGCGCTCATCTTTCGCGAAATTCTTAACGGAAAATGTCAAAGATGCGATCCTAGAAAAGATGGAAGCGAAAAATGGCGACCTCCTGCTCTTTGTTGCCGACCAAACCGAGGTCATGTTTGAATCGCTCGGACGTTTGCGGGTCCACCTCGGCGACCTGCTTGAACTGCGCGACCCCAATCTCCTCGGCTTCTGCTGGATCACCGATTTCCCCTTTGTCTTCTGGAACGAGGATGAAAAACGCTGGGACCCCAGCCACCACCTTTTCACCTCGCCAATGCCCGAAGATATCCCCTTGCTGGAAAAAGATACCGCCAAGGCACGCGGTCAGCAATATGATATGGTCCTGAATAATTATGAGGTCGGCGGTGGCTCAATCCGAATCCACCAGGGCGATTTGCAGGAGAAGGTTTTTAAACTGATCGGGCTTGATCCCGATGTAGCCAAGGAACGTTTTGGCCATATGCTTGAAGCCTTTCAATATGGGGCCCCACCCCACGGCGGGATCGCCATTGGCATGGATCGGTTCGTGATGCTTCTCGCAGGTGCGCCAAATATCCGTGAGGTGATCGCCTTCCCCAAGAATCAAAATGCCCGGGATGTGATGGGTGATGCTCCTTCTCCCGCAGAAGAGAAACAATTGGTAGAATTACATATCAAGCTTAGAGAGTAAATTATTGCGGAGGTGTGTTTCAGGCCCACCCCTGCATGTAGAGGAAAAAAATGAAAATCATCAGCGTAAATGATATTGCGGAATACGATGGCGAAGAAGTATCCATTCAGGGTTGGGTTTACAAACGCACTGGCAAAGGAAAGCTCGCCTTTTTGCTTGTTCGTGACGGCTCAGGGTTTGTCCAATGTGTAGCTTTTAATGGCGACTTATCCGAGGAGCTTTTCGAGACGATCAGTCATATTCCGCAGGAATCTTCAGTCGTCATCACAGGGACAGTCCGGGCGGACAAACGCGCCCCCGGCTTGCCAGGCGGCTACGAGATCGGGATCAGCGCCTTCAGCGTGATCCAGGCCGCGAATGAGGATTATCCGATGGCCCTCAAGGAGCATGGCGCAGATTTCGCCCTTGATAATCGCCACTTCTGGATCCGGATGCCAAGCCAATGGGCGATCCTCCGTATCCGCGCCACGGTCATCAGCGCGATCCGAGAATGGCTCGATACCAATGGCTATATCCTGATGGATACTCCCATCCTGACCCCTGCCGCTGCTGAGGGGACAACCACCCTCTTTGAAACCGAATACTTTGACGAGGGAAAAGCCTACCTCGCTCAAACCGGTCAGCTTTATAACGAAGCCAATATCTTTGCCTTTGGCAAAGTCTATTGTTTTGGCCCAACCTTCCGCGCTGAAAAATCCAAAACCCGTCGTCACCTGACAGAGTTCTGGATGGTCGAACCAGAAGTCGCATTCTGTGATTTAGACCAGCTCATGGAAATTGAAGAGCAGTTTGTCACACATATTGTCAAGCGTGTTCTCAAAGAACGACGCGTAGAATTGGAATCTCTCGGTCGTGATCTCTCCGCTCTGGAACAGGTTGATGTCCCTTTCCCGCGTATTTCCTACGATAAAGCCGTTGAGATGATCAAAGAAATTCAGGCTGAAACAGAAGACCCCGAAGAAAAAGCCTTACTCGATATCGAATGGGGCATGGATTTTGGCGCAAGGCACGAAACTGTGCTGACCAAGAAATTCGATAAGCCCCTTTTCGTCTACGGCTATCCGACCCAGGTCAAAGCCTTCTATATGGAACCGATGCCCGGTCGCCCCGAAGCCTGCAAGAGCGTGGATCTGCTCGCTCCCGAGGGATACGGAGAGATCACCGGCGGTTCTGAGCGCATGTCTGACCCCGACCTGTTGCTGCAACGCATCCACGAGCATGGGCTACCTGAAGAGTCCTTCAAGTGGTATCTGCAACTCCGCCAATTCGGCTCAGTCCCCCATTCCGGTTTTGGGATGGGTGTCGAAAGAACGGTCGCCTGGCTCTGCGGCACCGATCATATCCGCGAAACAATCCCTTTCCCGAGGACGATCAAACGGGTTTATCCATAAACCGGAAATAGCTTTCATAGAATTGATGCTGAGAATAACCCTACATTTTTAATTTATCCCTACCCAGCATATTGACTTTATGGTATAAGAAGACTGACCCTGCTGTGCAAGTGATGTTGCACTCAAAGTTTTGTACCAACACGTACTTAAAGGGTTCCACTCTTTCAGAACTAACGCGATAGGCTAGAGCCAAGGCGAGACTTCTGTCGAAGAACCCACCTGTGAAAACAGGTTCAAAACATAGCAGCACACGGCATGCGCGGGGTTACCCTTTACAGGGTTTAACAATTGAATATGGAGAACCAGCGGCTGGACCCCGATTGATCGGGGTTACGAGGTGAAGGTTCCGTCTCGCGAGGGACGCGCTAAGGGCTTTCCCTCTCCTTTTAGGAGAGGGTCAGGGGTAAGGTCTGAAAATCGGATAGATCAGCGGATGCCTTTGGAGCATGGTCACATGCTCCCTTCTCCCTTCCAAAGAAAGTATGATCTGAAAAGCGTGCGGCAACGTGCGCCACAAGGACAATACAGTGATACAGGATAGCTGTACCTGTTTATATATTTTGGAAGGGCTGCTTTTTTTAAGAGACTTTGTCTATTTTAAAGGTATGCCTGCACAGGCATACCTTTTTTTTATTGGACAAGGATAATAAAAAATCATGAACTATAAGGGAGATATCCGCAAGAATCGGGTGGTTTTCTCAAGCAGAAAACCTATACTTGGAGAAAGGTAAACAATCTTCAAGGAGTGATACACATGAATGAAATAAACTATGATTTCCAACAAGCTGCAACGGATTATGCCATAATCGAAAAAGCAATCCACTTTATCGAATTGCATCAACGTCGCCAACCCACACTCAAAGAAATCGCCGAAAGTGTCAATCTGAGCGAATATCATTTTCAGCGTCTTTTCACACGCTGGGTCGGCATCAGCCCAAAACGATTCCTGCAATTTCTGACCAAAGAGAACGCCAAAGTATTGCTATCAAACGCCAATAGCCTGCTCGAGGTGACCTATAAAACCGGCCTCTCCAGTCCTGGCCGGCTCCATGATCTTTTCGTCCAAACCGAAGCGATCACTCCTGGAGAATATAAGCATAAGGGCGCGGGTCTTACAATCCGTTTTGGCAGCCACCCGACTCCCTTTGGACAGTGCCTGCTGGCCGCTACCGAACGTGGGATCTGCAATATCTCTTTCGATACAGAAAAAGAGGCTCTGAAAAACCTGCACAAAGAATGGCAACAGGCGACTCTGGTTGAGGATGCCGCTCACACGCGGACCTTTGTCGAAAAGATTTTTTCGCCCGCCAAAGCTGGCGAAACGCCCCTGAGCCTGGACTTGCGAGGTACGAATTTTCAAATTCAAGTCTGGGAAGCCTTGCTGCGCATCCCGGCTGGACAGGTAAATACCTATCAGGGAGTCGCAGTCTCTATCAACCAACCCAAAGCATCCCGGGCTGTAGGCAACGCTGTAGCCAGAAACCCGATTCCCATGCTGATCCCCTGTCATCGCGTCATCCGCGCAACAGGAGAATTCGGTAACTATGCCTTTGGCAGCGCCCGTAAAAAAGCCATTCTCGGTTGGGAAATGGCTCAACACCCCCATCCAAACCTCACCCATCATGGGGAAAGTACAAGAAGGTCATAATACATGGCAACTCTCAAACCAAACACCCGCATATGGTTAGCCCTGATCTCCGTTTATTTGATCTGGGGCTCAACCTATCTGGCCATCCTCTATGTTGTAAAAACCATCCCTCCCTTCATGGCTGGTGGGATGCGCTTTATCACCGCAGGATTGGTTTTATTTATCTGGAGAATCTCAAAAGGTGACTCCCTTCCTACCCGCCGACAATGGCGTGATGCAGGCATTATTGGCTTATTGCTGCTTCTGGGAGGGAATGGTCTCCTCCTTTGGGCAGAACAATATGTCCCTTCAGGGATTTCATCGTTGCTGATCAGCACTGTCCCCATCTGGATGGTGATCATCGAATCCATGCGTCCTGGTGGAGAAAAACCAACGGTTAAAGCAATTATTGGACTGATGCTTGGTTTTAGTGGGGTCGCCTTCATGATCGGACCCGGTGAATTGAGCAGCGAAATCGGCGCTTTGCATCCGCTGGGATTGATCGCCCTGCCTGTTGGCGCATTGCTCTGGTCGTTGGGATCAGTCTATAGTAAAAGCGCAGATTTGCCCTCATCTTCGTTGATGACCACTAGCGCAGAAATGCTGATCGGCAGCATAGGCATGTTCATTGTGGCCACTTTTCGTGGCGAATGGGGGGGCTTCACCATTGGCATGGTAGAGAGCACTTCGTGGATCGCCTTGGTCTATCTTACCGTTTTTGGCTCACTGGGCGGATTTGTGGCCTATGCCTATCTACTCAAAAATGCACCGATTTCATTGGTTTCCACCTATGCCTATGTAAACCCGATCATCGCGATATTACTCGGTTCATGGGTGGCACATGAGGCGCTAAACGGAAGAACGGTACTCGCCGCGATAATCATCCTCGGGGCTGTGATCCTGATCACAACTGCCAGAGGCAACCGGTCGGTCATTGGCAAGCCCAAAGCTACGCTCGAAGCGGAAGCTACCAAAACCATTTAATTTATCCACTATCTGCGCTTCAACAAACCAGCGCAGTTTGAATAGTCAATTTATCCAACTTATTTAAGGAGAAAAAAATGGATAAGAAAGAACTGCTCAACAAGATCAAAGAAGATAATGTCAAATTTATTTCACTGCAATTTTCGGATGTGACCGGCACGGTCAAATCAGTGGATATGCCAGTGCGAAATTTCCCTGACGCCCTCGAAGATGGAGCCTGGTTTGATGGTTCGTCGGTGGAAGGTTTTGCACGTATTCAGGAAAGCGATATGCGTCTGACAATTGATCAGGATACCTATGCCGTTTTGCCCTGGTCACCGGAGGAACGTCGCCGGGCACGCGTCTTTTGCGACATTTATATGCCCGATAACACGCCTTTTGAAGGCGATCCGCGCGGGACCTTGAAGAGGATGCTGGCAAAAATCTCTGAGCGTGGCTGGATGTTGAATATCGGGCCTGAACCTGAATTTTTCCTATTCAAACGTGGAAACGGCTCAGGCGTTCACCCTGTCCCACACGATGTAGGCAGTTATTTCGATTTCTCCGCCAACGATGAAGCTGTACGCGTGCGCACTGAGTTGATGGAAGCTCTCGATATCATGGGATTAGATGTCGAGGTGGGCCATCACGAAGTGGCTCTTGGTCAACATGAGATCGACTTCCGTTACGGAGATGCATTGCGCGCAGCTGATAATATCCTGACCCTTAAATATACCGTCAAGGCAATCGCCGCACAAAACGGTTTGGTGGCATCCTTTATGCCAAAACCGATTTATGGCGTTAATGGCTCCGGGATGCACTGCCACCAATCGCTATTTAATGAGCAGGGAGAAAATCTCTTCTTTGATGATAGCGATGAGTTCAAACTCTCAAAACTAGCCTACAGTTTCATTGCCGGGCAGTTGAAACATGCCCGCGCATTGACAGCGGTATGTGCTCCAACGATCAACTCCTATAAACGTTTGGTGCCCGGGTATGAAGCACCGGTTTATATTGGCTGGGCGCAGACCAATCGCTCGGCGCTGATCCGAATCCCACGCCATAACGAGGGACGAGATAAGGCTGTCCGCGCTGAATTGCGCTTCCCCGATCCCTCCGCGAATCCATATTTGGCAATTGCAACCATGCTGGGTGCAGCATTGGATGGGATCGACAATGAGATGACTGTTCCTGCCCCCATGAATAATGTCAATATCTATCACCTTACCCCCGAAGAACTTGTGGAGAAAGGCATCGAATCGCTGCCAGGCTCCCTTGCTGAAGCAATGCGTGAATTGGAAAACGACGACGTCGTCAGAAACGCACTTGGCAAAGAGACTTATGAAGCATTCTCGCGCGCGAAATGGGCTGAGATCGAAGAACACCGCATGAAAGTTTCAGATTGGGAAGTTGAACGATATTTGGAAACAGCGTAGATTAAGTCATCAGTATTTAGTTTCTAGTGGTCAGTAAAAACAAATATCCCTTTGGGAGGAAATTCCCGGAGGGATATTGTTGCATGTTATTATCTCTTGTTTTTTTTCTTTTTACGCTTCTTATTGTCACCCACAAGATTTTTTATCTTGCCCATCACTCTAATCATATCTATCTGTTCAGCATAGTCATCTAATTTCGGGTCTTCAGGATAACCTTTTTCCCACATTTCATACCAGGTAAGGGCTCCTTCTGGTTTATCATCCTCAATGAAAAAAGATATTTGGACAGCACATAATGCGCTAAATTCGGTGACGTGTAATTTTTTCTTTGAAGCCATTTTCTTTATAAATCCTATTGCCTTTTCCAACTCCCCTGCATTAATAGCTTTTCTTGCTGCGGTAAGTTGCCCAAAAAAGTAATCAGGGAAATCATTGGCAATACGGCTTATAAGCACCTCTGCTTCTTCTTCTCTATTTTGCATGTAGAGAGCACCTGCCAAATTATTTAATAAAGTGGGATTATCAGGATGTTTCGTCAAGGCTTGGCGTAAGTATCGTTCGGCTTCCACACCATCCTTATCATGCAAAGCATCCATACTACGCTCTATTAACCGCATAACTTTTGAATTGAAGGGAATATCATTTTCTTCCGAACCATAGTAAATTTCATAGTTCATCATCATCAATTCTTTCCGTTCCCCCTTTAGCCATAATTCTACGTTTTCGTTTGCAGTGAAAACTCCATGCTTTGTGAGGATTTGAGATGCTTCGATGCGCGAGCTATCTGTGCCTGATTCCCCCAACGCAAAGGCTTTTAACAGGTCAAGCAATTCTGGGTGTCCAGACATATCCGAAAAATACAAAGCTGTTTCTTTCGCCTTTACATCGCCCCAACTCAATGCCATAGAAACGAAACGGATAATCTCTGGTCTTTTGTCGAAGAAATCTACCACTACCTTACGAAAAGTCTCATCATCTTCTTCTTTTTTAGAAGCTGCTTTCCCAACAGCAGACGCCAGGTCCTTAACCGTTTTGCGCGAAAGCCACATATCCATTGTAAAGACCTGGGGACAATCACGATTGGTTTCTGGCAAATCCAAAGCATCAAAATTTGCTTTGGCAAGCGAAAAGTACGGATCAATCTGGAGAGATTTTCCCCAATAATCACGAGCAGATTTAATATCTCCATTATCATAAAATGCTACCGCAATCCAATGAAGTGCAGCATAATCCAATAAATTAATCT
The DNA here is from genome assembly GCA_014382535.1 of Candidatus Desulfolinea nitratireducens. Classification (GTDB taxonomy): domain Bacteria; phylum Chloroflexota; class Anaerolineae; order Anaerolineales; family Villigracilaceae; genus Desulfolinea; species Desulfolinea nitratireducens. The sequence continues at coordinate 385 of JACNJN010000124.1, read as the reverse complement.
CTTTTGCTTTCTCCACTTCTTTAAGGATTGCTAGAACGCCTTCATCATCGCGAACAAAAGAAAGAGCTTCTATCTTTTTTATCCACAACTCAGATGCATCCGCTTTTGAAGCAACCAATCGTTCAGCATAGATAAGAGCCTCTTCCTCTTCACCCCTTATAAACAAAAAACGCGTAAGATTAGAAAGTGCATGGACATTATCTTCCTCTATTTCAAGCGTCTTCAAGGAATATTCAATGGCTTCGTTCAGGTCGCCTTCCAACCAGGAAACTTGACTCAAATTATTAAAAGTTGGCGTAAAATTGGGGCGTTCTTTAATCAGTCGTATTGCAAGTTTCTTACACTGCTGATACTCACCCAAGCCCATAAAGACTTGCAAAAGTTC
>JACNJN010000174.1 GCA_014382535.1 Candidatus Desulfolinea nitratireducens | reverse complement strand
AATCCCGCACTTGCCAAACACGGGACTCGCCATCTCGTCATGGATGATGGCAAACTGACCGAATCTCACGACATCAAGGTACTCACCGATGACTAAAGGGATCAAACTTGCCCTGGGCTTGCTCTCGTTATGGATGCTTCTTCTGCTCCCCGCATGTTGTGGCCCCCGTGGACGTATGCAATGGCGCTTCGAAGCCGGAAACGCCGTTGTCGCCGTGCCCGCCGTCGGCGCAGACGGGACAGTCTATGTTGGCACACACGATACTTTTTTCTACGCCTTCACGCCAGAAGGCAAAGTCAAATGGAAATACGAAACCGAAAACTGGGTACACGGCGCAGCCGCCATCGCAGCGGATGGCACCCTTTATGTCCCGGCTTACGACCGTAAACTCTACGCCTTCTCCCCCGATGGCGACCTGCTCTGGACATTCGAAGCAGGCATGAAGATCGAATCATCTCCGGCAGTCGCAAAAGACGGCACCATCTACTTTGGCGCAGACGACAACCATTTTTACGCCCTCAATCCTGATGGCAGCCTGAAATGGAAGGAAGACCTGGGCGGTTGGGTGGTCTCCTGTCCGGCAGTCGCCGCCGATGGTACGGTCTATATTGGCTCCGAAGACAACGCCCTCTATGCCTTCAACCCCGACGGCTCGCTCAAATGGCGCTTCGAGACAGGCGGCCCCGTCTATTCATCCCCAGCCATTGGCGCAGATGGCACCGTCTATGTTGGCTCGGCAGATTATTCCCTTTACGCCGTCAACCCCGATGGTACAGAACAATGGCATTATGAAACAGAAGCGGAGGTTTATTCGTCCCCATCTGTTGGACTTAGTGATGCTATTTACGTTGGCTCGATGGATCATCATCTGTATGCTCTCAATCCCGATGGTACGCTGGCTTGGCGTTTTGATACTCGGGACTGGGTCATTTCGTCGCCAGCTGTTGGCTCAGACGGCACGATTTATGTAGGGTCTTATAACCAGAATATTTACGCCTTCTCCTCGGATGGAGAGGTGCTGTGGAAGTACAAAACAGATAAATATGTGACTGGTTCGGCTAATTTGGTTTCTGGCGGCATGTTGTATATTGGTTCAGATGACAATTATCTATATGCGCTCCAAACTGATAGCCCAGGCCCTGCTGCAACATCCTGGCCTAAGTTTCGAGGAGACTTGCCCAATTCGGGACGCGAAGGAAGTAGTAAATAATTGGAGTTAGCCATGAAAAAACTTGAAATCTTTGCCAATATTCTTATTGTGCTTGTACTGGTAGGCACAGTGGTGGGCATCTTCGTCTATGAAGGAATATTAGAGTCGCAGAGAGAATGCGTCACAATACGTTTTCGACAGTATGAACGTGGAAATCCCACGCCCAATACCGTTCACCTGAAAAAAGGCGAAGAAGCCTGCCTGCGATTGACAAGTGAAGATACCACGCATGGTTTGAATATCCCGGATATGAAGGTTTATAGTGAACCTATCCATCCAGGTAAATGGACTTATGTTCGCTTCACACCGGAAAAAAGCGGTACTTATAGCTTTGTCTGTACCATTGTGTGCAGCCCAATGCACTCTCGTGTGCGAGGGAAACTTATTGTTGAGTGATCTATGGCAGAAAAAGCATCACAAGATATTACCCGACGAGACTTCTTACGGGTAATAGGCGGAGTGAGCAGTGCTGGACTTTTATATCTGCTCTTACGCCCTAAATGGGAATTCAGTTCTGTTCGCCCTCCTGGTGCATTGCCGGGAGGCGATTTTGAATCTTTCTGTATTCGCTGTGGGAAATGTCTGACTGCCTGTGATCAAAATGCTATTTCGCTGGATGATGAAGGTTTGCCGGAGATCAACGGCTTAAGTGGCTGGTGCGACTTTTCTATGAATTGTATAGAAGTTTGTCCATCTGGCGCTTTACAACCGATAGATCCGGAAACTGCGGTAATTGGTACTGCTATCATTGATGAAGAGCGCTGTATTGCTTGGAATTGGCCCGGTTGCCGACTATGCTATGACCGGTGTTTGGACCTTCAGCAAGCAATTTCATTGGATGAAGAATATCGTCCATATGTTGATGAAACTTTATGTACAGGTTGTGCAGCATGTGTTGTGATCTGCCCGCAATCATCTCATGCTGGTCATCGGAACAAAAAATACGGTAAAGCTATTTTCATTGGATGAAATGATTTGACTACTAAAAAGGTTGTAAAAAAACGTTCTAAAACGGCATCTTATCGTATTGACTCCTGGGCAACAATACGTTTTCTCGTCACTATACTCTTCTTCATCCTGATCGGTGGGGGGCTGTGGATTGGTTCGACGTGCTCTGTCAGCATTGGTTCTGTTGAACTGACCTGCCCTTTGGGAGCAGCGCAAGTCATGGCGGCGGCAGGTGTATTTATCCCTGCTTTGGCATTGGGCGCATTGCTTACAATTCTTTTAATTGTTCTTTTCGGAAGGGCTTTTTGTAGCTGGATTTGCCCAGGGCGTTGGATTTTCAATCGACGAACGCAATCAGGCTCAAGGTTCAGAAAGTACCGGGCATGGATCCAACGAGGCTTGGTTGGGGGCGTGATCGGTGCAGCCTGGCTCTGTCATACCCCGGCTTTCTGCATCATTTGTCCGGTTGGGCTTTCTTGTCGAGGGGCGATCGCAGCAGGCTCTGGTGGGAGCCTTTTCCCGATAGTCGGGTGGCTGGGTGTTTTAGTTGGTGCTGAATGGGCAAGTGGACTTTCTTGGTGTCGTGATCTTTGCCCCTTGGGTGCACTTTTCACTGGCTTTAGTCGCTTCAACCCTTTTATCAAAGTGGAGAAAAATCCAGAAATTTGTAAACCCTGCAATATATGTGAGCGCTCTTGTGCGGAAGGCTTGAATCTGGCGAAAGATATAGATTTTTCTGCCTGTACGAAATGTTTTGAATGCCAGGAGACGTGCCCGCGAGGAGCTGTTGAGATCAAGCTTGTTCAGATATCCGTTCGTGGGAAGGATGGGTAGTGAAATGAAACTTCTTTATAGAATTTTTTTCTTGCTTATGGCTATGATGATTGTCTCCGCTTGCGGAAAGCAAAAAACAGAGGTAATACCAACGCCAACATTTGCTGTAGCTACAGAAGAAACTGAACCAGAAGTATTGAAGCTCGATAGACCCTTTGAACCACCAAAACTACCTGGGGACGTTACCAAACTTGTCGCCGCTTCATCAATATGCTCACCTTGTCACACAGATCTCGATAACGGTGAAGGGGTTGATTACTCCTTTGATGCCAACTGGCGTAGCTCCATGATGGCGCATAGCGCGAAGGATCCCTATTGGCTGGCGACGATGAGTAGCGAAATCAGCAAACACAGTCAGCATGAAGCCTTGATCGAAGATAAATGCTCCACCTGTCACATGCCGCTGGCTCATTTTGATGCAAAAACGAACAGATATCCCATCGAAGTTTTTGGGGAAGGTTTCCGGGATCCAGCAAACCCGCTGCACGATCTGGCCATCGATGGTGTCTCGTGCACCCTTTGCCATCAAATTAAAGCTGATAACTTGGGCGAAGAAACAAGTTTCAGCGGGGGATATCTAATTGACATTGAGAGACGTACCCGAGTTGCTTATGGTTCACATTATGTGTTGCCAGAACCGACGATGATCATGCAAAACCCCACCGGTTATGAACCAAATTACGGCGAACATGTTTTGGATTCAGCACTCTGTGCCACATGTCATACTCTGTACACGCCTTATTTGGATGCGCAGGGAGAAATCGCTGGTTATTTCCCAGAGCAAACTATCTATCAGGAATGGGAGAACAGTACATTCAATGGCACTCAAACCTGCCAGGAATGCCATATGCCCAAGGTGACTGGCTATGTGGCTTCTTCTACTGAGTGGGGGCCTCTTTCAAAATTCACCCGTCTGCATTCGTTCACAGGCGCAAATGCTTTTATGTTGCGCTTGTTGAATGCCAATGCAGAGGCCGTAAATCTAACCGCTGAAGATGAGCAGATGCAGGTTGCCATTGATCGAGTGACAGAGCAATTACAGACAAACTCTGCCGCTCTCACCTTGGATATGGTCTCCGTCGAAGAAGATATACTCACGGTCGAAGTGACTGTGCAGCCGCTTACCGGGCATAAGCTTCCTAGTGGCTACCCATCCCGTCGTGCGTGGTTGCATTTGACTCTAACCGATGAGGCTGGCAATATTCTCTTCGAATCCGGGGCGGTAGAAAACAATGGCTTGATCGTTGGCAATGACAATGACTCTGACTCTACCCAATATGAGCCGCATTATGTGCAGATCACCGCTCCCGATCAGGTACAAATCTACGAGCCGATTATGGTGAATACCGAAGGACAGGTCACAACCGATTTGTTATTGGGTGCAGCTTACCTTAAAGATAATCGCTTGTTACCTGACGGGTTTGACTTTGCGGCAGCCGACCCGGATATCGCTCCTTATGGTGTGGCTGCTGAAGATCCTGATTTCAAAGCTGGCAGTGACACTGTCGTGTACCAGATCGAAGCTGGGCAGACAACCAGCTCACTAACTGTCTCTGTGGAATTACTTTACCAATCAATTGGTTACCGTTGGGTTGAGAATTTACGCACCTTTGATACCCTTGAAGGTGACCAGTTTTTTGGTATATATGATGCGAGTGATAACTTCCCGATTGTTGTTGCTGAGACTGTGCAAATCGTCACACCTTAGCTGTGCTAAATTTGGGATGCTTGTTATGTAAAGACAGTTATAATCACTTGTGATGGTGTATTCTTATAATCTT
>JACNJN010000059.1 GCA_014382535.1 Candidatus Desulfolinea nitratireducens | reverse complement strand
TCCTGGAAATCTTCAATCATTAGCGGGAACTCTCCTGGCGCACAGGCTTCTGAGGCGAATTGCATCACGGAAAATGTTACTTTGAGAAGTAACGTTGCATCAGGAAAAATGTTACTTTCCGAAAGGCTAATAAGCCTGTCGGAGGAGCAACATGATGAGCCTGAAAAGCAAGCGTGAGTTGTTGGAAGTTGTGCGGCCAAGATACCTGAAAGCAAATAAACCTGAAAAGCAGAAGATTTTGGATGAGTTTACCTTTGCCACCGGCTACCACCGGAAATACGCGATCCGTGTGCTAAAAAACCAAGTGCAAGTTCAAACCCGCCCTAAAGGGAAAACCAAAACCTACAAAACCATCTATCGTGGCGAAGTGGTGCAGGCGCTTGAACAGATCTGGGAGATCTACGGACAGGTCTGCTCCAAACGGTTACAACCTTTTTTGCCAGAAGCCATCAAAGTGCTGGAGCGTTGCAAAGAAATCGAACTTTCCGAAGACACAAAAGAACTGCTCTTGAAAATCAGTTCAGCCAGCATAGACCGTTGCTTGCGCCCTGTTCGCGTAAAGTCGCCACACGGCTTGAGTACCACCAAGCCTGGGAGCCTGCTCAAAAACCTAATTCCAGTACGCACCTTTACAGAATGGGATGAAGAACGACCTGGCTTTATGGAAATCGACCTCGTAGCGCACTGTGGGAACACCACAGAAGGGCAATACCTGAATACTTTGACCTGTACAGACATTTGTACTGGCTGGACGGATGTCACCGCCCTGCCACATCGCTCACAACAGGCGGTTTCTGAAGCAATACACCTAATGCGCCAAAGGTTGCCTTTCCCTTTGCTCGGGATTGATTCGGATAATGGCAGTGAGTTTATCAACGATTTGTTGTACCGCTACTGTCTGGACAAGAAAATTACTTTTACCCGTTCTCGCCCATACAAGAAAAACGATCAGGCGCATGTAGAGCAGAAGAATTGGTCCGTAGTTCGTCACACGGTGGGCTATGACCGCTGGGAAACGGAGCAGGAACTTGCTCTCCTTGAAAGTATTTATGAGGATTTACGGCTCTACATCAACTTCTTTCAGCCATCTCTCAAACTGATTGCCAAAGAACGCATTGGCAACAAGACCATCAAACGGTATGATACAGCCAAAACGCCTTATCAGCGTGTACTTGAACGCAAAGACATTTCTTTGCAAGCCAAAGCTCGGCTCATGAACTTGTATCTCCGGCGCAATCCTGCTGAACTTCGTCGTCGGATTGACAAGAAAACTGCTAAACTTTGGAACATTTCTCGGTAACTTTTTCTTTTGATGCAACGTTACCGCTAAAGTAACTTTTTATCTTGATGCATTACGGAGGGCAATAGACCAAAAGGATCACGTTCTAATGAGACTGAAAAATCATTTGGACCACGTTCAATTGACTGGGATAATTCTCCAGCAAAATACCCTTGTCCAAGTATCGAAAGTGAAACTGTTTCCACAGGCAAATTTGTCCAAAAAACCTGACCACTTGTATCACTAACTTGCGTTGCCATTTCCTCTTCTTCCCCTAATTCGGCAAGTACAACAGATGCCCCTGAGATCGGATACCCATCTGCATCTGTCACGGTTACTGTCAGATCATATGGAATTGGTGTGGAAGTTGGTGTTGGCGGTGGGGTAGATGTAGGTTTCGGTGTCGGCGTCCATGCTGCGGCGGTCATGGTGGCAATTTCTTCAGTTGAAGGGCCACATCCCATAAGAAAAATCATAGCCAAAGCCAACATCAGCAATACTGGGGGTATTCGGTGCATTATATTCTCCTCGTTAATTCTCAAAAAGTCGTAAGCACAAAACAGTTTGTGCTACTAAGTACTAATTATATAAATAAAAAACTAACTTAGTCAAGTGAAACAGCCCTGATACCGATCCTTGTAATTAATTTGCAAGGTATAAGTTTGATATAATCCTCACCAGGTTTCTGTACAAAGGGAGTCGGTCGGGAAGTTATTCATCATCATCAAAAAACAATCCCCCTTCAATATTTCTGCACATGAACGCACTTCATTTTAGGATTAGCCGGACACACCGAAAATCACCTTATTATGACTAAATCCCACTTCCATTCGCTCGCTGAGGTTGAAAATGTCCTGAAATATCAACGTCCGGACCTGGTTGATCTCTTGCTTGAGATCAGGAATATCGTCATGGAAGTAAACCCTTCGGCCACAGAGCGGATCAGCTCAACCGCGTTCACCTTCTACGATCCGATTAAGGGGGGCACCATAAAAGGTGGCATCTGCTTCGTCGACATCCAGGATGACCATGTGCTCCTGCGTTTCGGACTGGGCGCCCTTCTCGATGATCCAAAGTCTTTACTTTCAGGGGATGGGCTCTATATGCGGCAGATGGATATTTGGTCATTTGACGATGCCCCCTGGACCGAGATTGAGTCCTTGATCCGGGCCTCAGCCAACCTGGATTTTTCGACACTAAAGAGCTGATGGATTGGTGGATTTCTACCTTTGTCTCCAAATCACCGTTTGCACTTGACCGGGCCAACCCTCATCCGCCGCTCATTCCAACCTTGTGCGATGGAGCTGAATAGAAGGAGTGAAAAATGGATAAATTTACCCATTGGATCAAGCACCATCAAATTGCAGCCTTCTTCCTGATCACCTTCGCCATCTCCTGGGGGCTGGGATTCTCCTGGGGTGCAGTCCTGAATCGAGACCAGGGTCTGTTGCTGCCCCTCGCTTTTATAACCGCCTGCGGTCCTGGGTTGGCGGGGATCATCATCAATGCGATCACCAATACTCAACCGAGAGAAGGTTCACGCAAGGCATTCTGGATCGCCTTTTTCGTGGCATGGTTCCTGTCTGCGATCATTTCTTTTGCCAACTTAAAATTCGTCGATCATTTTCCTCTATCTCCGGTGGTGGTTGTCCTATTCACAATTGCCACAGTGCCGGTTGCCTTTCTGATCGCTTCAGCTTTTTCCCGCATTCCCTCCGTGAGGCATTATCTGGCCTCATTGATCCAGCTGCGTGATGTGTGGCCCTGGGCGATTCTGGCACTGGTCTTATTCCCAGCCTTGCTCCTGTTTTCCTTCCCTGTTTACAGTATCCTGAACAGACTGCCCATCTTGTTTTACCAATTCCAGGAATCAGGCCCGGCCTTGCTCGGCCTGATCGCAGTCAAATTCTTCTACCAACTTTTCTTTTTCAATGCCACCGGAGAAGAGACCGGCTGGCGGGGCTTCGCCCTGCCCAGATTGCAATCTCATTTTAGCCCGCTGATCGCTGCCTTGATCATCGCTTTCTTCTGGGTGCCCTGGCACTTCTTCGGATGGCAGGCAGAAGGACAGCCGGTCCTGACCATCCAATTCTGGGTCGAGATGTTTATCGGCCACATCCTCCTGTCTGTGCTGATTGTGTGGATTTGCAATCGGGCTGGAGGGAGTATCCTGGTGGCAGGGATCGCCCATGCAGCGACCAATACTGTCCAGGCATTCGTACCGATCCAGGATATGCGGAGCTTATTCCTGACCCTCGTCATCGCCGTGGCAGTGCTGATCCTTGTCGACCGGATGTGGGAGAAATTGCCAGCCGATCATCCGGTGGTATACAGATTGCCCTGAAATGCTCCTATGAAATACTTGGTAATGAGAGCCATCAATCACATTTTTTATTCGCGCAATACAATCAAATGATTAGATCCAGAGAAACAATAAAAGGAGAAACCATGATCACAGCACTTGTCCAAATTAAACTTTCAACTCTGGTTAGCCTCGAGAAGGCGACTGGTCTATTTGCTGATGCAGCGCCAAACTACCGCGCCACGCCGGGGCTGGTCCGCAAGTATTTTTTACTATCCGAGGACGGCAGCACAGTTGGTGGTGTCTATCTCTGGGAATCCCGAAAAGAAGCAGAACAGCTCTACAGTGCGAATTGGCGTCAGGCTATTACGGATAAGTATGGTACCGAACCCTCGGTTACCTACTTCGCGAGTCCAGTGATTGTCGATAACCTGGCTGAAAGCATTATTATCGACGACTGATAGCCCATGCTGATGCGTGGCATGCTGGCGCAAGGCGAAGATGGTTTTTGGTTTATTCCCCGCAAAGTGGTGATAAAATTAAGCGTTCATATAAACAGAGTTAGTTAGCGAAAGGTAGGGAAAAATGAGAAAGAAAACAATTTGGAAATCGCAATTGGTCATTGTTTGTGTAATCCTTGGGCTTGTTATTTCTGGTTGTGGCCCAATAAAATCAACTGAATGTCTGACCCAGATAACCGAAAACTGCGAAGCCGGTTATGCCAAAGTTAATGACATCACCATGTACTATGAAGTTCACGGTTCAGGTGAGCCACTCCTCGTGCTGCATGGCAGTAGTGGTTCCATTGAAGATATGAAAAACGGGGTTGTTGAATTGTCAAAGAATTATCAGGTCATCGCAGTTGATACCCGTGGTCATGGCAGAACAACGGACTCTGATCAACCATTTAGCTATGAACTATTTGCCAAAGATTTCATAGCATTAATGGATCTTCTTGAAATAGATAGGGCTCATATCCTAGGTTTGAGTGATGGTGGAATCACTGGTCTTACAATGGCAATATATTACCCTGACCGGGTCAACAAACTCGTTACCATTGGGGCGAATTTCACTCCAGATGGATTGACAGATCTAGAAATTGAATTTCTCAGTGACAGTGAAAATATAAAGAAAGTCCATGTCTCACTTTAGTTTCCGCTAAAAGGAGATAACGAAATAGCCGGAGAATTATTCCCGGCAA
>JACNJN010000075.1 GCA_014382535.1 Candidatus Desulfolinea nitratireducens | reverse complement strand
TCACGTACAGCCAAAGCAACGGCCCTTGTCATCCGATTGCGTTCCTTGCCGGCGCTGTTTGGGTTGATCACACGACTCATTTAATAGACCTCAGATCTCAGATTTTTGACTTCAGATTTCAGAACCGCCAGATTATATCGCAAAAACCGCCCTCACCCATCCTTGCTGCGCGCGGACTTCCCTCTCCCGCAAAGCGGGAGAGGGGGAGCAAGCGAAGCGATGCGGGGGTGAGGGCGGGTGAGGTCCCTTTATCAGTAAAAGGTTAACAAGCTTGCATTTTTTATTGACGCTCTCTCTCCTAGCGCTTATAATGCCTTCGCTATTTGGGGACGTGGCGGAATTTGGCAGACGCGCATGGCTTAGGACCATGTGCCTTAACCGGCGTGCGGGTTCGAGTCCCGCCGTCCCCATTAAAACCACACTTACTCTGCAGGAAAAGGAAGTATATTTTGAAAATTGAAACAACACCCCACGAAGACCACCAGGTCACATTAACCGTTGAGCTTGAGCAGGACCGCATGGACGGCGCCAAGCGTCGCTCGGCACGTCAACTTGCCGAGCGTGGCAAGATTGCCGGGTTCCGCCCTGGCAAGGCCCCTTATGATGTTATCCGTCGTCAGTATGGCGATGAGGCCATCGTCGAAGGCGCCATCGATATTCTGCTTGATGAGGTTTATCCTCTGGCTTTGGAGGAATCCAAGGTGGAACCCTCCGGCCCCGGGGCGTTGGAAAAGATGGAAAGCCTGGAACCGCCAATCTTCATCTTTACAATTCCGCTCAAGCCTGAGGTTGATCTGGGTGATTACCAAAAGATCCGCATGGCTTATAAATGGAAGAAACCCAATGAAAAAGAGGTGGACGCCAAATTGGAAGAGCTCCAGAAGATGTATGCTACTACCGTTTCGGTTGAACGCCCCATCGAGAAAGGCGACTATATCATGACGGCGGTTAAAGGCCAAACGGCGGATGCTGCTGATGGTGATGAGCCACTTTGGGAGCAGGAAAGTCACGCTGTTTTTGTCGCCCCTGAAAATCGCGAAAATGAGCTGCCATTTGTAGGTTTTGGGCATCTCCTGGTGGGAATGAGTGCTGAAGAGACAAAAATCATTCCACATACATTCGCTGATGATCACGATGATGAATCCCTGCGCGGTCTGACAGTCAATTATGAAACAACCATCAAAACAGTACGCGGCACAGAATTCCCCGATCTGGACGATGAATTCGCAAAATCCGTGGGTGCAGGGGAAACCCTGGCTGATTTACGGGAAATTCTGACAAAGAATCTCGAGGAAGAAAGCCGCACAGAATATGACGACGAATACTTCACGGCCCTGGTTGACAAGATCAAGGAAAAAGCAACCATCAAATATGCCCCACAGACGCTGAAACATGAGACTGAACATGTACTTGAGGACATCAAAGGTCGTTTGGCGCGACAAGGCATGGAATTTGAAGCCTACCTAAAAATGCAGGATACGACCCTTGAGAAGTTCACTGAAGAGGAAGCTGGCCCGACTGCACAGAAGCGATTGGAACGCGGCCTGATCTTTGATGAGCTGGCCCGCAAAGAGGAGATCAAAGTCGAAGATGGAGATCTGCAGAGTGAATTTACTCAAACTCTGACGCAACTACAATCGCAGGGCTATGATCTGAATAATGTAAAAGGTGGCGTCCGCGCCCAAAAAGAGATCGCCAATAATATTGCTATGCAATCTGCCAATCAATTAATTACCCGTCTTACACTCGAGCGGATCAAGGCTATTGCCACCGGCGAGGTTGCCAAAGCAAAAAAAGATGTAACAAAAGCGACGAAAGACGTAAAGACTGAAAAATATTCAGAAGGTGCAGAGGCTGTGAAGGAAGAAAAACCCAAAAAGAAGGCTGCTGAAACATCGTCCTCGAAGGGGAAAAAGGTAGCACCAAAGAAAAAAACACCGCCGAAGAAAAAGGCTGCCCCCAGGAAAAAAGCTGAAGAAAAAGATTCAGAAAAATAAATTTGAAAAATCTTCAAAATTCCTATCCCCGCCGCAAGCGGACGGGGTATTACGGAATTTTGCCCCTACGGGTACAGATTTTTCTTAAAGCTCGGAACCCACGTAGCAAGCTACGGGGTATTCAGAGAAGAATAACCTATTTGTGCAGACTCTATGGTTATTGCCTTAGCGTTTTGCCTTAGCTAGAAATAAAGGAGAAAAAATGATTCCAAATAACCCCCAATCCATAGTCCCAATGGTCGTCGAATCAACAGGACGTGGCGAACGAGCTTACGATATTTATTCCCTGCTGCTAAAAGAACGCATCATCTTTTTGGGCACGCAGATCAACGATCAGGTCGCGAATTCAATTATCGCGCAGCTGCTCTACCTGAGCAATCAGGACCCTGAAAAAGAAATCCGGATGTATATCAATTCACCCGGTGGTGTGATCTACGCCGGTTTGGCGATCTATGACACCATGCAGATGATCTCCAATCCGATCAGCACTGTTGCCGTTGGTGTAACGGCATCCTTCGGTACCGTGCTATTAACTTCCGGAACAAAAGGTCAGCGCTATGCTTTGCCCCATGCCACGATCCATATGCACCAGCCACTTGGCGGCGCACAGGGCCAGGCCACTGATATTGTCATCCAGGCCGAGGAAATTATGCGGCTGAAGGCGTCCCTCCTGGGAATTATGGCAAAACATACCGGGAAGAAGATTTCAGAGGTTGAAAAAGACTCCGACCGTGATTTCTATCTCAGCGCCCAGGAAGCTGCGGACTACGGTTTGGTCGATCAGGTTCTTGAAATTCCGGAGAAAGCATAGGGATGCCGCGATTTTCAACCTTCTCGATTGTAGCCTGCGATCTTGAAGAGAAATCCTGGGGAGTAGCAGTTGCTTCAAAATTTCCAGCAGTTGGTTCAGCTGTCCCCTGGGTAAATGCAGAGGTTGGCGCAGTAGCAACCCAATCCTATGCAAATACATCCTATGGCCCAAATGGGCTGGCGATGATGGCCGATGGCCTGTCTGCCGAAGAAACGATGGAGAAGCTGCTCGCCGCCGATGAGGGACGTGAAACACGTCAGGTCGGCCTCGTTGATGCGCAGGGAAAATCCGCCACTTTTACCGGTAAAAAATGTCACGAGTGGGCTGGCGGATTGACCGGACCTGGGTATGCCATCCAGGGGAATATTCTCACGGGTAAGGATGTTGTCCAGGCAATGGAATCCACATTTCTGGAAACAAATGGTGACCTACCCACCCGACTTTACGAAGCGCTCCATGCAGGGAATTCTGCCGGTGGAGACAAACGTGGACGTCAATCTGCTGCCATTTATGTCGCCAAGCCAAGGGGCGGCTATGGCGGCTTTATCGATCGCTGGATCGATTATCGTGTAGACGATGCCCTTGATCCTGTTCCGAAACTTGGCAATTTGCTGGAATTGCATGATCTGTATTTTGGCGAATCCCCTGAAAGCGAACGCGTGAAATTGAGCGGCGAGCCTCTGAAGGATATCCAACGGATCATGGCGAATCTGGGCTATTATCAGCCTGAAATCGATGGCGTCTACACGGATGTGACCGCTGAAGCCCTGAATTCTTTTCTGGGTAACGAAAATTTTGAAGAGCGCGCCAATCCCGATGAAGGTTGGATTGACCGACCTGTGCTCGACTATTTGCTAAAAAAGTTCAAGAAATAGAAATTTAGCGTCATTGCGAGGTGGTTTTATCGCCGACGCAATCCCCGTGAAGGCGGAGATTGCCGCGCCGCTGTCGCGGCTCGCAATGACATTTTCTTTAATTATAAATAACTATGAAACTTGACCAACTTTCCCCCAAAATCAAAGCCCTGATCCTTGATATGGATGGGGTCCTCTGGCGTGCAGATGAAGCTATCGGTGATTTGGTGCGCAATTTTGAAGCGATAACTGCACGTGGGCTAAAAGTCTCGCTGGCGACAAATAATTCCACCCGGAATTCTGCTGATTACGTCCAAAAACTGGCCTCATTTGGCGTCAACCTTGATGAATCGCAGGTTTTCAATTGTTCTGAGGTAGCGGCATTAATCCTCAAAGAGAAATTCCCCAAGGGTGGTGATGTATATGTCGTTGGGGGAAGTGGTCTTGCAGAGGTGCTCTCCAGGCATGGTTTTACACCCTATACAGCCGAAGAGAATGATTTGCCCCCTGCCCTTGAGAAGAATTCTCCTGTCGCAGTTGTCTCCGGGCTGGATATTGGTATAAATTATAAGAAATTAGTCGAGGCAACCTTGCTCATCCGCGCAGGTGTCCCTTACTATGCCACAAATCCGGACAATACCTACCCATCCACTTTTGGGCAGCTTCCGGGAGCAGGGTCAATCATTGCTGCACTGACTGCAGCCACTGGTGTTGACCCAATTGTAGCGGGCAAACCAGAACCATACCTGTTTAACCTTGCCATGCAGCAAATGGGCGTATCACCTGAGGAAACCCTTGTTGTCGGCGATCGGCTTGAAACAGATATTTTGGGCGGGCGAAACGCAGGCTGCAAAACCGCGCTGGTATTGACGGGTGTCGCCACGCGTGAAGAAGGTCAAGCATGGATACCAAAAGTGGATATGATTGTAGAAAATTTGAGCAATATTGTTTTTTAATAGATTTTTTGCGAAAAACGAGTTTTTTTGAGCGTGAAAAGCATGTTTTGGCAATAAATTACAGTATTTTTAATCCCATGCAGGAATGCTGAGCAGGTATAATCGGGGAAAACAAATTGATTTCTGGATGAATAATCATCAACTTATCCGAGGCAAAATAGCCAAAAGACCAATAATATGACTAATCCGCTAATTTACGATTTCAACTTTCCTGAATTTGCCGCCCGCGTCAAAAGCTGGGGAGAGCCCAGCTATCGCGGCAAACAGATCTGGGAAGGGATTTACAAGAATCTCTGGCTTGCGCCCGATGAATTCAGCAATCTCCCCAAAGCCTTGCGTGAAAAAATGGGCGAATTGCTCACTTTTGAAGTCCTCAAACCGACAGATTTTCGCGAATCAAAAGATGGCGAAACCGTCAAGACCCTGTTTGAGCTCAATGATGGGAAGAAAATCGAAACGGTTTTGATGAAATATGATACGGTGGGACGTACTCCCCGTCGCACAGCTTGTATTTCAACGCAGGTCGGCTGCGGCATGGGCTGCACCTTCTGTGCCACCGGTCAAATGGGTTTCAAACGTCAACTCAGCAGCGGTGAAATTGTCGCACAGGTCATTTATCACGCCCGCAAACTCCAGGATCAAGGCGAAAAGCTGACCAATGTCGTTGTGATGGGAATGGGCGAACCTTTCCATAACTATGATGCCACTATGACCGCGATTGATCGTCTGAATAGCCTGGATGGCTTCGCCTTTGGGGCGCGCCGTTTCACGGTCTCGACTGTTGGTTTGATCCCGCTGATCAAACGTTTTGCCGAGGAAAAGCGTCAGGTTAATCTTGCCATTTCTCTCCACGCCGCTGAAGATGAATTACGCTCTTCCATGCTCCCGATCAACGAGAAATATCCTATCTCCGAGTTAATGGAAGTCTGCCGCTACTACGTAGAGCAGACTCACCGCCGGATCACCTTTGAATGGGCATTGATCGATGGGATCAACGATACACCCGAACAAGCCCATATCCTTGCTCGCCGTGTAAAAGGTCTACTCTGCCATGTCAACGCGATTCCCCTCAACCCCACCCGGGGATTCAAGGGCCGTAGCACGGGCAATGATCGGGCCAGGATATTCAAGGAAACCCTCGAACAAGCTGGGGTCTCGTGTACGATCCGCATGCACCGTGGGATCGACATTCAGGCTGGTTGTGGTCAGTTGGCTGTTAAAGATAATTAAGGGCTTGGAGTTTGATTATGTCATTGGCTACGCGCAATTTACTATGGTAAAAACTTGTCAGAAAATCCCCTTTGCAGTATAGTCTATCCGATGAATAAAACCCCAATAAACCAGCAAAAGATGATCCACTATGACTAACAAAAAACCTTCCTGGCTTGAACGCCCCCTCCACCCTGCCCTGCCAGTTGTCACGGGTGAGGTATTCCTTTTTGGCATCATCATATTTCTCGCTTTATTAAGTCGTTTTTACGAACTTGGAGCGCGCGTGATGAGCCATGATGAAAGTCTGCACACTTATTTTTCCTGGCTGCTCTATAAAGGCGATGGCTATCAACATACCCCAATGATGCATGGGCCAAAGCAATTTCATCTTCTTGCTCTGGCTTATTATCTTTTTGGGGTCAACGATTTTACCGCCCGCATCCCCGCAGCGCTCTTTAGTATCGCCACCATCTGGATGGTCTGGTATTGGCGGCGTTATTTAGGCAAAGCCGGCGCTTTGATTACCGCACTTCTCATGCTCATTTCCCCTTATATGCTTTATTATGGGCGTTATGTCCGCAACGAACCCTATAGCGGATTTGCCGGATTATTGATGCTCTTTGCAGTTTTGCGCTTTTTGGAAAAGGGTGATAAACGATATCTTTTCTTGCTCACGATCAGTTTGTTGTTCAACTTCACATCCAAAGAAACCGCTTTTATTTACACCGCGCAGATTCTGCTATTTCTTGCCAGTTATTTCTTCTGGCAAATACTCCACAAGTCCTGGTCAAATGATAAAGCCCGGAATAATTTCGTCACCCTTGTGGCGGTTGCTATTCTCCTTGTCGGTGGCGCCCTCGGAGCAGGGCTGCTCGGCAAGGGGGAAGCCCCTGCTCCGGTTGCAGAGACTGCCCTTCCGGCTAACCCTCTTGCCGAACCTACGATGGCCTTACCACCTTCAGGAATCATCCCGTGGGTCGCAATCTTAGGCTTACTGGCCCTGGCAGCGTTTGGGATTGCGGCTTATTACCTTATCCGAGGTCTTGGCTGGGAGAAAATACGCTCCGAACGCTCCTTTGATCTGCTGATGCTAACGGGGACGCTCGTTCTTCCCTTGTTGACTCCCCTTATCTCCACGATATTTGGCTGGAGTATCCCCACCACGACCCCAGAGTTGACGGGGCTCCTCACCGAGGAACTTATTCAAATTGGTGTGGCAATCTCTATCACCTTTGGCCTCAGTATTGCCCTTGGCCTTTGGTGGAATGCCGATTTATATTGGAAAAACGCTTTACTCTTTTACTGCGTTTTCACGGTGCTATTTACAACCATCTTTACAAATAGCGCCGGTTTTTTTACAGGACTTTTCGGGTCCCTGGGATATTGGCTGGTCCAACAGGAGGTGGCCCGCGGCAGCCAGCCCTGGTATTACTATATCTTTATTCAGATACCTATATACGAGTTTTTACCAGCCCTTGGTGTTTGGGTTGCCATTTTCTTTGGACTACGCAAATCATCGCCACCCGTTTCGGATACTGAAGATACAGAGATTTCAAAACTACCGGACTCCGACTCAGCCGAACCTTTTTCTCCCTCGCTTCCATTTGCCCTCCTTGGTTGGTGGGTCTTCAGCAGTGTGCTTGCCTATTCCTATGCTGGCGAGCGGATGCCCTGGCTTACCTATCATATTACCCTCCCGATGATCCTTCTCACTGGCTGGGGATTAAATCATCTTATCAAAAGCCTCCCCTGGGCAGATATTCATAGAAAAAGAGGCTGGTTGGCAGCTGCACTCGTATTTGTCTTTTTTACGAGTTTCGCAAATGCCCTGCTTGGTATCAATGGATCAAATTTTCCTTTTCAGGGTAAAACCCTGGAACAACTCCAAACCACCAATGAATTCCTGTTTCCTTTGATCGCTTCCATTATCAGCGCAGTTGGGCTCGTCCTCATTTTCCGTAAGTGGACATTGAAAGAGGCTCTGAGCCTCGCCTTACTTGCGATATTTGGCCTGCTTGCGTTATTGACGGGACGTGCTGCTTATAGGGCTGCTTATATAAACTACGATAGCGCGAAAGAATATCTCGTTTATGCCCACGCAGCGAGGGGCGTCAAAGATGTGATGGTACAAGTCGAGGAAATCTCCAAGCGCACCACCGGGGATCTTAGTGCCATCATTGCCTACGATGCAAGCGCTCCGGATACTGGTATTTCCTGGCCCTTTGTCTGGTATCTCCGGGACTATACTAATCTCCGTTCCTTTGATGCCCCCACTCGCTCCTTGCGAGATTCGGTTGTCATCATTGTTGATGCAAAAAATTTCGATAAGATCGAACCTGTTGTCGGGCAGGGCTACTATCGGAGCGACTATATTCGCATGTGGTGGCCGAATCAGGATTATTACGGGCTAACCTTTAAGCGTAACGCTGAATTGGAGTTTGATGAAAGCTATCCGTGCACTGGTGTCTGGAGTATTCTAAAAACTTTCAAAGGAATAGATTATTCCCGAATTTGCCAGGTATTCACAAACCCAGAAATGTTCGCTGCTATTTTTGATATTTGGGCAAATCGGGACTACAGCAAATATGCAAAGGCAACTGGAAAAGAAACGCTGACAGCCATAAACTGGGATCCTTCCGATGATATGAGACTCTATATTCGAAAAGATGTCGCGGCTCAAGTCTGGAATTATGGGGTCACCCCCGCAACAAGTGAAGAAACAATTATCGACCCCTATCAAGAGAATACAATTACGCTTGGCGCTGATTTCACAATCGGATCCAATGGTACAAATCCAGGAGATTTTGACGCCCCGCGCGGAATCGCTTTTGCCCCTGACGGCAGTTTCTATGTAGCAGATTCCCGCAACCACCGTATACAGCATTTTGACAAGGAAGGCCAATTTATTAATATGTGGGGTCAATTTGGGGACTCGACCTTTGATGATTTGCCCGGTGGAACACTCAATGAACCCTGGGGGGTTGCAGTTGGTCCTGATGGCTCCGTCTACGTTTCGGATACCTGGAATCATCGCATCCAAAAATTCGATCCTGACGGGACACCGATCACACGTTGGGGGCATTACGGCCAGGCTGAAGATGGTGAAGCCTTTTGGGGCCCGCGGGGAATTGCGGTTGATGCCCAGGGCCAGGTTTATGTATCAGATACCGGAAACAAGCGGATTGTTATTTTTGACGCGGACGGAGGCTATATCACAGAATTCGGTACAACAGGCATGGGTGCAGGTGAATTCGACGAATCAGTCGGTGTTGCCGTCGATTCAAAGGGTATAGTTTATGTCACTGATACCTGGAATCAGCGAGTCCAGTCTTTTTCGCACAATTTAGATGGAACTTTGTACTTCCCGCTTGATCAATGGGAAATCGCTGGTTGGTATGGGCAATCTCTTGACAATAAACCCTTTATTTCAGTCGATAATAATGGTGCGGTCTTTGTAACGGATCCTGAAAGCTATCGTATTTTACAATTCTCTACTGATGGCGAATTTATTCGAACCTGGGGTGATTTTGGTTACGATGACCAAAGTATTGGACTTGCCGCAGCAGTTACAGTTGACCAGGAAGGGTATGTGTGGGTCACAGATGCGGGAAATCACCGCGTAATGCGTTTCAGTTTGCCGGATTAACAAAACCACATTCCATTGTCATATAGTGTGAAGACAAAAATCACAGGTGCTATAAATTTTGCTCTGTGATTTTTTGCCGATGGTATAATCGATTTGTTAAATTAAATGGGATACGATTCCGTCATTGCCTGTACTGAGCCGCAGGCACACGTGCGAGTCAGTTTTCCCGCCGAAGCAATCCCAATCTCAGAGCGGGAGATTGCTTCACTTCATTCGCAATGACCTTGGTTTCGTAGAATTATAAAGTCCTGAAATTAGAATTAATAATCCTTAATTATGAAGGAGTCTGAATGAAGATTCATGAGTACCAATCCAAACGCATCTTCGCCAAATATGGTGTTCCCATTCCAAACGGGAATGTCGCAATTACGCCAAAAGATGCGCGGGATATTGCCAAAGATTTGGGCGGTCGCGTAATTATTAAGTCTCAAGTTTTGGTAGGCGGACGCGGAAAGGCCGGCGGTGTAAAACTTGCCAACTCCCCGGAGGAGGCAGAAAAATATGCTGCGGCTATTTTAGGCATGGATATCAAGGGGCTTACCGTACGAAAGGTACTGATTGACGAAGCAACCAATATCAAAAGTGAAATTTACCTTGGAATTACAAACGACCGTGCCAGGCGTATGCCTGTCATGATGGTCTCAGCTGAAGGTGGCGTGGAGATCGAAGAGGTTGCACGCAAGACCCCTGAGAAGATCATCAAAGCCCATATCCATCCTCTTTTAGGTTTACAAGGTTACCAAATACGCGATATTGCTGCCAGCATTGAATTACCCCGCAAGCACTGGAAAGAATTTGGCGTGATCGCCAGTGGGCTTTGGCAGGCATATAATGAAAGTGATGCAACCCTTGCTGAAATAAACCCCCTGGTCATTACAGATGAAGACACTCTGCTTGCTGTAGATGGCAAAATGCTGATCGATGACAGCGCTATCTTCCGTCACCCCGATATTGCCGAGATGCGCGATATTGACGTCGAGGCTGAGGCTGAAACCATCGCCCGCGAACATGATCTGTCTTATATCAAACTTGACGGTGAGATTGGCTGTATGGTAAATGGTGCGGGCCTGGCAATGACAACGATGGATATCGTCAAACTCTTTGGAGGCAGCCCAGCCAATTTCCTGGATATTGGCGGCGGAGCAGATGCGGAAAAAGTGGGCGCTGCTTTCCGCATTATTCTTTCTGATCCAAATGTCAAGGTTGTGTTGATCAATATCTTTGGCGGCATCACTCGTTGTGATGAAGTCGCGAAAGGCGTTCTTGAAGCCATTGATGAGGTTAAACCGGATGTACCCATGGTCGTTCGACTGGTGGGGACCAATGCTGAAGAGGGCCGTAAAATGATCGCCGAAGCAGATATGATTACTGCAGAAACCCTTGCCGACGCCGCTAAGAAAGCCGTCGCTGCGTCCAGGGAGGCCTGAGATGAGCATTTTAATTAATAAGGAAACCCGTCTATTGGTGCAGGGCATCACAGGAAATGAAGGTCTCTTTCATACCAATCAGATGGTCAATTATGGAACAAATGTCGTGGGAGGCGTGACCCCCGGCAAGGGTGGCGAGTGGGTGCTGGATGGCAAGGTCCCCGTCTTTGATTCCGTTAAAATCGCCGCCGAAGTGACCGGCGCCAACACCAGCGTGATCTTTGTCCCGGCGCGCTTCGCCGCAGATGCGATCTTTGAAGCCGCAGATGCAGGAATTGAATTTATTGTCTGCATCACCGAGGGTGTCCCCGTCAAAGATATGATGCGCGTACGTGCGTATATCGACCAACTCGACACACGCTTACTTGGCCCAAATTGTCCCGGTCTGCTGACGCCTGGCGAGGCCAAAGTTGGTATTATTCCCGGCAATATCGCCATCCCCGGCAATGTCGGGGCAGTCTCCCGCTCTGGAACCCTGACCTACGAAGTGCTTTACGCCCTCAAACAAAAGGGCATGGGCGCATCCACATGCGTGGGCATTGGTGGCGACCCGGTCAACGGCACAAACTTTGTTGATGTCCTGGCCATGTTTGAAGAGGACCCCCAAACCGACAAAATAGTCATGCTCGGTGAGATTGGCGGGACGGACGAAGAAATGGCCGCTGAGTTTATTGCCACGAGGATGACCAAACCTGTCGCAGCCTTTATTGCAGGGCAAACCGCCCCACCCGGCAAGCGAATGGGCCACGCCGGCGCGATCATTCAATCTGGCTCTGGCGCAGCAGCTGATAAGATCAAAGCCCTCGAAGAGGCAGGTGTCCGGGTTGCCAAACACCCCGAAGAATTACCCGATCTCTTGGGTTAATTTCAAGTGATAACCCAAGGTCCCGTTCCTTCAAAAGGAACGGGGCCTTTTTATTATTTTCGTTTTTTGAAGGCGATGAGTTTTCTTTCAACACATAAATCATTAAGATTTGACCGTTTTCTATCGATTTCCTTGACGATGCTCACTCTGAGTGGTATAGTTTCGCCCAACATGAAAAACTATCACCTTTCCGCGACCAATAATACTAACAATATGACTACCCGTAAGCATTACGGGACGTTGGCGCGCAGCTATAAGGAGAAGTAAGTTTATTCCGCTAGCAAACGTAATAACGCCCCGATAAATTTCGGGGCTTTTTCTTTAAATAAGGAGAATGATGCAAATGCCCACCTCACCAGATCAACCCGTTTTTGTAGTTCCCCAGGAGAATCTTGTCCCATCCAGCGACCATCTTTCAAAAATGACCGATATTCCAGCATCAAGGATGTTTTTGATCAAAAAATCGCTCGATCAATATCAGCAAAAGGCGCCTGACAGCCCCATCTACGACGCTTCTCAGGGTGATGGCGGGGCCAGTTTGCCTGGTACACCTCCTGAAATCCTTGAGCGCGCCGCCCAGATGCAGATCGATCATGGCACAGGTTACGACTCTCCCTTTGGGACAGTCGCTTTCCGCGAGGTTGTCGCTGAAAAATATTGGCAGTTTTCCCCCGGCCTTGGGGTCGGCCCCGCTAATATTATCGCAACAGTCGGTGGACGTGATGCCCTGGTTAAAGCCTACGAAGCCATGCTCAGTCTTGGCCATGGACGTCAGGGAGATGCCCTGCTGGTTTCCCGTGTTCCGTGGCTTTCCTATAACTGGGGACCTTACGGTGTGGGAGCAAACGTGATCCTTGCCCCGGGCCGCGAAGAGGAGGCCTGGACCTATAGCGAGGAGGGCATCCGGGCCAGTGTAGATTTTGCCGCCAAATCGGGTCGCAAGATCGCCGGGATGGTGGTCACAAATCCCGATAACCCCACCGGACAGACGATTACCCCCGAAAAACAAATTGCACTGGGAAAAGCCGCCCTCAAGGCCGGGATTGCCTTCGTTCTCTATGACTGGATCTATCATCAGGTCACCGATGAGGAACCAATGGATATCAATGCTTTTCTTCGCGAATTCACGCCTGCCGAACGGGATCGTTTGATCTTCCTCGATGGCCTGACAAAAAGTTTGGGTGCCTCGAATATCCGCAGTGCGCATCTGATTGTTCCCGAAGCAGTCAGCAAATTTATCGTCGCGCGCGCCTCGCACAATGTGATCCCCTCCTTCTATGGCCTGGCTGTTGCGATGGCTGCTTATGAAATGGGCTATAAAGAGGCCAGTCGCTCCATTGTGGAGCCGACCAACGCCAGCCGGAAAGTCTTGCAAACCTTTCTTGAGAAAGAAAATTTCAAATATATTATCGGCAAGGGCTATTATGCCTTTATTCATGTTGGGGATTGGATCAAAGCCAAAGGTTGGGAAGATAGTGAGGCTCTTGGGCAGTATCTCGCCGAAGAACATGGGGTCGCGACTGTTCCAGGAGGTTTCTTCTCAGCTTATGGAAAAGATTGGGTCCGGTTTTCTTACGCTACGCCACCTGAACGAACCCAGGGCGCTGCAGAGCGTTTGCTAGAAGGGTTGAAGGCCCTCGAATGAATCAAAAAAACGGGATCAAGCCAAAATCCAACACGATTCGGCTTCTCATCATCGCTGCGGGAAAAGAATATGACCTATAATCCCGGTCAATTTGCCAAAAAATACCAGCTTTCTCTCGAAACAGCCCGACAGGATTACCCTCAATATGGAACCTGCGGATTGGAGCTTGAACTATTTTTACTTGATTCTGATTTGCGACCCCTCCTGACTGTCGGTACCGGTCCGGGTAAAAAATCATTTGTTGATTATCTTCGTGAGAATCATATTCCTGAAAGTGTGAGAGATCTGACCGACCTCGAGGCCTTTCAATGGATGATCGAATGGGGCACCCACCCATATTATTCGGCACGGGGTGCTATCTACGAGGGACGCATCCTTCAAGGGGTGGTTTTGAATGCCCTCCATCAGGCCGGGCAGAAATTTGATGAAAAGCTCCACATCTGGCATGGTAATCTCCCCTATCAGACCACCGTCAATTATGATTCTATTCCTGGTGGCTGGCATATCGCCAAGCGTCGCTATATTGAACGCTGTGTGGACACCTATGGTGACGCCCTCTCAACTGCGGGAAATCACGCCAATATCTCACTCCCCGAACCGCTCCTCGCCTGGGATTTTATGCACCTGCCTGCATCAGCGCGGAAAGACACTCATCTGGATAATTACAAAAACGATTTCTATATTACTGCAACACGACTATTGCGGGCATTCGCGCCCCTCTTCATTGCGACGTCAGCATCATCACCTTTTCAATCAGAAATACGTGACGGGCGAGCTGTAGTTATCCTCACTGAACATAATTCGCTTCGCAGTCTAATATTCCCAAAGCCTCCAGCCCTCGATGTCCCTGATCTTTACAGGTCCCATCAGGATTATCTGCAAACATCATATGATCTTGTTCGTCAAGGTGTCCGCTTTGGCAATAATAACTGGATGCCCGTTCGGGCTCGCTCCCTTGAAGAACGAGTCGAAAGGCTTGTGGAAGTCACCAGTGAAGAATTGGAACGCCTCTATTCGAGCGGGCTTTATGCATCCGGCGAAGTTCAATCTCTTGATGAGATGGCACATCAGATCGAGATCCAGAATATGCTTGCCCGTGTGGATTTGCCAATGACCCGGGTTGAGGTGCGGACCGATGACGGCGGAAACCCCCTCGATCTCGAACTTGCGAATATGACCCTGAAGAATCTCCTGATGATGCGCATCTACGCCGATCCCGAATTTGCGCGGGCCTTCCGTTATGACAGCGAGGATATTCGCCGCGCCCGTCGAAATGAAACAATCGCAGGTCAAAAAGGATTAGTGGCGGAAATTGACAACCCATTTACTGGTAAACCCATCACCATGCGCGAATTTCTCCGCTGGACCCTCGATAAAGTGCGTCCTTTGGCAGAAGCGCTGGATCAATGGGATCAACTACATCCCCTCAAAGAGATGGTTGCCGGCGCCCCAAATACGGCCCAACGCCTGCGCGAAGAAGTTCGCGCTCAAATTGGCTTAGGTGACGAAGTCCCTCCAGAACTTTTTAGGGAGATTGTTACCAAGCATGAAAAAATGATCGAAGAAGAAGTAGAATATATAGCATCCAGTGTCGCTCTTTGGGATGATGAAAAAGAAAAGCTGGGCGATATTCTTAACCGTTTACGCAGCCAGGCCCACAAAGACCCGCTCGCTCCAATTCGCTATAGTGCCAAACAGGAGAATCTGATTAATATCGAATACCCCAACATAACCAGCGAGATCGTTGATCTCGCCATCCGCTTGATCCGCATCCCTTCAGTTACCGCCAGCGCCAACGAACGCCTTGACGAAGTTCATCGTGCCGGAGTCTTTATCTACGATTATCTTCGCAGCCATGGACTTTCTGTGCGTTTCTTTGACGAACAAAAATACCCGTCGATTTTGGTCGGATTTCCTGGCCAAGGATTGGCTCCAGTAATGCTCAGCGGACATTTCGATGTGGTGGAACCAGATCCCGATGATGGTCAATTTAAACCCCGCATCGAAGGGGATTATCTTTGGGGCCGAGGGGCTGGTGATATGAAGGTCGTCGTTGCGACCTATATGGTCTGGCTTAAAGATACTCTCAAGCAGGGAGCGCCCTATCCGCCAATCAACCTCCTTCTGGTCGGGAACGAAGAAAACGGAGAGGGTGAGGCGATGGGAACTCCTCACGTCCTGAACTTACTTGAGAAAGAATCAGGCTATTCTCCTGATATCTTCATTGCTGGAGAACGCACAGAAGAAAGCGGAGAGGGACTTTGGGGTGAGATCTGCACCGAAAATCGAGGTGCTATGCGCTTTGATTTGATAGCCACCGGGCAGCGTGGGCATTCTGGCATCGCTGGTGCACAGGCTGATCTTTCTGATCAATTGATTCATGCCCGCGCAAAAATTCAGGAACTTGCCAATAAATATCTCACCCTCAGCAGCCCTGACAAATGGCAGTCCCAGGTTCGTTTCCCCTTCATCCAGATCGGCTCACCCGGCATTTACAATATCACCGCTGACCATGGGATTATGGGCGTTGAAATCCGCAGTATCCCGGAGGACGATCTGGAATCCCTGATCAATGAGACGAAGGCATATTGCTACGAAAATGGACTGGAAATTCAGATCGGAGCCATGGAGGGCGGGATCGCCTGCGACCCCACCAACCCATACTTGCAACCTTTAATTGAGGCGGTTGGTCTCGCTTCGGGAGAAAAAGCCTGTCTTGGACGAAAATTACCGGGCACCTCAGCACGTTTCGCCCCTGGAGGTCAGGGAGTGGTCTGGGGGCAAAGCGGAATCGGGCCGCACTCTTCCCAGGAACGGCATTTTATCCCCAGCATCCTGCCATATTATCAGGTCTTGCAAGCTTACGGGAAGTTGCTCATTGAAAAGAAATCTGCAAACTAAACTGGAAACAGCCAATGTCTAAAGAAAGCAAATCCCCCTCTGCCCTTGTCATGAAATTTGGCGGCACCTCTGTTGGTTCGCCGAAAGCAATAGAACACATAACTGAAATTGTCCGGAAATGTCGGCAAGAATGGGACAGAATGATCATTGTCACCTCCGCAATGGCGGGGGTGACAAACCTTCTTGTGGAAAGTGCAGAGCGCGCCATCGTAGGTGACGAAGTATTCATTTCTAAAGCAGAAATTGAGTTGCAAAATAAACATTATTCGATTGTTGAGAAACTCGTTCCCAGTTCGGCAGAACGCGCACAACTCAAACAGGAAATAAAGCATCTTTCCATGGAATTTGCCAATTTATGTCGCGCAATCAGCATTTTAGGAGAGGCTACCCCCCGCGCACTTGATGCAGTTGTGTCCCTGGGGGAACGCTTCTCTGTTCGTCTTTTGGCAGGCATTTTAAAATCAGCAGGTTTTCCTGCCCAATTCGTTGAGGCAACAAATATTGTTGTCACTGATGACTGTTTTCAAGCTGCGCACCCAAATTTGGAAGAAACTGCCAAAAATGTACAGAATATTCTGATCCCCATGTTGATGCAAAAACAAATTCCAGTTTTAACTGGTTTTATAGGCGCAACAAAAGAAGGCATTACCACCACTTTGGGTCGCGGTGGAGGAGATTATTCTGCAGCAATCATCGGAGCAGCCCTCCCCGCCGACGAAGTCTGGATTTGGACAGACGTAAGCGGTGTGATGACAGCCGATCCGCGTATTGTAGAAGACGCAAGAACAATTCCCGAATTGAATTATCGTGAGATGGCAGAGCTATCTTATTTTGGGGCAAAAGTT
This sequence comes from Candidatus Desulfolinea nitratireducens, assembly GCA_014382535.1. Lineage (GTDB taxonomy): Bacteria > Chloroflexota > Anaerolineae > Anaerolineales > Villigracilaceae > Desulfolinea > Desulfolinea nitratireducens. The sequence goes on along the minus strand of JACNJN010000075.1, from coordinate 8,045 downwards.
TTGCATCCAAAAGCTGTTCGCCCGGTTGTTGAAGTGGGGATTCCCGTGCGGATTTGTAACACTTTCAAACCAGAAGATGAGGGGACCCGGGTAACTAAAAATAATGAAGTTGCCCCAAAGATCAAAAACGGTGCCAGGGGTATCGTCAAGGCTGTCACGGCGATTCAAGATCAACGGTTGATCACGGTCGAGGGGCGCGGCATGTTGGGGGTTCCGGGCGTTGCGGCCCGGACATTCGGCGCCGTCGCGGCAACCGGAACCAGCGTCCCGCTTATCACACAGGCATCTTCTGAGCAGAGCATATCCTTCTCTGTCCCCAACGAATCAGCCGAAGCCGTTCTCGATTCTTTGCATATTGCATTTGCTACAGAGCTTGCCCGCCGAGATATTGACCGCGTTTGGGCGACCGATGAAGTCGCAATCATCACCGCCGTTGGCAATGGTCTCCAACATACCCCGGGAGTAGCGGGTCAGATATTCAGTGCTTTGGGATCGGCCGATGTAAATATTCTTGCGATCGCGCAAGGGTCCTCAAAAGTGGCGATCAGTTTGATTGTCACTGCAAAAGATACTGAAAAGGCTATTCATACCCTACACCAATTTATTACTGGTTGAAAAAAACCAGGCATATATTTATGAAAAATAAAATCCCGGTTGCCGTTTTGGGCGCAACAGGAGCGGTTGGGCAGCGTTTTATCCAATTACTTGAAAATCACCCCTGGTTTGATGTTATTGCCGTCACAGGCTCCGCTCGCACTGAAGGACAAAAATACGGCGAAGTTTGCCGCTGGTTATTGCCAACCGATATCCCCAAAAGCATCTTCCAGTTGAAAGTAACCCCCTCATTCCCGGAATCCATACAAACGCCACTGGTTTTCTCCGCACTTCCATCAGAAAAAGCCAAAATAATTGAGCCCCTCTTTGCCAAAGCTGGCGCAGCGGTCTGCACAAACGCGGGCGCATTTCGACAAGACCCACACACGCCGATTTTACTGCCTGAGGTAAATCCTGAGCATACCGCCCTGATTCCTGCTCAACGCGCCAAACAAGGCTGGGATGGATTTATTGTCACCAATCCAAATTGCACCAGCACGGGTATGACCATTGCATTAAAGGCCTTAAAAAATTCCTTTGGCCTTCGCCGTGTTTTTGCCACATCCATGCAGGCTATTTCAGGAGCGGGATATCCCGGTGTTCCTTCGCTCGATATCCTTGGCAACGTCATTCCATATATACCCGGCGAGGAAGAAAAGGCTTCCTGGGAGCCACGCAAAATGCTTGGAATAATTAATGATGGAAAATTGGAATTAGCGGAAATCGGATTTTCCTTTCACGCCAATCGTGTCCCGGTAGTGGATGGACATACCGTTGTTTTGACGGTCGAACTTGCTGATCCGCCCGGCGACATTGGGCTTGCTGCTCGTACCCTGAGCGAATACCAGGCTCCGGAAATTTCCCGTCAACTCCCTTCCACACCCCAGCCGGTTATTCGCCTCCGGAGCGAAGCCAATCGCCCCCAGCCACGGCTCGATATCACAGAGGGCATGACCACCGTCGTTGGTCGCGTTCGCGCTGACGATCTTTTCGATTTAAGAATGGTCGTCGTTTCTCATAATACCATTCGCGGCGCAGCAGGTGGCTCTATTTATAATGCGGAATTGCTGGTGAAACAGGGGTTTATCTAAGCTCCATTTGAATTTACTAAAAAAGTCTCCATTCAATTATTCTTTAATGGAGACTTTTTTTTCATCTATTTTTTATAATTATCTAATTTCAATTCCCAAATGGTTGGCAACCCTTCGCTCTTTCCCGGGTATGCCACCTTCAATTGGAGAGTTTAATAGATCAGCAACGCCATTATTTTCGATCACCATCGCTGAAGAACCACCTCCATCAAGATTCATCGCGGTATAAACGCCGCCAAATTTGATCAACATGTTTGCTAATTCAAGGAAGGTGCAGCCTTCGCTATATCCTGGTTGACGACCATCAATAACGATTAATATCATCCAACGACCGTTAGAACTCATTCCAATCGCAGAGCGTGGCTCCAGAGTCGTATTGTCTAAGCCAGCGACAGGTTTTCCTTTTTCAACAAGCATTCGATCGCCCGAAACAGCATTATAAAGTCCACCTTTGCGCTCATTGAATGCAATCGCATTTTGTTTGCTAATATATAAGATCGGGTGCTCATTCGTCCAGCGCTGTGAATAGACCTTTCCTCGAGAGGCTGCATAACTATTGGGATTCAATAGATCCCTATCTTCCGGGCAAGACAGAGCAGGAGCTTCAGAGGGGTTGACATACCTGTATCCATCTCCATTGATTGCGATCTGAAGGCCATGTCGAGTCAAAAACTCAGATGTCGTCCGACCGCAAACTGGCGCAGCATCTGAATTATGATCCGGCGGTGTGACTAAAAAATCCATTTTTTCATATCTCGTGTCTATCACCAAAACATGAGCAATCATCTTGCGTGGCGTTTGGTAAATTTCACGGATATAACGAACGCTCTTATTGAAATATTTTTTGTTCATTGCAATTGGTTGCGGATAATGAGCTAAATATTTAGCCGAACACCAACCGGTCAAATCGTCTTTTACAATTTTGCGCCAACTCCCATCTTCGTTTACATCGACTATCTGAACGATATCATTTTGACTGACCTTTCCAACCACCGGTTCCGAAAGTCCTGGTCCCTCCCGAACATTCAATGATAGGGTAGTTACCTGATATCGCCCCAAAAACTCATTTCCCGGCACTGGTTCCGGGTCGGGGTCAGGATTTGGGGTTGGTTCAGGATCTGGGGTTGGATTTGGAAATGGCCCTTCCGGAGCAACGGTTTCAACCAGATACGATGCATAAACCCAACCAACAAGTCCCTCAATATTTCGAATTTTGAACCAATTTTCATCAGGATTCATTTCGATCTTTTCAACGACTTCATTGCGTTTAACTGTTCCCAAAACTTCAAAATTTGTGCCTGGTCCCTGACGTACGTTAAGGGCAATGGGTGTCACCCGGAACCATTTGTCAATATCGGGATCAGGCTCAGGGTCCAGGTCGGGATCTGTGCTGGGAGGGCTATCCAGAAAAACAAAATAGCGGGAATCACCCCAACCACTAAGACCGCCAGTTTCATCTAGAATTTTCACCCAGCTTTTATCATCACTATACTCAAGAACCTTCACAATCTGATCTTGGGCAAGTGTGCCAAGAATAGCATGTAGCGAGCTAGCCCCCTCGCGAATATTCAAGGCTGTCGGCAAAACCCGTCCCCATTGCTCCACAGGTACTGGTACTGGATCGGGATCGGGGTCCGGGTCTGGATCAGGAGCTTCCTGCTGAATTAAGTACTGCTTAAGACTCCATCCAGACTGTCCATCTTTCCGCTCAAGTTTTAGCCAGTCTCCATCGCTGCTGGACCCCACTTTTTTTAGGATTTCATCATGTTCCAATGTCCCCAACACGTTTTGATTAGTATCTGGACCCTCTCGTAAACTTAGGTCAACCTTATAGGTAATATTTCCTGAGGGAGGAGGGGCATCTGGTATATTAAAACGCTCACGAAATGCTGCCGAATCACCATTGAAATAATTCAGATCAATGCCAAGGGTTTCAACACCATGGGCAGGTCCATCACCAGTTTCTGTATATTGCCAAAAAAGCCACTCATCCTCGCTCCATGGAGCAGGTACACTTGGTTTGCTAACACTATAATTCGCTATCCAGAGCGGATATTGATGGAAGTACTCAAGGCTGCTGGCATGGCTTTGTGGATCAGGGCCGTTATCTTTCCAGTAATAATAAGCCGTGTATACAACAATTTCCTTGCCAGGCATGGCCTCTTTCAGGTATTCTAAAAATGCATACCATTTTCGCCATCCTTTAAATTCACCCCCATAATCTTCTTCGAAATCCGCAAAAAGAGGGAGCTCCCCTTGATCTTCACCTAGAGCATCGCGCCACATTTCGGCCTGTCTCTGAGGCTCAATGCGGCTATCGTAATACCAATAAGAGCCGCGCGGTAGACCTGCTTCTTTTGCAGCGACCCAATTGGTTTTAAAATCGGGGTCAATCCACTGATTTTGCCCGACCCGGATAATCACAAAATCTGAGATACCACGCATTTTGGAGAAATCAATTCCTTCAGGGGTATCGTCGTCATCCTGATAAAAACTGATATCAGGGCCAATTGCATTTGCCATCACTGCCTCCTAAACCGATATGATAGTTAGAGTGTAACAGGTAAAGAATGAAGAATCAATATTTATTATTCCTCTTGCAAACAAGCCACCAGAGAGTGTAAAAGGCCTTGTGGCTTAGTTTTTCCGACAATTAGCACAGGATATTTACCAAGCGATTGGAGAATATAAAATTCATCTGATTCTTGAGAGCTAGAAATTAATCCCATAGCACTCACATCCCTGCTAATTGCTTGTCGGACCATTTTCTCATTTAATGCTTGCCAGGCCAAAGAGGAGAGAGTCCTTCCCCTTTGTAAGATTTCGCTAAACGCTAATTGGAGATCGCTTTCCTGGGCATACATCCAAAGTTGAATATCATCATCATTCCCTCCTACCTGCGACCAATTATTTATTTTTCCCTCATAAATATCAACCAATTGAGATTTTGATAAGGAAATCACAGGATTTGCTGCATTACCCACTACAATCAATTCAATCTCACCTATTTTATAAATTATCGCGTCCGGAATATTTGGTGCGGTTAGACGGAGAGATATGTCAGCTGAGGTGATATCGAGGGTTCGCGATAGAAGCAACCCCGGTGTTTGTGCCGCACAATCGTAGAGAAGCGGGAGCCATTCCTCGGTGGTAGATGTTGCGTGAACGGTAATAATTCGGGGAGGCGCATCCACAAGAGGCATTGGTGTGCAGGCTGCAATTAATAACAAAAATATGAGTGGAAGAAATCGCATTTTTACCATTCTTGCAATAATCCAGCTAATAGCCGCGTTCTTTCAACCAATGAATCGATCAATACATATTCACGACTGGAATGCAATCCCTCGCCCACTGCTCCCAAACCATCTAAGAGTGGAACCCCCAATGGAGCGACAAAATTCCCATCTGACGCGCCACCAGATCCACCAGCCTTTAATAAAATGCCGGCCCTTGTCGCGATATTCTGTGCTTTTTCAAATGTAGCCTCCATCGTCGCATCAAAGGGCATTGGAGGGCGATTAAGTTCTCCGCTTACCTCAATGGAGGTACCTTCCAGAACAGACTCCAGCGATTGCATTGCAAGGGTAATCCTTTCATATTCGCCCTCCTGTAGAACGCGCAAATCCACCTTTGCCTCGGCAGTTTCCGGGACAACATTCCCTGCTGTTCCTCCATTTATCATACCCACGTTTAAGGTGGTCCCTTTTTCATAATCTGTCAATTTCTGGATTTTCAATATCTGGTAAGCCATCTCTTCGATGGCATTGCGGCCATCGGCATGAGCCCCACCGGCGTGAGCTGCCCGTCCTGTTACGCGGATTGTAAAGTCGCCTACCCCCTTTCTCCAAGTTTTTAATGAACCATCCGGTAAGGCAGATTCAAGGACCAAAACCAGATCAGAATCGACCGCCAATTTTTCAATCAGCGCGCGCGATGTCTGGCTGCCAACCTCTTCGTCCGAAGTAAATAATACGCTTATAGGGCAGCGCGGCATTTTACCTGCATCTCGCAACGCAGCGATTGCGGTCAGAATAATAACCAGCCCACTTTTCATATCCAGCACGCCCGGACCAAAAATCTTCCCTTCCTTCTCGTAAAGGGGCATCTCAGCCAAAGTACCAAGCGGAAAAACTGTGTCCATATGGCCCAGCAAAAGGATGCCCCCCTCCCCTGTGCCCCAGCGAGCGAGTATATGATCCCCTCTTTTTTCCTGAGGATGGATGGTCACGGACGCGCCCAATTTCTGGCTTGCTTCCGCCAAGATTGCACCGACCTGGTCGACAGCCTTTTTGTCGTGTGTCGGCGACTCTGTTTCGACAAGCTTCCTGAGCAAATCAATCATTTCTGTTTTACGTGAATCGAAATTCATAGGGACCTCATTAAAACAGGAAATCTAAACAAAAATATTGAATAAAAGTACCGCTAGTCCTGCTAAAGTGCAATAAGCTGCAAATGCATTGAGTGAGTTTTTATTCAGATATGACAATAGCCACCTGACCGCCAACCAACCAACAATGGCAGCGCTGGTAAACCCGAGCGCAAGGACAGGGACAAATTCCCGAAATCCAGGCAGGTGGACCACATCAATAATCTGATAAATTACTGCTCCCAGCATAATCGGAATTGACATCAGAAAGGCAAAACGTGCCGATGCGGTGCGATTGAATCCACGCAACATCCCACCTGAAATGGTTGAGCCAGATCTGGATGCTCCAGGAAAGATTGCCAAACCCTGAAAAAAACCGATCATAAGCGCGTCCAGCCAGTGCATTGAATCAAGTTGTCGGATGCGTGAGCCAAGCCTTTCTGCCAGGAACATTAGCGCTGCCGCTGAAAAGAGACGAATCGCAGACCCAAGTAAGGGCTCATTAAAAAGTGTCTTGACCTCATTACGGACTAAATAACCGATCAGTGCAGCTGGGATCGTTGCAAGAATGATATACCAGGCGAGGCGATTCAATGAATCAGCAGATTCCGTGAAGGGGTTTTTGAAAAATTCTTTGGTAATCCTCCATAAGTCACGCCAAAATACAACAATAAGAGAGAGGACGGTCCCCAATTGGATAATAATGATGAAAGCAAATATAAAGTCACTGGATTCTATTCCCAGTAACCGCTGACCAATTAATAAGTGGGCTGTTGATGAAACGGGGATGAATTCTGTCAGACCTTGGATGATACCAAGGATTAACGCTTGAAATAATGTCATGTTTTTATCTCGGTGTTTTCTTTATTGTCTGCGTGAAGCGTTACCCGCCCAATGTTCCAGCCAGGCTGGGACGCACTTTTCAAAAGACCCATCGATAATGGCCTCGCGCATATCTTTTACCAAATGGATGAGTGCATGCAAATTATGGATAGACAGTAAGGTCCCAGCCAACAACTCTTTTGCGACAACAAGATGACGGATATAGGCGCGCGTAAAGGTCTGGCAGGTATAGCAGGTGCAAGTTGAGTCAACAGGGTTCTCGTCACAGGCAAATTCGGCGTTCTTCAAATTCAAACGCCCCTCGGAGGAAAATGCGGCGTGATGGCGGGCCAGACGCGTTGGCAGGACACAGTCAAAAATATCCACCCCTCGACGGATACCCTCGATCAGATCTTCAGGGGTCCCGACACCCATCAGATAGCGGGGTTTATTTTCGGGAAGAAAAGGCGTGACCACATCGAGGGTATCGCGCATTTCTTTTTTTGTCTCCCCAACGCTCAAGCCACCGATGGCAACACCCGGTGTATCAAGCGATGATATGAATTTGGCGGAAGCAACCCGAAGATCCGGGTTGACGCCACCCTGGACAATTCCAAAGAGGGCCTGATCCTGACGAGTCTGTGCTTCCACTGATCGCACTGCCCAACGGTGAGTCCGCTCCATCGCTTTTCTTATATAGGCCTCGTCATTGGGATCGGCACATTCGTCAAATGCCATGATGATATCCGCGCCGAGATTCTCCTGAATAGCAATGGATTTTTCAGGCGTAAAGCGGTGAGTTGAGCCATCGATATGGCTCTTGAATGTAACACCTTCTTCATCCACTTTGCGGGTATTGGAGAGAGAGAAAACCTGATAACCACCCGAATCGGTCAGCATGGGACCATCCCACTGCATGAATTTATGCAGCCCGCCCATATCGCGGACAAGTTCATCGCCAGGGCGCAGGTAGAGGTGATAGGTATTGGAAAGCACCAGCGTTGCATTGATCTCCTTGAGTTGCTCAGGAGTCAACATTTTGACAGTCGCCTGCGTACCGACAGGGGCAAAGACCGGGGTCCTTAGTTCGCCATGTGGGGTATTAAAAACGCCGGCACGGGCGCGGCCTTCATTGGCCTGAAGTTCGTATTCAAACATGGAGAGTATTATAC
>JACNJN010000062.1 GCA_014382535.1 Candidatus Desulfolinea nitratireducens | reverse complement strand
ATTTGCTCCGGAATTAGTGGACGGCATGCTCCGGAATCAGTGGACGGCATGCTCCGGAATCCGTGGACGATATGCTCCGGATTTTGCATGTAGCTGCCCGTGAAGTACATTTGCCTGCCATCCGGGGATTGCATGCTCCACAAGTGGTGGCCACCCTCGCGAAGATCAATTTCGCATGTGGGGGCCGTAAAACCTTTCGGCCCATACCACTTCATAAATTGCTCCGGTTCTATCCAGGCCTTCCAAAGCGTTTCGAGGGGTGCATCAAAGGTGCGACTTACTGTTATCTGGTCCATTTTTTACCTTATCCTTTACTTTATACGAATAAAAATTTGATTGGGGGATATTCCTGATTCTCAAAACCTTTCTATTTATTCTGAATGGTCTTCAAATAGGCATCCAGTCTGTCAAAACTGTCTTCCCAGTTCTGACGATACTGCTCCACCCAATCGGAGGCCTCCTTGAGCGGCGCAGCCTGCAATTTGGCTGGACGCCATTGGGCTTCACGTCCGCGCACGATCAGGCCGGCGCGCTCCAGCACTTTGAGATGCTTGGAGACCGCGGGCATGGTCATATCAAAGGGCTCCGCCAACTGCGTCACGGACATTTCACCGCGCGCCAACATGGCCAAAATTTGGCGGCGGGTAGGATCGGCTAAAGCTGCGAAGGTGATGCTTAGGGTGTCAGTTGGCATTGCTTTCCCTTGTATATTACCACTTGGTTATATAACTATTTGGTAATATACGTGATTTGAGAAAAACTGTCAAGCCCCAATAAGAATCAGCCAAGTAGACCGAATCAAGTCTCTCGTGTATGATATAACGTGTAAACTACCCGTCACGTTTAATGGAAGTAATAATGAATTATAGTGATATTCTCACCGTATCCTGGAAGCGACTCGTGCAAGAAAAGGTTTTACTCTTATTTGGCCTGATCCCGATTTTGCCAATTTTGCTTCTTTTTTCCGGTCTGACCGTCTGGGGGTTGGCCATCTCGGAGTCTCAACTACATGATTTTTTAAATTCCCTCGATCAGCCAGTACCACCCGTAGGATTTTTTGTCGTTATTGGCTTCATATTCCTGGCCAGCATCATATCCGCCCTGCTGACACCGCTGGGCTGGACAGCCATCGCCAAAGGCACCGTAGATCTGGATACCGGAAAATCTGGCCTGACCTTTAACTCCTTACTCTCTGATACGATGCCCTTTTTGGGGCGCGCATTCGGAATTCTGCTCCTGATCTGGTTTGGCTATTTCTTTCTTTTTGGCGGAATAATGTTCCTAATGGCCATGTTCGGGATTCTCACAGCCGGTCTTGGCTTCCTGTGTATGCTCCCGCTGATGCTGCTGATCTATCCGTTGATGCTTGTTATCATGGCAGGGGTATTTATGAGTATAGCAGCCGTCCCTGCTGAAGACCTGCCCTTTGGAGAGACACTTCAACTGGTTTGGGATTTGCTCAAATCTAATTTCTGGCCTTTGATGCTGATGTCCTTCATCCTTTACATGTTCCAGATGGTAGTCGGTTTTATTTCTGCCATCCCCATGTTCATTGGACAGTTTTTATTCCCCTTCTTGCTAAGCACAAATCCCTCCAGTGATCTGGGTATATTTCGCATTTTCGCTGGATTTTTCCTAATTGTGATGATCCTGTCTTTTCTCGGATCGGCTGTCAGCATGACCTATAACCAGGTTGCCTGGACAGTCACATATCTGAACCTTGGCAGGCAAACACCTGAAACCCCAAAATAAGATACAATAATCGGAATATGCGTAAAGTCTTTTTATCGATTCTCTTTGCGACTCTACTCCTCGCAGGTGGATTTCACGTCCTCGCGCAGGAAGCTGCGAGAGCAGAGATCATCAAAGTGGATCCAGGTTCCTTCCCAACGATTATCGCTCTATTGGACGTATACGATTCACAGGGTAAATTTCTTTCCGGTTTAGATGCAGCAAACGTAACCGTACTGGAGAATGGGCAACCACTTCCACTAAGCGAACTCACCGAAGAAGAGGTGGGGGTCCAATTAGTTGTTGCCATTAACCCCGGCCCGCCAATGGCCGTACGCGACAAACTTGGTATCTCCCGGTATGAACGCGTGGCCGAGGTACTGCGCCTGTGGGCAGAAGCCCGCCCCCTCGAACCACAAGACTCGATGAGTCTCGTCGCCACAACAGGGCCTCTCCTCGTTGGGGCCACACCAAGCGAATGGCATAATTCTTTCGTCTCTTTCCAGCCTGATACCCGCGCCGCAGTGCCAGGTTTAGAATCCTTATCCCTTGCTTTAGACGTTCTCGAAGGGCAACAAGATTCACAAGCGGGAATGAAACACAGTATTCTCTTCCTTACGCCACATCTTCCTGATCAATCCACAGTTGATCAATTGGAAAATTTAGCACAACGCGCCGCAACCCTTGGTGCGAGAGTCAATATCTGGCTGATCGATTCAGATGACTATTTCGCCCACTTCAGTGCAACATCTCTGAAATCTCTGGCCTTCCAAACCGGAGGAGACTTCTTTGCCTACTCAGGGGTAGAACCATTACCTGACCCCGAAAACTATTTTTCCCCTCTCCGCCATCTTTACACCTTAAAATATGCATCGCAATTAGCTACAGGAGGCACTCATACCCTGGCAGCGCGCGTGCAATTTGACGAACTTGATCTCATTTCTTCCGATCAAAGTTTTTCCCTTGATATCCAGCCACCCAATCCGATGCTCATCTCTCCCCCATCGCAAATCGTACGTCAGGCACCTGAAGACGATCCCTATAATACTGATTTATTGCAACCTACAGAGCAAGTTATTGAGATTTTAATTGAATTTCCCGACGAACATCCACGCCCCATAACGTATGCCGCACTTTTTGTAGATGATGAAAAGGTCTCAGAAATCACCGCGCCTCCTTTCGACAAATTTCAATGGAATATTAGCGAATATCTCAGCAACGGCGAACACTCCCTGCGGATCGAAGTGGAGGATTCTCTTGGATTAGTCAAGACAAGTCTGGGTGTTCCAGTCACTCTGACAGTTGTTCAGCCCCCCACAGGGACACTCGCCTTTTTTGGACGGAATAGTACAAACCTGACGATTGGCGTGATCGCGTTAGCCGGAATTTTACTTGCCCTAATTCTTTTGGTCGGAGGAAGACGCGGATTATTCACCTTTGCTATTGCGCGACGAGAGGCGAAAAAAGCATCCTTCGATCCACTGACACAACCTGTTCCTGCAACAGTCGATGATGAGAAAAGAAATCAACAATTAACCACTCCAAGTTGGGGACGACGCCCTAAACGGGTAAAAGCCTCAGCTTATCTGGCACGGCTCAATGGAGAAGAAAAACCCGCTGCCGAAAAACGGATTCCGTTGACTGGCGAAGAAATAACCTTTGGCACTGACCCCGTCAAGGCTGCGTACGTCCTCGACGATCCTTCCATCTCCCCGGTCCACGCCCGGTTACATCCCGGAGAAGACGGGCACTTTGTCATTTCAGATCAAGATTCGGTCGCTGGCACATGGGTCAACTTTGAACCGGTTAGCAGTGAAGGGGCAATATTGGCACATGGAGACTTGATCCACTTCGGAACACTGCGCTATCAATTTATCCTGGAAAAAGCTCCTGCAAAAAAGAACCCAGAAATCAGCATTGAGGAGAGGCTATCGTGATTCCTTCTGAGCGAGCGCATCTTTTTGTTGCTGCCTTGAGTCACAAGGGGATGAAAGAGGGGAAGAATAATGAGGATCGCTATGCAATCTCTTCCTATTTTTCAGGAAAGGATAATGCTACGCCTGTTCTTTTCGCGATTGTTTCAGATGGAATCGGTGGTCATCAAGCCGGAGAAGTTGCTGCTGAAATGGTGGTGGATTATGTCAGCCAGGCAATCGCAGAGAGTAATACCCAGGAACCAACAGAGATCATTAGGAAGGCAGTGGAGGGAGCCAATCAAGCTGTTGCGAACCTTGCGAAAGAAGATTCAGAGAAGCAGGGCATGGGTGCTACCGTGGTTTGCGTTTGGGTGATTGGGAACAGGCTTTTTGCCGGGGCCGTGGGGGATTCGCGTTTATATCTGATGCGTGGGGCCGCGATACAGCAGTTGACCACCGATCATACCTGGATCCAGGAGGCTTTAGACACAGGTATTTTGACCCCTGAGCAGGCGCATGAACATCCCAATGCCCATGTAATTCGTCAATATGTCGGATCAATAAACCCTCCTGAAGTAGATTTCAGACTTCGTTTGCCCTCTGCTAAAAACAGCGAAGCAAAAAAAAGCAATCAGGGCTTTCGCCTGAAAAGAGGGGATGCTTTGCTCCTGTGCACTGATGGATTGACCGATCTGGTCCGGAACGATGAGATTCTGGACATTGTCCGTACATCAAGCGATCTTGATTCTGCTGCAGAAAGGTTAATTAACACAGCCAATCAACGAGGCGGACACGACAATAGCACAGTTATTTTATTATCGGTGCCCGAAAATATTAAGAAACTCAAAAAGGAGTTTCCATTGCCACTGATTATCGGTGGGGTGATAGCGTTTTTGATAGCGATTTCTGCATTGATAGGGTTTATCTGGTCTATAGGAAAACCGCCTGTCACGCCCACGGTTATCGCTCCTCCCGGTTCAACCCTCGCTGCAACGACAACTGCAAATACCCCAACCCTTCTTCCAACCGAAACGCCAACACCACATCCTACACTGGGGGCGACTTATACCGCATGGCCGACAAACGAACCGTAATCCAAGTTGGGGACTATTTAAATACCTGAATTACCATGAAAACAAATAAATTGTTGTACAACTACCTTTTAAGTCTGGTTGTTGCCATCGCTCTCTTTACCTTGCTTCTGCTCACCCCTATCCCTTATTCATTTACAGCTTTCTTTTGGTATTATTCTCCCCTCTTGTTTTTTATTGTATTTACGATTTATGCTCTCAGTTTTCAATTAGATAATTATTGGGGATGGC
>JACNJN010000100.1:3499-5152 GCA_014382535.1 Candidatus Desulfolinea nitratireducens | reverse complement strand
GGCATTTGACGGTTAAATGATCGCAGTCCCGCTTCCACGTGCGCAATTGGGATATGCAGCTTTACGGCTGCCAATGAGCCAGCCAGGGTCGAGTTCGTATCGCCATAGACGAGAACACAATCCGGTTTTTCTTCGAGGAGCAGATTCTCGATCCCGATCAGCATTTGCCCTGTTTGCCAACCATGATTCCCTGAGCCGACTTCGAGATTAACGTTTGGCGTGGGGATGCCCATCTCGTCAAAAAAGATTTGCGACATTTGGGGGTCATAATGTTGGCCGGTATGCACCAAGAATTCCTGGTGCCCAGCTTCTCGGAGTGACTTGCTAACCGGCGCAGCCTTAATAAATTGTGGCCTTGCGCCGATGACAGTAAAGATTTTCATCAAATACTTCTCTTCACCACATCGATGACATATTCAATCTGCGCAGCAGTCATTTCAGGATAAACAGGAATCGCCAAAGTTTCTCGACTGGCCTTCTCTGTAACAGGAAAATCTCCTTCTGTGTAGCCCAGCTCGCGACAAGGCTCTGCCAAATGAAGAGGTTGGGGATAGTAAATGCTTGTGCCAATGCCTGCTTCTTTGAGTTTCTCTTGAACCTGATCGCGGTTCTTCATTTGCAGAATATAGAGATGGTAGACATGCTTACGATTTGGTGCTTCATAAGGTGTCTTAAGATTGGGTGTATCTGTCAGCGCCTTGCTATAAACATGAGCTACCTTGCGTCGTCCATCGTTCCAGCGGTCAATATGCTGTAATTTCACACGCAGAACAGCCGCTTGAAGCGCGTCAAGTCGGCTGTTATATCCCAGGATTTCAGGAAAATATTTCTTCTTCCAGCCGTGGGCCCGCAACATGCGTATTTTTTCTGCGAGTTCAAGATTATTGGTGACAATCATCCCGCCATCGCCATAACCGCCCAGATTCTTACTCGGGAAAAAGCTCAAGCAGCCAATATCACTGATTCCTCCCGTCTTCCTGCCTTTGTATTCTGCACCAAAAGCCTGGGCATTATCCTCGATAATGCTCAGATCATGCTCGCGTGCGATTTCGGTTAAGGCATCCATCTCTGCAGCTTGCCCATATAGATGAACGGGAATGATTGCCTTTGTCGCAGAAGTCACTTTGGCGCGCGTCTGCTCGATATTTATGCAATAGCTTTGCACATCAATATCAACCAAAACAGGCGTTGCACCAACATGTAAAACAGTCCCGATGGTGGCAAAGAAAGTATAGGCGGGCAAAATCACTTCGTCACCAGGCCCAATTTCAAGGGCGCGCAAGGCAAGCAGAAGTGCATCTGTCCCAGAGGCGACCCCGATCCCATGCGCGACGCTCAAATAAGCAGCTGTTTCTTTTTCAAAAGCGGCCACTTCAGGCCCTAAAATGAAATGTCCAGAGTCGAGAACACGCTGGATCGCTGCGTCCATTTCAGGTTTTATTTCCTGATATTGAGCTACCAGATCAAGCAAGGGGACATTTATCTTGGTCATTTTCCTTCTCCAATTTGCTGAATCTCTTCGCCAGATTTTTGATAATGAATCCCGCATTCTGCGCAGGTAACATGTTCATCCTGACCTTCTACACTAAATGGGAGTTTGATGCCACATTGGCAGAACCACCCCTGGATTTGGGCTGGATTCCCATAAACCAA
>JACNJN010000100.1:0-3188 GCA_014382535.1 Candidatus Desulfolinea nitratireducens | reverse complement strand
ACATTATTCCCGATGACAACATCGGAGGCAACAAAAACATTTTGCCCGATATTGCAATTTTCGCCGATCTGGGTCTTCGGCATGATATGGCAAAAATGCCAAATTTTTGTGCCTTCGCCAATAACGGCACCCTCGTCAACAAAACTGGATGAGTGGATAAAAGAATCAGCCATGACTATTTCCTTAATAATGGGTGTGCTAGTGCATCTATCTGTGAAAGGGGCGTATTGCGAATTCTGTAGGTTAATTCAATTGAGGGGCGGGCATCATCAAGCCCGAAGCCATTGCCTGCAAGGGTACGCTCATAAACACGGGTATGCAAATCTGTGAATCCACCAGAGAATTCAATTTCATCACCGTCTACGGTGATCGAGCGGTATGTTTTTGGTTTGCCCGGCTCAATAGGCACAGGGAGGTCATTTTCATCTACAGAAAGAAACCAGCGGACTTGTGCGCGTTCAAATTCCACAAAGCCAGACATGCTCCTGTCTTCTGAGCGATAGAGCTTGACCTTTCCGGGCTTTCCAAAAAGCCACTGGAGCATATCGAAGAAATGGATGCCTATATTGGTAGCTATGCCACCCGATTTTTCAGGGGATCCTTTCCACGAGGTATGGTACCAGGGGCCTCGCGAGGTGACGTAGGTCAGCAAAACATCATGTTGCTTCCCAGATTGATCCTTTTCCAGTTTTTCTTTTAGCGCAATCAAAGAAGGATGTACGCGCAACTGCAAGATAGTGTTAATTTTTCCCTGATATTCTTCTTCAACTAATGCGAGCTGATCCAAATTCCAGGGGTTGATCACGAGAGGCTTCTCACAAATCGCGTTTGCCCCAACCCGAAGAGCAAGACGGCAATGCGCATCATGCAAATAATTGGGGGTCATAATGCTGACATAATGAACACGTTCCGCCTCTGGACCGCGCCGTAGTTTTTCTAGATGGCGGTCAAATCTTTCGATTTCAGTGAAAAAGCGCACATCTTGCGTATACCGATCTAGGATACCAACCGAATCAGTTATATCCGTGGCTGCAATCAACCGGTTATCAGTATCCTGAATAGCCTTGAGGTGACGAGGGGCAATATAGCCCGCAACGCCAATTGCTGCAAAGTTTTTACTTGTCATTTCAAATACGTCCTTTACCCAATTCACAAAAATGTTTCATAATCTAATACGATTTTTTCAAGAGAAAATTTTTCCGCATGAATGCGGCTCGCTTCGCGACAGGCAATCAAATCTGTGGGACTGCTCAAAAGATAACGCATTTTATTTTCATAATCATTCAGATGATCAACCAAAAAACCATTCTTCCCACTATCAACCAATTCCACAAAGCCGCCAATATTGCTGACAACCATTGCGAGACCCATTGCAAGGGCTTGGACACCGACGACTGGCAATCCTTCCGAGAGGGAGGGCATGAAGAGAATATCGCTTTTGGCAAACCATGAAATCACATCCTCTGGCGTGACCCAGCCGGGCAGGGTGAATCTGTCCTGAAGGTTGTGGCGGATGATTTCATTTTCAACATCTTCGCGCATGGGACCGTCTCCGAGAAGAACACATTCCCAAGGGAGATCTTTTACCTTGGCCAGAGTTCTTACGATTTGAAGAGGGTTCTTCTGTAGCATAAGTCGACCAGCAAAGATGATGCGCGGAGGATTTTGAATATGAATCTCTCCAGGATCAAGCCTTATCAGATCTACACCGTTATGAATGACTTCAATCTCTACCGGATAGTGCTTGAGGGCAAGTTGACGTGTAAATTCACTAACAGCAATCACTTTTTTGGCATCACGCCAAATAGGGCGCGTGAAGGGAAAAATCCAGCGAAACCAGCCATCGGTTTTTTCTGGAGCCCCACCAGGAACATCGCCAAGGTGAATAGTGAGGATGTAGGGGATTCCCTTCATCCATGATAACACCCAAGCCAGGACCCCGGCCGGAACGGCGAAATGCACGTGGATAATATCAGGCTTCCACTTGTTGGTTAAGCGAAGGCCCACCCAAAGCCCACAGAGGAGATATGCTCCCATTGTGAACAGCCCCGCTCTAAAGGCTTCACGTCGCAATGAGGGTACACGGATGATTCGAATTCCATCTATAACTTCTTCACGAGGTAATCCTTTGAGATGAGGTGCAATGATAACGATCTCATGACCGCGTTGGAACAGACCTTGCGCAATATCTTGTGCAACACGGCCGCCACCACCACCAACAGGAGGAAACTCATGAATTAATACAAGGATACGCATTATTTATTTTTAAAGATATTGATGGTTTTACGAACGGTATAGGTCGGTTTCTGTTGTGACTCGTGGTATGTTCGAACTTGTAACTCTGCAATTAAACCCATTAAAATTGATTGGAAACCCAAGATAAAAAACATCGCACTAATTTGGAATATAGGCGAGCCAAAGACTGAGATACCAAAGAATATGCGCCTGACAAAAAGAAATAGCAACAGGAATGTGCTAAAGGTGATTATACCTATGCCTGCTCCTCCAAAAAGATAGATCGGCTTGGCCGAATAACTAAGCAAAAATTTGACTGTGAAAAGATCAAGGAGGACTTTTGTTATCCGTTCCAAGCCATATTTTGCCTGCCCAAAGCGACGTGGATGATGGCGAACGGGAACCTCGATAATCTTTGCACCAACAGCATGGGCAAAGACGGGGATAAAGCGATGCATCTCTCCATAAAGGTGGAAGCCTGTGATAACTTCTCGTCGATAGGCTTTGAGAGTACAGCCATAATCATGGAGTTCTACACCTGTTATACGTGAGATCAACCCATTTGCCATGCGAGATGGAAGGGTTCGGGTGATAAATGTATCTTTTCGTTTAACACGCCAACCGCTAACAACATCGTAACCTTCGTCCATTTTTTCAAGCATCATGGGGATATCAGCAGGGTCGTTTTGGAGATCGGCATCAAGAAGAATGATAACTTCGCCTTTTGAGTAGTCAATCCCCGCAGCGATGGCAGCTGTTTGACCAAAGTTTCGGCGAAAGGCAACAACCCGGATATGCTCTGGATCTTTCTCAGCAAGGGTTTTAAGAACGCCAAGGCTCCCATCCTGGCTCCCGTCATCAACAAGGACAACCTCCCATGAACGAGAAAGAGAAGCCAAGGCTTGATGGATGGCATCAAATAGCAAGGGAAGACTTTCCTCTTCGTTGTAGAC
>JACNJN010000155.1 GCA_014382535.1 Candidatus Desulfolinea nitratireducens | reverse complement strand
CCTTAATAGTAGAAAATTGGTGACTACTCACCCTGGCAAAAACAGAACACGGATTTGTACTGATTTTAGCGGATTTTCACGGAGAAAAGCAAAAAGGTTTTTAAAAACCGTGTAAATCTGCCCGATCCGCGAGAATCCGCGTCCCATTTTGACGGAGACTGAGTAGTTACGAAAACTGAAATCTAATCACTGGAGTTTCATGACAGAAAAGATCACCAAGAAAACGCTCTCAAACGGGCTGACTGTGCTGCTCAAAGAGATTCACACCGCGCCGCTGATCTCCTTTTGGCTTTGGTACCGCGTTGGCTCGCGGGATGAAGTTCCCGGCAAGACGGGCGTCTCGCATTGGGTTGAGCATATGCAATTCAAAGGTACGCCCCAATTTCCTGCAAATGTGCTTGATAAATCCATTTCCCGTGAGGGCGGTGTTTGGAATGCCTTCACATTCCTTGATTGGACAACCTACTTCGAAACCATGCCAGCCGACAAAATAGATCTTGGTCTGCGTCTCGAAGCGGATCGCATGGTCAACAGTATTTTTGATCCGGAGGAAGTCGCCTCTGAACGAACCGTCGTCATTTCGGAACGCGAAGGCAATGAAAATGACCCCATGTTCAAACTCAGCGAAGCGGTGCAGGCGGCGGCCTTTCGTGTTCACTCCTACCATCATAAGGTTATCGGCGATATGGCCGACCTGCAAAATATGAGTCGTGATAATCTTTTTGCCCACTACAAAAGCTATTACGCGCCAAATAATGCGGTCATCACAGTGGCCGGAGATTTTGAAACGGAGAAAATGCTGGGGAGGATCGAGGAACTTTATCGGGATATCCCGGCCTCACCCAGCTTGAACCGTCTTTCGCGTCCTGAACCGGAAGCAAGCGGAGGCCTGAGTCTGACCGTCGAGGGGCCGGGCGAAACGACCTACCTTCAGGTTTGCTACCGTTTCCCATCTGCGACCGACCCGGACTTTTTCCCATTAACCGTGCTGGATACCCTGCTCTCCGGCGCCAGCAGCCTGAATATGTTCGGGGGTGGCATCTCCAATAAAACCTCCCGTCTTTATCGCGCCCTGGTCGAAAAAGAATTGACGATCAGTGTGCATGGCGGCGCGCAGGCGACGATTGATCCCTACCTCTACAATCTGACCATGATCGTCCACACAGAGCGAAAAGCAGAAGAGGTACTGGCCGCATTGGATCTTGAGATTGAGCGCATCCAAAATGAAAAAATATCAACACAAGAAATTACGCGTGCGGTCAAGCAAGCGCGTGCGCTCTTCGCCTATGGCAGTGAGAGCATCACCAACCAGGGATTTTGGTTGGGCTACTCAGAGATGTTTGCTGATTACGATTGGTTCCTGACCTATCTTGATAAACTCGCTGCCGTTACCCCTGAGGATGTGCAGCGCGTGGCGCAGCAATATTTCCGTCCGCAGGCGCGCATCATCGGGACCTATTTGCCCGTCAACGGGGAGGTGGCAAATGACTGATCTCAATTCCGCCCTGCCCGGTGCCGATGATATTTCCCGTGTCGTTCTAGGGAACGGGATCACGATCTTATGCCGAACAAATTTTAACAGCCCCTCTGTGGTGCTCCGCGGAAATCTTCCTGCGGGCTCGCTATTTGATCCAGATGAAAAACATGGGCTGGCAGATTTCACTGCCTCGGCTATCTTGCGTGGCACAAAAACCCGGGATTTCCAGGCCATCTACGATGCGCTCGAATCGGTCGGTGCAAGTTTTGGGTTCGGTGCGAATATGCATACGATCAGCTTTGGCGGACGTGCATTGGCAGAAGATTTGTCTCTCCTGGTGGGGATGCTTTCCGATGGTTTGCGTCAACCGACTTTTCCTGAAGAGCATATTGAACGTTTGCGTGCCCAATATCTGACCGGCCTTGCCATCCGTGCCCAGGATACCCGCGATATGGCAGAGCTCGTCTTTGATGAGATTCTTTACGCAGATCACCCTTATCGGCATTCAGGTGATGGCACTCCTGAAACGATAAAAGCAATTACGCGCGATGACCTGGCTGAATTCCATCAGAATACTTACGGCCCGCGAGATATGGTTCTGACGGTTGTCGGTGCAATTGAAGCCGATGATGCCATCGCTCAGGTGGAAGAAATGCTTGGCGATTGGGAGAATCCGGCTCAACCGCCAAAGCCGACTGTGCCAGAAAAGGATCCCCTCGAAGAACGTGTGCAACGTCATCATGCTATTGCTGGTAAATCCCAGGCAGATCTGATGCTGGGATTTCTGGGCCCCAAGCGTCTGGACGATGACTTCATGGCTGCCTCACTCGGAAATTCTGTTCTCGGTCAATTTGGTTTGATGGGCCGGATCGGGGATGTTGTCCGCGAAAAATCGGGCCTGGCCTATTACGCCTACTCCAGCCTGAGTGCAGGGCAGGGCCCGGGAGCCTGGTATGTCAGCGCAGGCGTAAACCCCGCTAATGTTGAGAAGGCGATTGATCTGATCATCAAGGAGTTGGAACTTTTCATTAATAATGGCGTTACTGAAGAAGAATTGCTTGATTGTCAGACAAATTATATCGGAAGTTTACCTCTCTCTTTGGAATCAAACAGTGGCGTAGCGAGTGCATTACTTCGGATTGAGCGTTATGATCTTGGCCTGGATTATTATCGTCACTACCCTGATCTCGTGCGCGCTGTCACCTTGGATGATATTCTCGCTGTTGCCCGGAAATATATGGAATTAGAGAGACTCGCCATTGCAACGGCGGGACCATAACTGTTGAAATGAATGAGTCTTTCAATACTTATTTCAGGAATTTATTCTAGAATGGTTCCCGCCGCAGTCCACGGCGGCGAGGACGCCGCCCGGAGCGTGATTTTTTAATAGATACTATTAGGACTTACGCATTTTTATAGTCCTGGTCCCAATGCTCTGCGTTGGGGTATTGTAGACAGCTACAACGCAGAGCGTTGCAGCGAGAAAAAAGATATTTTGCGTAAGTCCTGACTATGAAACTTTCAACCGGCATTGACCTGATCGAAACCAAACGGATCGCTGATACGATCGAGCGGCACGGCGAGCGCTTTTTACAGCGTGTTTATACAGAGCGTGAGATTGCAGATTGCGCAGGGCGGATCGAGTCCCTTGCGGCGCGTTTCGCCGCCAAGGAAGCGGTGGCAAAAGCCCTCGGATGTGGAATTGGTGATATTGGCTGGCAGGAAATCGAAGTTCAACGTAACGCAAAGCGAGCGCCAAAGCTGATCCTCTCTGGAGAAGCAGCCCGCCTTGCGAAAAAAATGAAACTAAAGACGTGGTCAGTCAGCCTGAGCCATAGCCAAAGCCATGCAATTGCGATGGTTGTGGGAATTGGATAGATAAAAAGTGACAGTCACCTTGTAGGTGACTGTCACTTTTCTGTCAATCAATCAAAAAGACCTTCAGTTTATCGCTCTGAAGATCTTTTATGTATAGTTTCAATTAAACTTTCTTCTTATATCGGCTATCGTCTATCCCGATCCACAAATGGCCAGGTAGGATTGGCTGATACGGAAGGATGGCAATCTTGTTTTCTTCTGTAGTCTTTTCAGCCAACATACTTGGATGCACCATACAAAGATTTGGGTCGCGTCCATATTTTTTATGGTAATACTCAGCCGCTTTTTTTACCTTGGTTCCAAGCGTGGTCTTTTTATCATTATCGAACCATAACATTCCTGCTTGCATATTTACCTCCTTCATTGATGGTATCCCGCTCGCGGGCGGGGAGAATATGGGGGAGAGACAGGTGGAACCCAGAACTTTACCCATTGACGATTTTCGTTTAGAACAAACTCCAATCCTGGCTCAAGAAGATGGAGAGCCGCACCCTGCGTGGGGGAAATTGACTCCGCGTCAACAGTATTACGCACAGCCCCCAGAAGCCGTGTGCGAAATGCAGCTAACCAGGGGAGAACCTTCCCACAGCGTCCGGCATTTAGGGAGATAATAGGCCATACCCGGCGATTGGGACCCCTCAAAAGCAACCAACGCAATTTTTGTTGCACAGAGTCGTTCATCTCCATAACCGCTTCAAGATTATCAATCAGTAGAAGCGCAAAGCGCTGCTCACTATGATTGTTATGTGCCCAATCTGCCAGCGATAAGATGAAGTCGTCTGCGCTTTTATGGAAGGTCGGAAAGATTCCCATACAGTTTTTAATTTCTTCGATGCCCTCCCATTCACCAGGGTGG
This sequence comes from Candidatus Desulfolinea nitratireducens, assembly GCA_014382535.1. GTDB lineage: Bacteria > Chloroflexota > Anaerolineae > Anaerolineales > Villigracilaceae > Desulfolinea > Desulfolinea nitratireducens. Next base: position 1,019 of record JACNJN010000155.1, on the reverse strand, counting down.
TCAGTAATGACCCCAAATTGCAAACCTGCCGGTCTATGAGTGACCGCTGTAGCCTGAGCAATCCTTTGCAGAAGCGCTGTTTTCCCGCAATCCTGATCTCCGGCGATGAGGATCGGACCTGGGGTTGGGTCGTTCAAGTTGAGCAGGATCGGAAGCCCATCATAAGCTGCCCCAAGGAAGAGGGCGTCTTGTGGCAAATTTCCAAATTTAGCCAGAACTTTGTCAAGGGGTATGGGAGCAAGTTGTGGGGGAGTGCGCTTCGCCGCTTCTTGTCGCCTCTCTTTCGAGACAAGATCCGAGGTTGCTTCTTCGAATGCACCAAGGGCTAATTCGTAGTTTCGTCTAATAGAATTCATAAGATATGCACCAGATTTGTTTATCGAACATATGTTCTATTTTACAGCAAATTCCCTGTTTGTCAAGTGATTGCAACAAGGAATTGATTTATTGCAATATTGCTTGACTTGCCCCTTGAATTCTGATAAACTCCAACGCTGTATATCCCAGGCCGTTCTCGGATATGTCTTGCCGTCGCGATGAGCATTTGGTATAATCGCTCTGCTTAAAGCAGAGATGCCCTTGCCGACGTAGCTCAATCGGCAGAGCAGTCGCCTTGTAAGCGACAGGTTATGGGTTCAATTCCCATCGTCGGCTTTAGTCTGTGCCAAGTTTGACAAGGCATTGATAGTTGGTCCTCATTGCTAGGCGCGATATTGATCTCGAACCAGTGACGGCTTAATAATCTAAATTGGGCGGTTACCCAAGTGGCCAACGGGGGCTGACTGTAAATCAGCTGGCAGTAGCCTACGGCGGTTCGAATCCGTCACCGCCCACTCCCTTTTTTGGGGAAGAGCACTAAGCCCTCATAGCTCAGTCGGTAGAGCGCGTTCTTGGTAAGAACGAGGTCATGGGTTCAAATCCCATTGAGGGCTCTAGTTGCTGGTCAGAGCATTTTTTTGTTAATAAGGAGAAAGAGATGGCAAAGGAAAAGTTTGATCGATCAAAACCGCACGTGAATG
>JACNJN010000214.1 GCA_014382535.1 Candidatus Desulfolinea nitratireducens | reverse complement strand
CCGCTCTATTTGAAAAAAAGGGCTACATGCTTCAATATATTGAGCAGGAAATGGAGCGAGATCTAAAAGAACCTGAACCTGCTTTCAATCCCCAAAACTTGAGTTTCGAACCATGGACAGAAGATAATAAAGCTGAATTCTATAAAGTATACAAAGAGGCCTTTCGCACCCGTACAGGTACCCCAATGAAGGCCGAAGCCTGGCATCCTCATTTTGCAAATCCCGAGAGCAGCGATTATCAACCAGATTTATCGCTATTGGCCCGTAAATCAGATACCCCTGTTGCCTACACTGTCATTCATATTGAAGAAGCGACTAAAGGTTCAGGATCAGAATTGGCCTGGATCACCCAAACGGGAGTCCATGCTGATTATCGACGCCAGGGGATCGGTGCCACCCTGCTCATAGAAACGATGAAAGTCCTGCAGAAGGCAGGCTATCAAAGGGTTAAATTATCGGTACATGTGGATAACCCCGGGGCAAGAAGTTTATATGAGCATTTGGGTTTTTCCCTGGTGAATAGCTTTACCATGTACTATCGAACAGTAAATGCATAATCAGTAAAAAATAAGGCAGTGGCATAAACTACATGACGTGAATTTACCCTAAAGGGCACTCGTGCGAGCGGAGCTTGCGAAGCGAAGCAATCTCGTCCAATTTAGAGAAATCTATATATTGCGAGACTGCTTTGTCGGGCTGTCGACCTCCTCGCACGCGTACTCTAAAGGGCGAATGCCCAAAAGTGTAGAATCGTCTTTTCATTTATTTTGAGCCACTACCAAAAATAATAGCTGCCATAAAACACAAAACCGGAGTTGCAAATGCAACTCCGGTTTTTCTTAGTTTATCTATTGTCTAGCGTCCGCCGCGAGTGCCTCTGCCGCCACCATTGACACCCATGCCCAAGCCAAAGGTTCCATCTGTTTGGAGACAAGTACCGGTTCCATCACAAGTACCATCCTGGAGACGTACCTGCACACCCAACCCCATCCCCTTTTGCGGCTGGAGAGTTACACCATCAGCAGCGGCTAGTTTTGTAGCAGCGGACTGTGCATTTGCAAATAAGTCTGCAATTTCTTCTGCACTATAGCCTTTTTCCAAAGCAATTGTATAGCAGGTTTCGCCAGCCTCAAGACGAGCAGTCAGCTCAGCAGGTTCAAGCTCGAATAAACTTGCCATGGCATCAATCATATAAGGGGAGAGAAGCCCCGCTGGGTTTGCACCGTTACCATAGCCGCCATTGCCGGGACCCCTTCGCGTCTCAGACATTGCTGAAGCTGGGCCAACTGCGCTAAACATTGCGACTGCCATCACTGTAATCACGAGAACTGTACCTAAAGTTTTTTTCATTTTTTTACTCCTATATTTTTCTCACAGAAATTGTCTGTGTTGATGCTCCTATAATAGCAATGCTGTGTAAAGTATTTGTGACAAAAATATAAAGAAGGAATAAAGGTTGCGCTTGACACCCCCTTCCCAAATCTGTATAATCAGCGAAATAACTCTGGGAAGAGTAGACGGAAGCAAACCTGCTAGAGAAGGAATGCCACAGGCTGAGAGCATCCACAGGAACCTTCTGCCGAATGTCACCCGGAAAGATTGCCGAAGAACGCCCCCTAACCGGGGTTAGTAGAACGGCACGGGAATGCCCGTTACAGCATAGACCGATGATGGTCGGTTGCAGAGAGCGTCTTCATTACAAAGACGAATCGAGGTGGTACCGCGGAGAATGTCTTCGTCCTCATCCAGGATGAAGGCGTTTTGTTTTAAGCCAGATTCTGTCATCGCGAGGAGGGTTTCAGCCCGACGTGGCGATCTCCCAAACCATGTAGGAGATTGCCGCGCCACGAAAAAGCATTCGTGGCTCGCACGTGTGCCTCCCAAAGGACATTGAGACGATGTGCGCACAGTACAGGCAATGACATGAGTAGAAATTATTTACAGGAGTTATCATGACAAAGAAAGAATTACCAAAGGCATACGACTTTAAAGATACCGAAGAACGTATCTATAAAATGTGGGAATCCGGCGGATATTTCAAGCCGCATAACGATCCCAACGAGCCGGATTTTGACCCGAACGTGAAACCCTTTGTGATCTCGATCCCGCCCCCCAACGTGACCGGCGAACTGCATACCGGGCACGCGATGTTCGTCAGCATAGAAGATCTGATGATCCGCTATCATCGCATGAAGGGATTTTCCACGCTTTGGGTGCCGGGCACAGACCACGCCGGTATCGCGACACAATTAATGGTGGAACGCCATCTGCTCAAGACCGAAGAAGTCACCCGGGAAGAGATGGGCCGTGAAAAATTCCTTGAGCATTCCTGGAAATGGAAGGAGGAGTATCACGACCGGATCACTGGCCAGATCCGTCGTATGGGCGCATCCTGTGATTGGGATCGCGAACGATTTACCCTCGACGAGGGCCTGTCGAAAGCCGTCCGCGAGGCCTTTGTGCGTCTGCACGAAAAGGGATTGATCTATCGCGGCCCGCGTCTGATCAACTGGTCACCGGGGTTGAAGACCGCCGTCTCTGATCTTGAGGTGGAATATGAGGAAGAAGAGGGCAAGCTCTATTTCTTCAAATATATGCTGGCGCCAGACGAGACTTCCGAAGTCTCGGAGACTTCGGAAGTCTTTATTCCCGTCGCCACCACCCGCCCCGAAACCATTCTTGGCGATACAGCTGTGGCGGTGCACCCCGAGGATGAACGCTACCAAAAGTACATTGGCAAGATGGTGACAGTCCCCATACTGGGACGTGAGATCCCCGTCATCGCGGATGAGTACGTCACACGCGAATTCGGTACAGGTGCGCTCAAGATCACACCGGCCCACGATCCTAACGACTATGAGATCGGCCAGAAACATACCCTGCCCCTGATTTCCATGCTTGATAAAGACGCCCGTGTTAATGAAAATGGCGGGGCCTATGAGGGCATGGATCGCTTCGATGCGCGGAAAAAACTCTGGGAAGATATGCGCGAGGCCGATCTGGTCATCAAGGAAGAACCTTATCTCCACCAGGTGCCGCGCTCCCAGCGGGGTGGCGAAATTATCGAGCCGATGATCTCCACGCAGTGGTTTGTCAAAATGGATAACCTGGCCGGCGCCGCGCTTGAAGCAGTCAAGGATGGACGCATCACCATCATCCCCGAATATTTCACCAAGGTCTATTACAACTGGATGGAAAATATCCGGGATTGGTGCATCAGCCGTCAACTCTGGTGGGGACACCGCATCCCGGTCTGGTACTGCGCCGACTGCGACGAGATCACCGTCGCCCGCGAAGACCCAACCGAATGTGCCCATTGCGGCAGTGCAAAAATCGAGCAGGATCCCGATGTGCTGGATACCTGGTTCTCCTCCGGCTTATGGCCCTTCTCCACCCTGGGTTGGCCCGAAGAAACCCCCGATCTTGGCTATTTTTACCCGACCTCCATTATGGAGACCGGTGCCGATATTCTGTTTTTCTGGGTGGCACGCATGATCATCGATGCGCTCGAGTTTACCGGCGAAATTCCCTTCCACACCATTTATCTGCACGGCCTGATCCATGACAAGGACGGCAAGAAGATGTCGAAGACCAAGGGCAATGTGATTGATCCGCTGACAGTCATGGATGATTTCGGTACAGATGCCCTCCGCTTTACCCTCCTGGTCGGTTCGACCCCGGGCAAAGATACCAACCTGAGCCTGAAAAAAGTGGAAGCCAACCGGAATTTTGCCAATAAGGTCTGGAATGCAGGACGCTTTGTCATCTCAATGATTAACGGACTCCCCTCTCCCAATGGGAGAGGGGCTGGGGGTGAGGGTGATAAATGGACCCTTGCCGACTCTTGGATCTGGGCGAGGCTCCAGGATTTGATCCGGAATGTCGAACGCCTTTTTGCCGGCTTCCAATATGGAGAAGCTGGCCGCCAGATTTACGATTTCTTCTGGAGCGACTTCGCCGACTGGTACCTCGAGATTGCCAAGTTGCAGATGCAAAATCCAGAAATGCAATCCACCACAGCCCGAACACTCGCCCGTGTTCTGGATAATTCCTTGCGCTTATTGCACCCCTTTACCCCCTTCGTAACCGAAGAGCTTTGGGGGCATTTGCGCAGCACCATTCTCGAATCGCCGATCGCGGACCTCGCTGAGGATTGGTCAGAGGTCCTGATCACCGCCTCCTGGCCGGAAGAGCGGGACCCCGAGGGCTGGGAAGATGGGAAGGTCGCAGATTTCGCTCTCATACAGGAAGTGGTCCGCAGCATCCGCAATTTACGCGCGGAGAAGGGTGTCCAGCCGGGAAAACGGATCGAAGCCATCTTTGTGGGGGGTGAGAAAACGCCTCTGGTACAGGAGCAAGCCAAGGTCATCGCAATGTTGGCGAAGCTTGATGGAGAGAAAACCTCTGTCGTTGAATCCATCCCAGAGAAACCAGAAGGCAGCGTCGCTCTCGTCGTCGGTCCAATTGAGATTTTCATCCCCCTCGAAGGGATGGTCGATCTGGCCGCTGAACGTGATCGGCTCGAAGCAGAACTCAAGGAAGCAGAATCGCATATCATTCGCCTTGAAAAAATGCTCTCCAGCCCCTTTGCGAAAAAAGCCCCCGCCGCGGTGGTTGATAAAGAGCGTGAGAAACTGGCAGGTTACAAAGAAACTGCAGAGAAGATCAAGGCGCAACTTTAAGCCAAATACACCAAGTATTTTTTGCTATACTATTTAAACATATTTAACACTATATCATTCAAATTGTGAGGTGCAATATGTTTGACGGAAATCAGGAACAAGAAAGACTCAAGCGCTTACGCGATCAGCAGCTTCGGGCTCGCGACCCGCATGTAAAACAGCGTAAATTCCAGCGGAGGACCGCCGAGCGCGAGCGTAAGCGAGATAATTCGTATACCTTAGGTGATCTATGGAAGGATATTCCACTTATGGTGCGGTATTTGCTTGGTGGCTTTTTACTTGGAGGGCTGGTTATATTAATCCTGCCCCTGATTTGGGATTCTCCCTGGGTGAAGATCGTCTCCTTCGTCGCTGCACTTGCCATAATCATTTTCACCGGTATTCTTGGAAACGCGGTCACTGTGCGTGAGAATCTCAAAGACTTTACGCGCAAATAGGCTCCCGAGCCTGGCCATTTTGAATCCGAATTGAAAGCGGCTGGTACCAAAAAAACTGCAGAGAAGATTAAGGCGCAGTTGTAAAAAAAACTCGTGTTTAAAGTACAATCAGACTCCAGGTGTCTAAATGCCTGGAGTCTTTTTTTGTAACCGGAAAAGGTGGTGCAGGATGATAAAAGTTTTATTCATTGGCGGTACAGGGATCATCA
>JACNJN010000116.1:18092-27544 GCA_014382535.1 Candidatus Desulfolinea nitratireducens | reverse complement strand
TAAAGATTTCATATATCTGATAGAATTGCGATCATCAATATTGGATGGGCAGAAAAAATATGAGACAGGGAAAGCATTTTACAGAACAGGTAGACCAGCTGATTACTGAAATTGAATTTGCACTTCAGTGGGAGGGTCCTATTATCATGCTGGCGATCTATCGGTCAGCGCATGTGTTTGAAGATGCCGAAGCCAGCCTTTCAACTTATTTGGCAGCGTTGGACCAGGAACTGATCCCCATTCGTGTACGCAGCGATTCCGCCAATATCGCTGGATCGATTGCTGAAAGAAGAGGGGAGAACAGGATCTATTCCATAGCTGATCTCAGCCTTGGGGGAGGTGATAATGATGCGGATGCCTATCGGGCCTTGAACCTGCATCGTGAATATTTTATTGATGAAAATATTCGCTGTATCGTTTGGCTGACCGAGAAAGAAGCGAGACAACTCTCTTTAATTGCCCCGGATTTTTGGGCCTTTCGCCACCGCGTGGTTGATCTGATCGGAGAACGTGCCACTCCCAAACGCTCTACCTCATTCCAGGGCCTGACCTGGATCGAATGGCCCTGGCATATTTTTGAGAATGATTTTGATGCGGCCCTGGCTTACCGGGATGAAATGCTGCGGGAATTACCCGATCAGCCCGAAACGATCCAGATGAGGGTGAATTTATTTGGGGAAATAGCTGGCCTGTTTGTCCAGCAAGAGGACTGGGAAGGGGCATTGGATACCATCAAGCAGGGTATTACTGGTCTGCCTGAAAATACCTTCCCTGAACTTGAAGCGCCCTTATATATTGGCCTGGCAATCATTCTGATCCAACTGGAAGATTATGAACAGGCCTATGCCGCACTGGAAAAAGCAGACTCCCTGGGTTTGGACACCGAACATTTCCTGGTCCTTCTCGCGCAGGGTAAAAGGTTATTAGGTCGTCGTTCTGATGCCCTCGACGATATTAATAAAGCGATTCGCCGGGATCCCGGGCTTGCCTCCGCCTGGAATGAGTGTGGTAATATTTACGCAGATTTGGGAAGAATCACACAAGCACAGAAAGCTTATCAAAAGGCAATTGAACACTCATCCGATCAGGTGCAGCCCCTCCTTAATATGAGCGCCCTTCTGGCCTCGATAAATCGCCTGGATGAAGCCTTGAAATTGATCAAAACGGCTCAGATCGATCAGAAAATTGACCTGAGAAAATTTATGAACAAGAGGGGCTTTGAATTTTTAGAACAACTGAGATGAATATAAACCTGATCATTACCCAATATTGAGTGGTATTATGCCAAATTTCATGGACATGCTTTTTCTGATCGTATGGCTGGCGGGTTTTCTGATTGGGATTCGTTTTTTGAGACAAAAACTTATTGGAAGTCAGAACTTTTTATTTTTGACAGCTGTACTTTTGGTGAGTTACGCACTTGTTTTTTTTCACAAAACCCAGCTGATCAGCGATTCTAAAATAGTCCTTTTATCACTCTATCTGGGGAGTACCGCAGCTGCTTCAGCCCTGCTTTTTTTCGCATTGGAATACGTAAATAGACCAGTTTGGTTTGATCTTCCACGAAAGGTCTATTTTTTCCTGGAACCGGTTATTTCACTGGGAATCATATTAGGGTTAAACACAAGTGGGCAAATCTACCCCAAGCCAGCCGCTACTTTTTGGATTTGGGATTATATCCATGATTTTTATGTTGTTACGATACTATTCCTGACGATCATCATTGTTGTTTCAGGAATGTCAATGGGGATTGGTGCTTTGCGAAGAAAAACACTCTTCATATTGATCGCAACCTTCATTCCCATTTTACCTAAGGTCCTGGGTATTGAATTGTTTTTTGAACCGTATACCCTGCAAATGTATTCTTTTTCTGTCAGTGGCCTGGTAATTGGTTTTACCTTATTTCGAACAAAGACCGTTGACCCCATTCCCTTTTCACGTGATCTGGTTGTCGAGCAAATGCGTGAGGGATGGCTGCTTCTGGACGTTCAAAACCGGATTGTGGATACAAATCCCGTTGCCAGAGAAATGCTGGGAATTACCAGCAAGCATCTTTATGGATCAGATGCAAAAACTATTTTTTCCCCCTGGCCCAATATTATTAGAACCCTGGAAACGGGTCAGGAATTGGATGCAAAAGGGTCTTTCAATATAAAAGATAAGTTTTTATACCTTCATATCAGAATATTGCATCTAAAAGATTCAAATGATTCAATGATCGGTTCCCTGATTCTATTGCGTGACCACTCGGAACGCCGAAGGGTGGAAGGAGCCCGTCAGCAAGCCCGTGATGAGATGTTCAGTTTGATGCATTCGATAGCCGGGGCAGCAAGCCGCTCTGAAAATATAGATGACTTCATCACTGCGACAATGTATCAACTGGCATATTCTTTTAGCAGCCAGGTTACGGCGGTTTTCTTAAAAGACGAGGAACTTAAAGACGATAATCGCTTTTTGCTTGTTGCCCATCATGGGATTAATCCGGATTATATTGAAAGCCTGGCTTTTCTTGATCAAAAAAATGAACTTGTATCAGAATTATTAAAATCTCGAAAAACCCTTTTGATCAATGATGTTCAAAATGATGCCCGGGTACCAATATTTTTTGGTCACAAAATTGCAGGCAGCTTGCTTTGGGTTCCCATCATTGCTGAAAATGATTTTGTTGGCCTGATATTACTGGCCCGTGAATCCAGGGTCTATAGCGTTGATGAAATTGTTCGCCTCGAAACCGTGGCAGAGCAGATCGGTTCCTTTGTGAGGAGTGACCGCCGTCGGGATATAGCCAGCACCCTGGCAGAACGTCAGCGTGTGATCCGTGATCTGCATGATTCGGTTACCCAACGTTTATACGGTCTCGTCATGAAAACAGAGGCTGCCCGTTTAGAATTGGAATCCGGAAAACAGTTTGACCCTGGAGAAATTGTCACAGATCTTGGTTTTAATGCCCGTCAGGCTTTGAAGGAAATGCGTTTGTTTTTGCATAATCTCCAACCGATTGATCTTGAGCGGGACGGGTTGGTTATTGTTTTGACACGCCGCCTGGAAGCAGTGGAGGGCCGGGCGGATGTGGAAAGAAATATTGATATTGACCCTACTATTCATTTATCTTCCGAAGAAGAGCTTGCCTTGTTTTTTATTGCCCAGGAAGCGTTGAATAATATTATCAAGCATTCCAGTGCCACTGCCATAAAGGTAAAGCTGAAAAAAGCCAGGGTGAATATCAGGCTTGAGATCAGTGATAATGGCAACGGTTTTGATACTAAAAATTCCAATCAATTTGGACTCGGAATTAAAAATATGCAAACACGCGCAAAAAAAATCGGGGCTGATCTGAAGGTGGCTTCAAATTCAGAAAATGGCACCAGGATAACCGTATTGCTGAGGATGAAATGAACACACAAATTAAAGTTCTTGTAGTAGAAGATCAGGCTGTTGTCAGGCAGGGATTAACCGCAATCCTTTCATTTTACGAGGATATCAAGGTTGTCGGTGAGGCTGAGAATGGGGTCGAAGCTGTAAAAATCGTCGAGGAGCTCAAGCCAGATGTGATTCTCCTGGATATGGTTATGCCCATACAAGGTGGGTTGGAAACCATTCCTAAAATTTTAAAAATTGCGCCAAAAACCCGCATCCTTGTGGTGACCGCATTTAGTGATACCGAGAAGATCGTGAAAGCGATTAATTTGGGAGCGGTGGGCTATTTGCTCAAGGACGCCACCTCAGAAGAATTAATTAATGCGATTCGAGAAGTTTATAAGGGTGAGGCATTTATCCCCTCATCAATGGCCTTGATGGCAATCCGGGGCATCGAAGATTACTCATCCTCAACAAACAAACCCTCGCCCCTGACAAATAAGGAAATGGAAACATTACAGTTTATTGCAAAAGGGTTGGCCAATCAGGAAATTGCTCAAAAATTGACCGTCACTGAGGGTACAGTTGCAAAAAACGTGAGTAAAATTCTTAGCAAATTACAATTGGAAAATCGTACCCAAATTGCCTTATACGCCGTACGCAAGGGGTTGGTGGAGGATGGCAAAGAATAAAACTAATCTAGCCACCTGACAGTTTGCTAAAAAGAAATGTTCGTTGGTTGCCTGCACTTGTGGTGCGGCAAAGGTGAGTAGCCGATGCTTTTTGGCATATCGCCCGTCCTGGCGCTCCGGGCCAGGGAAACCAACTAGCGAGTAAAAGTAACCAAATTCTGTGGTTTCGATACGCTCTTCGCCCCTTTACTACGCTCAGATCTACTCAACCACCCTAAAAAAGAATGTGGTAGGTAGCTAGAAATCAATCAGGTTGTTTTTATCAATCCCCCGGGATTTTCCCAGGGGATTTTTGTTTAAATCCTTTCCGTAGGTCGGGAAGGATATTTTTTACCCATAAATCTGACCTGTGAATGAGTAGTTTCCAGGATGTACTTTTATATACACCCATAGGGAAGGAAATTGGAGTAGCAGGGTGTGAAATATAGACAATCGCATGTACATTTTTATTCTGGTAGAAAGATGCTGTAAAAGTGTCTTCATATCTTCATATCCGAAAAAGCCTTCCTTGCCTAGAATATCGTCAACAAGAAATTGAAAACGGGTTGAGATGAAATCAGGAATGACAAAGACTATGTTTTATGGACAGTACACCAGTCAGATCGATACCAATAGATCCATCACTCTTCCGGGGTATTTTTTGAACGAACTCGCGGGCAATATTTATATGATTCAGGGCTTTGATCGAAACCTTATCATTATGTCTGAAAACTCTTTTACAAAACTCTACCAACGGGTGATCGGCCTGAATATGGCTGATCCATTAGTACGCTTATTGGCTCGTCTTCTTTTAGGCAATACGGTACTTACACAGCTAAAGGAGGCGGACAAAATGCAATTATCTGAACGCTTATCTGATTATGCCGAGCTTTCAGAAGAGAATCAGGCTGTGTTGGTTGGTCAGGGAGACCACGTTGAAATTTGGTCTCAACCCAATTGGGAGAAACAAAATCTTGACCTTCAGGATTCGGTCACAAATGCAAATCGTTTTGCTTCATTGGATTTAAGTTTCTAGAAAGAATGGATAACATGGATAAACTACATTACGAACGTGCAAAAGATTTTGACAGAGCTTGGCTTAATTTTGAATTGGATCTTCCTCTGCGACCTACATCTGATGGAAAAGATAATCCATTTTATGTGAGTCGATTTGGTAATCCTCTCGCAGAATTGAAGGATGCCTTGATGGCCCCATTTTACAAGCCACCTAAATTTTTCTTTTCAGGACATCGAGGCTGTGGGAAATCGACCGAACTGCTGCACCTGGTGAATGATGCGGATATTCAAAAAAAATATTGGCCGATAAATTTCACCATCCGCAATTATGCAGATATTATCGATCTGGATTTCCGTGATGTCTTACTCGCTATTGGGGGGCGCCTTTTTATTGAATATAAACAATCAGGTGGTGAATTGCCAGACCAGTTACTCAAAGAACTCGATAGCTGGAAAGGAAAAATTGAACAGGAAATTGGAACGATCCAAAATGGACGCCTGTCGAGTGAGATTGGTGCGGGGATAGACGCATTTTTTGCAAATGCCGGAGTGCGGATGAAACTGGAACCTGCGACACGAGTTGAGATCCGCCAGACATTTGAAAAAGACGTCACCGGCTTGATCGCAGTCATTAATGCGATTTCTTCTGCAATTTACGCCAAAGAGAAGCGCTTCCCCCTGGTCTTGATAGATGATTTGGATAAGCCAGAACTTGATAAGGCACGGGCTATATTCCATGATCGTCGCGAGATCATGACTCAACCAAACTGTGCAATTGTTTATACGGTCTCAAGTGCGCTATTTTATAGCAAGGAATTTGATGCCATTCGTGACCAGGCTGTCTTTCTGCCCAATATCAACATTCACACCAAAGCGGGCGAAGAAGTTATCTCTGATGCAGGGTACGGCACCCTCAGGAAATTTATAGATTTGCGGATGTCCCGGTCTTTAATTGATGGGGAGGCACTTGATCAGGCAATTAAGTATAGCGGTGGCGTTTTCAGGGAAATGGCACGTATCATGCGAACATCTATTGGACGTGCACGGCGTCGCAACGCACCATTGATAGAAATGGAAGATGTTGAATGGACTGCAACTGAAATACGGAATGAATATCGCCGAATATTGAACCGGGATGATATCAAACTTTTGAAAACGATCTATCAGACAAAAAAACTGGAATACGTTGATCGCTTACGCCCTCTATTGCAATTATTAGCTATTCTGGAATACCGTAATGGAGATAATTGGTGCGATATTCATCCAGTGCTAAGGAAATTGATCAATGAGTAAAGGGCATGCATCTCCAGCATCAGAAATAAGACCATTGGATAAACTCTCCAAAGAGCTTGGTCTTGCTGCACGCTGGAAAATGCCAGCCATATTCCTGGCTGTTTACGAAAACCCTCTCGATGGAGCGAAGGCTGTTGCCGATTTGGAAGCACGTCTGACTTGGCAAGGCCAATCCATCACTCATATCACGCCAGATGTTGACGGAAAGAATAATATGATTGACGAGATCACCCGCAATAATCACTGGGATCAGACGGTCTTCTTTATCATGCATTTGGGGCGTAGCACAGATGAAAATATCTATGCAATGCTTAATACTCATAGTGATTTTTTTATAAACAATCATATTCGCGTTGTTTACTGGCTTACAAAACCAGATCTGATCGCTTACGTTCAAGATTCTCCCGATTATTGGTTTTTTCAGCACAAACTCATAGAATTTTCTTCCACTTCCGGATGGGAACATGTTTTACCCCGGATTGCCACTCATTTCTCGAAAAATTCTTCCGGAATAGAAGAAAGCCAGGCTATCGTAGGGGAAGAACCCTCTCTAACCCAACTACTTTCAGCGGATATCCGTGATGACCTGGAAGGATTGATCAAACGATCCTATTTGCTGATTAAACTGGGCATATTCTATTTTCGTCAAAAAGATTACCCGAGGGCTTTACAGTTCTTGGCCAAAGCCCTTGAAGTTGCAGAGATCATAGAAGATGAGCAATTTCGATTGGCAAGTCAGACTGCATTTGCCCTGGTCCAGACAGAACTTGAAAATTATGATGACGCGGTCCTAATTCAAAAAAAAATCGCAGCAATCATTCCAGAAACCAGCGATATTTGGAATAATCTCGCGAGCCTTTATTCCACCTTGTTCATGCTTGATGAATCCATCACTGCCTATAAAACCGCTCTTTCAATTTCTCATGGAAATCCCATTAGCTGGCAAGGTCTTGGTGAAGTTTACCTCCACCACGGACAAATAAAAAGATCCATTGAAGCCTTTCAGAAAGCGGTTCGAGTAGCGCCTAATTTTGGATACGCCTGGAAAGGCTTAGGCAAAGCTTATTCAGCTGCAGGGGACAACCCCAAGGCCGTTGAATGCTACGAAAAATCTCTTGAAATTGATTTCCGTCAAGCCGATATTTGGTTTGAAATAGGCAGCATTACAGAAGACGATATGGCACAAAGCGCCCTCCAGCGTGCTCTGGGATTAGATCAAAATCAGGCGAATGCCTGGAATTTGCTTGGCAATATCTATTATCGCTCTGAAAAATTTAATAAAGCAATCAAATTCTATTACAAAGCTATCCAACTAAAAAAGGATTTTGGATGGCCTTACGCCAATATGGCCCTGATCTATACCCGACAAAAAAAATATAAAAATGCGATTTTGCTCTATATCAAAAGTATTGATATTTTTCCAGACGACCAGGAAAAAGCCAACATATTATGCAAGTTGGGTAATACCTACCGGGATTCGGGAAAATATGGCAATGCCGTGAGTGCATATCGAGAAGCTGGCAATCTTTCTAAAAACGGGAATTTGCTGGATAAAAATCTACTCATTCCCGGCCCATTTAGGGATTGGGGTTTAACACCTGCGGAAACCGACATAACTCCACAAGAAAGCAACCCCGACAGTAATCCTGTCGAGGTACCCGAACCATCTACGCCGGTTCAGATCGTTGCGGCCGCACAAATAAGAAAAGTCAATAAAAATGCTTTACTGCGTAAAGTTCTAAAGAAGAACAAGAAGGCTGGTAAAGTGGATTATTGGCTTGATCTGGGCACATTTTATGTGCGTAAGCGAATGTATGAATTAGCGGAAGATGCATTTCTGATCGCGATAGAACTGGACCCAAATAATGGCTGGCCTTATTACAACCTGGCGTTGGCAAATACGGTAAACGGTCTCTATCGAGATGCTGTTCCGCTTTACGAAAAAAGTATCCGTTTATTCGACCAGGGAAAAGACAAAGCTTTATCCTGGAATCAATTGGGAAATGTCTATCGTCGGCTAAATGAGCCTTCTTTGGCGGTAGCAGCTTTTGAGAATGCGCGCGTCCTTGATCCTCAAAAATCTCCAATTCTTTCTCGCGCCAGACTAAGCCTGATGAGTAATTGCTATGCTAAATAAAAAACCAAACATGAGAGTTGAATCGGATAAAACATCAGCAAGTTTCGAGTTTCTCGTTCAGATTGAGCAAGCCAGGAGAAACTTGCACTGGGAATACCCAGAAGGGAGATTATGAAAAAACGAAATTATTGTTTGAAAAGGGCATTCAATTATTTGTACGAAGCCCTGAATAAAGACCCTTCAACGCAGATGGAAAATCTGAAAAAACAATATCCGACAAAAAAATCAGGTCAATCTATTCAATCAACTACAAAGTCTAATTCTAGAGATAGGAGATAACAATGAGTGAGCACCAATTGTGGAACGAGTTAGGAAATATTTACATCAATTCAGGCGCTTATGATCAGGCCATCAAAGCTTATGATAAATCTATCGAAGTCGAGCCTGAATTTGGCTGGGCCTATAACAACCTGGCCTTTGCACATATGCGACAAGGCGAGCCTGAAAAATCGATCCCATATTATCAACGCAGCATTGAATTGCTCGATAATTTCAGCGATAAAGCAGTTGCCTGGCATCGATTGGGAACTTCATATCAGGTTATGGATGATACAAAGAATGCCATCCTTGCCTTCCAGCGCGCAGTAGATTTAGACATGGATAACAGCGTTTATCGTGATGATCTTGCTGTAGCAATGGCAGAATATGCCTATGAAGAGGAAGAGAAGATCGAGGCTGATGTTGCTGAAGTTGCAGAAGATATTGCAGAAGCAGTAGAAGATGTTGCTGAGGCCGTTGAAGAAGTAGCTGAAATGGTTGAAGCCGTGGAAGATATTGCTGAGGCCGTTGAAGAAGTAGCTGAAATGGTTGAAGCCGTGGAAGATGTTGCTGAGGCCGTTGAAGAAGTAGCTGAAATGGTTGAAGCCGTGGAAGATATTGCTGAGGCCGTTGAAGAAGTAGCTGAAATGGTTGAAGCCGTGGAAGATGTTGCTGAGGCCGTTGAAGAAGTAGCTGAAATGGTTGAAGCCGTGGAAGAT
>JACNJN010000116.1:0-18036 GCA_014382535.1 Candidatus Desulfolinea nitratireducens | reverse complement strand
TTGCTGAGGCCGTTGAAGAAGTAGCTGAAATGGTTGAAGCCGTGGAAGATGTTGCTGAGGCCGTTGAAGAAGTAGCTAAAATGGTTGAAGCCGTGGAAGATGTTGCTGAGGCCGTTGAAGAAGTAGCTAAAATGGTTGAAGCCGTGGAAGATGTTGCTGAGGCCGTTGAAGAAGTAGCTAAAATGGTTGAAGCCACTGAAGAAATTGCTGAAGCTGTTGAAGAAGTTGCTGAGGCTGTTGAAGAAGTTGCCGAGGCTGTTGAAGAAGTTGCCGAAGCTGTAGAAGAAGTTGCTGAAGCTGTAGAAGAAGTTGCTGAAGCTGTAAAAGAAGTTGCTGAAGCTGTAAAAGAAGTTGAAACAGAAGAAGCTTCTGCAAAAAGTGATTTTGCGACCTGGCTTGAGAAAACAGTGGAGAAACTCAGTGATAAAGCTTTCGCTAAAAAGTCTGCGGCGTTTGAAGATGCACCGATTGCTATCCCTGAATACGTTGACCAGGCAGAAGTGATTGCCGGGTTGATTTCTGTGGTTGAAAGTCAGGCTCTGGAACCAGACGAGGGTGATGCTGAAGCAGAATCTGTGGATGTACCCGAAGCAGCAGTCGAAGCCGTAGCTCAAGCTGAGCCGGTTGCCGAAACAGAGGAAGATGAAGCTATAGAAGAAATTGCTGAGGCTGCAGAAGATGTAGCTGAAGCCGCAGAGGATGTCGCTGAGGCAGTGGAAGAAGTTGCCGATGCCATAGAAGATGTTGCCGATGCGGTTGAGAAAATTGCCGAAGCCCTCGCAGAATCTTTGGATGAGCCCGAAGAAGAAGTTGAAACCGTTGCTCAGGATGAACCTGTAGGTGAAGCAGAGGTCGGTCCAGAATCTTTGGATGAGCCTGAAGCGGAAGTTGAAGCTGTCGCTCAAGATGAGCTGGTGGTTGAGGCCGCTGTTGAAAGGCAAGAAGCAATGGATGATGATATTCCCTCTGTGCCCCTGGCGATTGTCAAAGATCTGATCCCGGTTTTCAATTCTATTGAAGATGATGATCTGGATGTCAATGTCGATGACCTGATGGATGCGATTTCACAGGAAATGGCTCTTGACGAAGATGATCTGATAGATGATGTGATCGAAGAGACTCCCTCGCTGGCTTTGGAAGATGAGATTGAAGAGGACGAGGAAGAAATCCTTCTGGATGAGCTCGATGATGAAGAGCTTGACAATGAAGACGATGATGACCTCATTTCTCAAGAGGATCATCAAGAAGAAACCCCTGCTTTCCTGCCAACCGATGAAATGATTGCCGATCACGGCCACAATGGAAACGGCAATGGTCATAAAAGCAATGATAAGGAAATCAACATGGGAACCGCCACAATTTGGGGCGAGCTGGGAAATGTCTTCTACACAGCAGGTGTTTTCGAAGGTGCGTACCTTGCCTATAAAAAGGCGATTGAATTGGACGCAAACTTTGGCCTGGCTTTCAATAATCTTGCTTTGTTGCACGTCCGCGATGGCGAATATCTGAAGGCAGCCGAGTTATATCTCAAGAGCATTAATATGCTCGATGATAATGCCTCAAAGGTTGTATCCTGGAATAATCTTGGGAACACTTTTAGAGCCCTCGATGAATATGAACAAGCAGAGCAAGCCTTTCGCAAGGCCGACGAGTTGGATACTGAAAAAACGACAGTAAAAAACTGGACACGCTACGGTTTGTTGCACACACCATCGTCTTAGCCTATAGAAAGAGAGATTCTCATGAGTGAACACATCATCTGGAATGAGATCGGCACTCTTCATTTCAACGCAGGTGCTTACGACCTGGCATCAAAGGCATATCAACGAGCCATAGAGCTTGGTGGTGATTTCAGTACCGCGATGCAGAACCTGGCGTTGACCTATGTCCAGGAAGGTGAGTTGATCAAAGCGGTTTCAGTATACAAAGAAGCCCTCAAGCTCGACTCTCATGGCAAGGATAAGGCTGCTCTTTGGTATCACCTTAGCGAAATATATTCTCAATTGCAAGACCATGAGAATGCTTTACAGGCCTATCAAAAGGCTGCCGAGATAGCAGCTGAGCAGGATGAATCATCTGGGAGTGATTCTCCCAAGAAAGATTTACCTCCTCAAAATGGGAAAGCCACTCCGACCCCTGTTTCGGTCATGAACGCCTGGCCTGTAGTGGGTCCAAAAACAGCCAGAATTGAAATGAGCGCATCGCTCCTTGATGGAAATCAGACGGCGCACGTAGACGAGGAATCTGCCCGCGTTATTTCAGCAGATTCTCCGCCCAGGACAATGGGGCTCTTCCAGATCAATATTGAGCAGATCCATGCTAATCCTGCACAGCCCCGTTTGCATGTGGATGTCAAAGACCTGGTCGAGTCGATCCGTCTATACGGCATTATTCAGCCGCTGATCATTGCCCCTGGTGAAGACCCGGATCGGTATATCCTCATTTCTGGTGAGCGACGATTGGAAGCAGCCCGGCAAGTTGGACTGAGCACAGTCCCGGCGATCATCCGTGATGCTGATGAACAGCAACGCCTTGAGCTGGCCCTGATCGAAAATGTGCAGCGTCAGAATCTTTCCTCACTTGAGCAGGCAGATGGCTATGCTCAATTGGAAGAGGAATTTGGATTATCCCCCGATCAGATTGCCGTGCGGATAGGCAAAAGCAGCACTGTGGTCAGTAATTTGCTACGCCTGTTGGAATTACCCGAGAAAATTCGGCGGACACTGGATGCAGGTCGCATTAACGAAGAACATGCTCGAGCCCTATTCCTGTTGCAGGATGAAACTGCGCAGAAAATGGTTTTGCAGCGCATTTTGGATGAAGACCTTTCCGTACGAAAAACAGAAAAAATAATCCGTGCGTTGTTGAAAGAAGTCATTGAGAATAGCAGCCCACAAAAGTTTGAAATAGATGTACCTGGATCAGAAGTACCGGCATTAGTTGAGCCTGACATTGATGGACCTGAAGGAGATGAACCCGACCTTGAAGATCAATTGGTCAAATCAGAAAGTTCAGCAGCTTTGGCAGAAGTTGCTACTGAGGTGGAGGAGAGCGTTACAGCCACTCTGGCTGTGACGCCTGCTCCCTCATCATCAATTGAAGAAGCGGTAGATGATGCCTCATCTGTCGAAGACGATCAGCAAACTCATTTTGCCGAATCCCAAACCGAGGTTGAGTCCGTTCCGGATGAGGAAGATATCCCGGAGCAGAGTTCAGAAGATGTGCTTGACGATATTGACGAATCTTTGCCGACCCTGACAATGCCTCAAACAAATGATTTTAGCGATCCCCAACAGCCGTTGACCGATGAGCAGGTCCGCAATCGAATCATCACCTTTAAACGGGTAACAGAAGTCAATCCAAATAATGATAAAGCCTGGAGCAGACTCGGGAACCACTATGCTCATCTGGGTGAGGATGAAAATGCGATCGAGGCCTATTTGCGGGCAATAGAACTGGCTCCAAATATGGATGATTACCATTATCAATTGGGTCAACTCTATATCTCTCAACAAAAGTTCGAAGATGCCGCCAAAGTGCTGGAAGAGGTTGTGGCAATTGATGAAAATAATGTATTTGCCCATTGCTCCCTGGCCAGTTGCTACCGTCATTTAGAGATGGACGAAAAAGCAGACGAGCATCTTGAATTTGTTGCGCCAGTCATGGAATTTGAAAAAGCCTACAATCAAGCCTGTTATGAAGCCATACGAGGCAGCGTGATCCGTTCAGTAGAGTTGTTGCGGACAGCGCTGCGAATGGAGCAAACGACTTTTGAGCAGATCCAAAGTGATTCGGATTTTGATTTTATTCGCAACGAACCGGTTTTCGAGGAGTTGATGACCGAAACCATCTCAGTTGCCAGTAGCTAGCCAGTTGTTTGATTGAGGTAGAGAGAAGAAAGAAACGATATTTCTAACTCAATTAGCATAATTATTACCCGATTTTGGAAGAGCCTGTGATAACAGGAATTGCTACCCATCGACCCCAATATCTGCTTCGGCTGGTTTTTGGACATTGCATAGCAATCAATACTGGAGATCATCGACATGCGTATAGTCAACCTTTTTATTGCCTTTTTACTACTTACTGGAGCGGGATTAGCCTTCTCTCAGAAGGCACCCGAATCCCCTGCGCCTACTGAACTTGCCGCATCAGATTTGGTTTTGCCAGTCTCATCGTTGCCTCCCTCACCTCAACCAACGATTTTGGCAGAAAGAAATTTTTCGGCAGTTCTGGATACTGCTGCTAGTGGAAGCCTTTGTCCGGAGGGCCCGACACCTGTAGATAATGGAGATACACCTTCCATTATTGGCGATGTGGGTGATACCTACAACTGTGAGGGGTTCTGGACATTTGAAATGCATGGGCTTCCTTCATCTGCAACGGTATTATCTGCGATGTTTTTACCTGGCATTTGCACAATGAGTGGATCACCCTTCTCATATGGAGACCTGGGGTTTGAATTGGTCGATCTGGGGGGGGTGGATGTCGGTGATTATGGTAAGGAAGGTGTGGGTTATTTTCAGGGTAGTGAGATTGCGGTCTCTTTCAATAATTGTTCTCCAAAGGCAATCAATATTACCAACCATGTAAGTGATCAGATGAAAAATAACATGGACATTATCCAGATCCGTGCGTATCTGACGGCCGGGAATTATTCAAATGGCGTGGATGATTATGTGTCATTTAGAACCGGGAATACTCCAACGATTGTGGTTTTATATCGGTGATTTGACATTCTGAAAAAATAATATCCACATTACTGTTTATTGAAAAATTGATATCCAGTTAGATAATTCCTTCTTGAATCTTGGATTGAGCGTGGCACCTATATGGCAGAAAATACTGGCAAGATCGAATGGCTTTTAATAACCCGGTCAACCAATAATGATCTCCAAAAATATAGTATAGAACCGGGCCAAAATACCATTGGACGGGAAGCTGATAATACCATTGTTTTGCATGACGATACTGCATCAAGCTATCACGCCAAAATTGAGTATGATCCAATAATTAATAAAGTTTCTATTCAAGACTTCGACAGCACTAATGGTACCTTTGTCAATGGAAATCGAATAAATAGAGATCAACCTTTGCATCATGATGACCGGATTCGTTTTGGGATATGTCTTTTCACAATAATCCAATCTGGGTCATTATCGCATTACAGACCATACACCAACCATTTAAGAAATAAGGTAACAACTGAACTGATATTAGAATCCAATGATCATTATGGCCATCTTCTGTACGATGTTGGGCAGCGACTGGTAAATATTTCGGATTTGGAAATAGCTTTATCTGAAATTTCAGAATTGATCAAAGGTGTAATTACAGCTGAAGATTGCCAGATAATAATGGCAAACCAATTTGAGAAGTTGACTGAAAAGGGGATCCCATCCTCAATTGCACAAAAGGCATTTGATAATAAAACTGCAACTTTGTTTTCAAATAATCATGATGAATTCCCTGACAGTGAAGAGAATTCAGTAACGGTTCAATCCAAAGCCCCACTACTACTTGTGCCGGTTATTATCGATGACGAAGTTGTCGCTCTGATCTTTGCCAGAAAGTCCATCGGATCTTCAACCAATTTCTACAACCGTGATCTTCAATTGGTTTTAGCAATCAGCAATCAGGTTGCAATGTCAATTCAACGGAATCAAATCCAAACCGATCTGTTGCATAATTCCCATCATGACGCTCTTACAGGTCTGCCGAATCGCAAGTTATTTCTCGACAGCCTCAACCAGTCAATTGCCCAATCCAGGCAAAGGAAGGCGGTGGATTTTGCGGTGCTATTCCTGGATATTGATGATTTTAAAGTCGTAAACGATAGCCTTGGACATGGCATTGGTGATCAACTGCTCCTTGCTGTGGCTGAAAGGCTAAAGAAAAATATTCATAGCGTTGATGCTGACACTCAAACTGCAGTAATTGCCCGTTTTGGTGGGGATGAATTTGCAATCCTCCTAAATGATGTTAAAGAAAGTTTATTTTCTATTTCGACTGCGAATCGGCTCAGAGAAGCCCTGTCGAAACCCTTTATTATCAAAGGAAAGCAAATATTTGCTACCGTGAGCATTGGTGTAGCAGTGAGTACCATAGGCTATGAATCCCCTGAAGATATTCTTCAGGACGCAGATATCGCAATGTATCAGGCGAAAGAGTTAGGTAAAGCCCGAGTTGAGATTTATGACAAATCCATGCGCGACCGTGCCCTAGAACGAATGCGCATAGGAACAGCACTCAGGCAAGGTGTTCTTCAAAAAGAATTTCGCTTACATTACCAACCCATTATTTCCATGGAAACCGGGCATATTGCAGGATATGAGGCATTAATGCGATGGTATGCACCCAATAAAGGCATTCTATATCCTTCTGATTTCATGGATTCAATAGATACAGCAGGTCTTATTTATACAACAGATCATTGGGCGCTTCAAAACGCTTGTACCCAGGCAGTTGAATGGCAAAAGAAATTTCCAAGTAATCCGCCTCTCTTTATCGCGGTGAACCTTTCTGCAAGAAATATTAAGCATCCAAACCTGGTCGAAAATGTTAAAGAGGTTCTCGAGGAAACAAAGTTGGAGCCAGACAGATTGTGGTTGGAAATTACAGAAAAAGTTAGTGCCCCTGATGATGAGAGCGCAATCGAAGTACTCAAAAAGCTGCGCTCACTTGGGATCCGAATTAGTCTCGATGATTTTGGCTCAGGTTACTCAGCATTAAATTATTTGGCTCGCTTTCCAATTGATGTCCTAAAAATAGATCGTTCTTTTGTCAAAATGATCCATGTGGATAAAGATAGCCAAAAAATTATTGAAATGATAAAAACTCTAGCGAGTCATTTGCGGTTGGATGTGATTGCAGAGGGAGTCGAAAAGGCAGAACAAAAATCTTTCCTTCAGTCAATAAACTGTGAGTACGCTCAAGGATATTATTACGCAAAGCCATTAGATGCCATATCCGCCACGGAACTTCTGGCAAGCCGGCGCAAATGGTGAGATCGTCTAAAAGATAGAGATTAATGCGCAATAATTTTTAACCCTTACTTGATATACCTAAACTTATAATCGAATCATGCTCGTCGAGGGTCACGGACATTGAAGGTTAACGCATTGGCGGCGAGATTTAGTTTTTTCTGCCTTGCAAAAAATCTTTTACATGCTCTGCCGGATCCGTATCCAGCAATGGAAAATCTAAATTCGCTCGGAGAAACATTTGACTCGTCATCAGCGGGCCGATCAAGGCGTTCAGGCTGGTGATCGGGGATTCTTTTTTCAGAACACCTCCTGACTGATATTTTTGAATGATTATTGCAACGGATTGGATATTTGCCCAGAGAATATTGAGCGCCCCCTTAAGCTCCGGGTGACGTGGCAACTCGGTAAGAATAGTTGGGATGATCTCCCCATGTTGCCTGTTAGTCTCCTTATAGGCTGCTGTGATTTCATACAAATCAGCTTCGAGATCCCCCGTGTAAACGAGCCTGTTCAGGGGGGTATCGGATAGTTGATGATTAATCGCGTTTTCGAATAGTTCTGCTTTGCTGCCATACTTGCGGAAAAGAGTGGCTTCATTGACGCCAGCGATTTCCGCGATCTCTTTGGTCGTGGCACCTTCGTAGCCGCGTGAGACTAACATCTCGATCACGGTTTTGAAAATTTTGCTTTCATCAATCACCTTAGGCATATTACGCTCCTGATAAGGGATTGTAACATAAGCAAGTCTTGACTTGCAATAAGAGTTTGAGTATACTAATTGCAAGTAATAACACGCAATAAAGCTTGCAGGAGTAACCTTGTGACAAAGAATGATACGAATTCCAAAAATAGCGATGATTTTATGCAAGGCCTCGGTGCAAATGAGAGCGCACTTCTTGAGCGTATCCCCATGATCCCTCTCAGAAAACTTGCCGCAGGGATGGTGCGTGCAAAGATGCGGGTTCAGTTTACGGGATGGCTGCAATATCTGCTGCCGGTGATATTCATCCTGATACTCGCCCTGCTCGCAGGCGTATCGCGCCTGTTCAAGATCAATTTTCTGGCCCAAATCTTCTCAGTGCTTGGAAGCTTGCTCTTCATCGCCGCCCTCTTTGACTTGGTGACTGTAAAATTTAATCTGCGCTTCTCTGAACGCTTGCCCAAACGGAACGATGCTCTCGACCTCTTCGACCTGATGCGCGCCAGACATTCCTGCCGTTCCTTCCAGACTCGTAAGCTGACCGAAGCTGACCACGCCGAGTTGATGGACTCCATCCAATGCCACCTTGCCGAACCCAGGATCGGCGAAGCCCCGATCCGCTTTGAATATATCGCCGCCCCGTTAACCGTCTGGCCCCCTGTCAATGCGACCGAGTTCCTCGTTGCCATCGCGCCGAAAGAATACGACCGCCTCTCCGTGATCGATGTTGGCAGGAGCCTGCAAAAAGTCGTTTTGGATGTGACCCGCATGGGACTCGGCACCTGCTGGATCGGTCCCGGCGCAGATCATGCAAGCATCATGCAAAACCTGGGCGAACGCTTTGATTCCGAAAAAGATCACATTGTCTGTGTTTGTGCTGTCGGATATAAGTCGAACTACATCCCCTTATTTATTCGCATTTTCAATTCTCGACTTAGCAACAGTCGTTTGCCGCAATCTGAACTCTTTTTCGCAGATGCGGATTTTATCCAGCCCCTCGACGTGGATGCCCCCCCCTCCAATCATTACGGTCGCAATTACGAGATTTGCCAATGGGCACCCTCCTCCTATAATGGACAAACCACTCGCTGCGCCGCCGTGACCGACGAAAAGGGTGCTATAAAATCCTTCGATTTCTACGCCGCTACCGCCTCCCAATATTATGCCCCCGTTGCCCTCGGGATTTGGGCTGCGAACTGGGAAATGGGCTGCGATGCCCTCGGTATTCAAGGACATTTTGCCGTGCGCCCGACAGAAAAAGAAGCAACCTTACCGAGATATGATCTGAGTTGGGTGGCAGAGGAAAAGTGATGGCATATAATTTGCCTGCATCAAAAAACGCCTTCCAGATTTCGGAAGGCGTTTTCACTTATTACTCGTCACTTATCGCGCTTTCTCGATCACTAACGACCCGACCCTATAGTCGGGGATTTTTGTTTGCGGGGGCGCATCCGTATTCGTTCATTTGCGTTTAAATACTGCTACCTGCCAGACCCCCATATTGCGATGGAAATGGCGTGAAAAGCCATTTTCTCGAAGCAAAGCTTCCACTGCTTCGGTAGGGTGAATAAAAACCCGCATTGAATTGCGATTTACCCAATGTCGAAAATTATAATAAATTTGAACGATCAATTTTAAAAACCAAATATCTCGAGGATAAACAACACCGTAAAACCGGGTTGCTTTCTTCGCCGAAAGGCCGACCAAATTTGGCATGTCGTGATAACAGCAGATCACCCGGTCGAGGGTAACTATGTCTGCAGCCGGAACATCTTCGGCAATTTCGACAAAATTACCCTGCATATGATCTATTGCGGCGGCATGCCCCTGACGTTCAGCCTCTACTTTGCAGGCCTCGAGATAAGCCGAGGCAGCCTCGACATTTATGGCATTGCGCACACCAGAATTAAGCAGTGCGTGCTGAAGTCCACCAACGCCGCCGCCAATATCCAGGAGAGATAGCCCTTGAATATCTTCGGCTTGCAGGGCATCGATTAATTGGATGGCAGTTTTTTTAAGACCATCATTCCGGTAATTTTCGAGTTGTTCGGAAACATAGGCTTGATCAAATTTCGCCTCAATTCCCTGGCATTGACAACATTCCATGCGGCCTCTCCTCTATAAATGCATTGGCTCGATTACTACTGCGGCGACCTTATAATCCGGGATCTTCGCTTGTGGATCACGTGCGTCCAGGGTTAATTCATTTGCAGCGGCTTCGGCAAAGTGCATCGGGATAAAGACCATCCCCGGTCGTGAGCGTTTGGTGATCAATGCCTTAACGGTGATCTCGCCGCGTCGTGAGCGGACTTTGATCCAGTCGCCGGCATGAATATTGAGCGGTTTGGCATCTTTAGGATGAACTTCAACAGTTGGGTCCGGGTAAATATCATCCAGCTTGGAACGGCGCGTCATTGTGCCGCCATGCCAATGATAGAGCACCCGTCCTGTAGAGAGGAGCAGGGGATAATCGTCATCAGGTAATTCCTGTGAAGGGCGATAATTGAGCGGGGTCAATTTCCCCTTGCCGCTGGGGAAGGTGTCCGCAAATAAAATTGGCGTGCCGGGATGATCGGGAGTTGGACAGGGCCAATGGACGCCATCTTCTTTAACGATACGCGCATGGGTAATACCCTGGAATTCTGGCGTCAGGCGAGCCATTTCATCCCAAATGGTGGAGGGAGAATCAAATTCAAAGCCGGCACTTTTTTCTCGACCGAGTTTCGCCTCCACGCGCTGCGCCAATTCTGCGACGATCTGCCAATCGTCCCGAGCGCTGCCTGGCGCAGGGACAGCATCACGGATCAATTGCACCCGCCGATCACTATTGGTAAAGGTGCCATCCTTCTCGGCAAAACTGGTTGCCGGGAGAATGATATCGGCGTATTCAGCAGTCTCGTTCATGAAAATATCCTGGACAAGCACAAAATCAAGTTCTTCCATCACATGCCGGGCGTGGCGCAAATCGGGCTCGCTCATCATCGGGTTTTCACCCATCACATAGTAGCCTTGAATGACACCCTTTTCAGCGGCATCGACCATTTCCATCGTCGTCAGACCCGCTTCGGGGTTCAGTGGTACGCCCCAATCAAGTTCGAATTTCGCCTTGATCTCGGGATCCGTGACACTCTGGTAGCCGGGGAAAACGTCTGGCAGGCCGCCTGAGTCCGAGCATCCCTGGACATTATTTTGTCCGCGCAGTGGATTTAACCCTGTACCGGCTCTGCCAAGATTTCCACTCAGCAGGGCAAGATTTGCGAGCGAGAGGGCATTATCTGTGCCATGAACGCTCTGGCTGATGCCCATCCCCCAATAGATCGCTGCTCTTTCGGCGTTGGCATAAAGCCGCGCGGCTGCACGAATATCTTCTGCCGGAGCGCCTGAAATCTCTTCGGCCCATTCAGGGGTGCTCTCTTTGATGGATGCCGCATAATCGTCGAAGCCTTCCACCCGCTCACGGATAAATTCTTTGTCGTATAGCTTTTCCTCGATGATGACCTGCGCCATCGCCTGGAAGACAACCACATCCGTACCGGGTTTTTGACGGAGCCAGTGTGTGGCAAACTGGGTCATTTCAATTTGACGGGGGTCAACGACGATCAGCTTGGCACCGTTTTTGACGATTGCCTCGCGCATAAAGGTGCTGATGACGGGATGAGTCTCGCTGGTATTTGAGCCAACGATGATGAAGACATCGAGGTCTTTCATCTCGGCGATCGAATTTGACATGGCTGAGGAACCAATCGCTATTTGCAGGCCAGCGACAGAGGCGGCATGGCAAAGCCGGGCACAATGATCAACATTATTTGTCCCGAGCACACCGCGCACAAATTTCTGGAAAAGGTAATTATCCTCATTGGTTGCTTTTGCGGAGCAGAATGTGCCGATAGCATCGCCTCCGTTTTTCTCAACGATTTCGGCGAATTTCTTTGCAGCCAGATCAAGGGCTTCATCCCAGCTTGCTTCCCGGAATCCTTCCAACCCAATTGCCTTGCGTGGGTTGATGCCAAAATCCTTGCGGATGAGTGGGGTGGTCAACCTGGAGGGGTGGTGAACATAGTCCACGCCAAAGCGACCTTTGGTGCATAATCGCCCGAAATTAGGCGCCACGCCAAAGGGTGCATCCACCCGGAAGATCTTTTGGTCTTTGATCTGCAAATCAATTTGGCAGCCGACGCCACAATAAGGGCAGGTCGAGCGGACTGTTTTTTCGGAGTTAATCATGAGCGTTTTCCTTGTTTGATTGCACGTCATTGCGAGCGGCTGAACGAAGTTCAGCTTGGCGAAGCAATCTCCACGGCAATGAGGGAGACTGCCGCGTCAGGTTATCGCCTTCCTCGCAGTGACGGGTAAGATATAAATTATTAGCCATTTACCCATCCCCATTTTTCTTGCGCTCTTTGCGCTTTTCCTGCCGGATCTGGTCGTAATCCAGGCCAAGTTCCATGAAGTATTCAGTTTTCCCTTTGAGGGCGTTGGTCGGGCAAACTGCGACGCAATTACCGCAAAAGACACAGGTCGTTTCGGGCATACTGCTGTCAAAGAAGGTTGAGATCTTGCTCTCGAAACCACGTCCACCCACCGAGATCGAATAAGTATATTGAATATCATCTCCGCAGGCCTGGACACAGCGCCAGCACATCAGGCACTTTTCATAATCCCGTACAAAGAAGGGATTATCGTCTTTTACATCCTGCGCGCGCGTTTTTGCCTGTGGGAAGCGTTCTCGGTCTGCGTCGAACTGATCCATTTGTCCCTGCAATTCAGGGGATTCGGATAGGTCAACGCTGGCGTTCAGCATTTCAAGGATAGTGCGTCTGGAACGATTGACCCGATCGCTGTTGGTGAAGATAACCATCCCGTCATTGACTTTGGTTACACAGGCTGGGGCTAATACGCGCCAGCCCTCGACTTCGACCACGCACTGACGGCAAATCCCTTCGGATGTGGTCGCCTCGTGGTAGCAAATGATCGGGGCTGGTTTATTGATGGTTTCCAGCACCTGTTGAATGGTGGCATCTTTGGGGGCATCTATAGCCTCCCCATCGATGGTCAGGGTGATTGTGTTTCTTTCTTTCATGGTTTCTCTTTCTTTAACTTGCCCCCTCTGGCTCCCCCCGCTTGCGGGGGAGAACCAGTCCCTCCCCCGCAAGCGGGGGAGGCTAGGTGAGGGGCTGATTTTAGTTTACGCAAAAATCTCAGGCCAATGTTCCATTGCACTCAAAACAGCCGATCCAGCGGTCTGACCCAGTCCACATAGGGATGCATCGGTCATTGTCCAACCGACATCCTCCAGGCGGGAGAAGTCCTCGTCAAGGGTCTCGCCAGCCAAATTCCGGTCTAGTATCTCGGCCTGTCGTTGGGTACCAAGCTGGCAGGGATAACATTTTCCGCAGCTTTCATGGGCAAAGAAATGCCCCAGATCTGCCAATATTTGCTTTAAATTCACATCTTCGCTGAGAACGATCACCGCGCCTGAACCGAGAGTCAATCCAGCTGCACGGGCATCTTCCTGGGTCAGGCGTACATCCAATTGGTCGGGATGCACAAACTTTCCTGCTGCTCCGCCGAGTAATACGGCTTGTAAATGCTTGCCATCTCTCATGCCTCCGGCAGATGCGAGTAATTCTCTTAAAGTCGTTGGTCTGGTGATTTCGTAGATGCCAGGCTTTTCAATGTCACCCGAAAGGCTGAATAGCCAGGGGCCGCTCGATTTTTCACTTCCGTAGTTGCGATAGGCGTCAACACCGATCCGAAAGAGCAGCGAGATATTGGCAAATGTCTCCACATTATTGATCACAGTCGGCTTTTGGTATAAACCATGTGTTGTCGGGAAAGGGGGTTTCAAGCGGGGAAAGCCGCGTTTTCCCTCAATAGATTCAAAAAGGGCTGTTTCTTCCCCGCAAATATAGGCACCGGCGCCGGAACGGAGCTCGATATCAAAATCAAATCCAGAATCGAGAATATTTTTTCCCAGATAACCCTTTGCCCGGGCGCTTTCAATCGCCTGGGCAAAGACCTTCTGTGCTTTTTGATATTCACCACGAATATAAATGAAACCCTTTGTTGCCCCGATGGCGAACCCGCCTGTCAGCATCCCCTCCAGAATGGCAAAGGGATCATTTTCCAGGAGGATGCGATCTTTAAAGGTACCCGGTTCAGCCTCATCTGCATTGCAAACGATATATTTGGACTGACCAGATGCCGCCGCTGCGCCCTCCCATTTTAGCTTGGTGCTGAAAGCTGCGCCGCCGCGTCCTAAAAGGCCTGATTCCGCCATGCACTCGATCATTTTCTCGGAACCGAGTTCCAGCGCTTTACGCAACCCTTCGAAGCCCTGATTGTTGAGATAATCATCCAGGCTGGTCGGATATACATTCCCGATGCGCTGGGTGATGACTGCTTCCTGGGGATAGATTTTTGTTGCCAGATCATCTGGTGGATTAAAGATCCGCTCACTGGTTGCGTTCCCAACAGCGATCTCGTCCACAAGGACAGAGGGCGCTTTATCGCATAATCCCAGACATTGCACCTTCTCGACGAAGTATTTTCCATCAGGGGTTGCGCCATCTGTGACCAGATTGAGTTGATGCAATAGTTCGTGGTGGAGGCTGCGGCCACCGCGTGCCGAACAGCTTGGACTGGTGCAAACGCGGATGATCGTCTCGCCAGTGGGCTCGGAAAAAAGCATCGAATAAAATTCGATCACACCGGTCACGTCTGCGAGGGGGGTGTTTAAGGCCTGGCCAATTTCTGTAGCAACATCTTTTGAAATATGGCCAAATTCATTTTGGGCTTTCAGCAAAGCTGGCAGAAGCATTGTTCTGCCTCGTGATGCATTTTTCTCCAGAAAATCGCTAAAAGATAATTTGGATTTTGTTTGCAGCATAAATTCTCCGTTAAATAAAGATATTATATTATATTCGATAAATCTTATCCGCAATGGGATATTTATCTTCTTATCATTTATTCATAAATCCGAACCCTGCTATGAGAGCGCCAATAAAGGGCAATGATAATTCAACGAGCCGGATTCCCGGCCAATAATCTGACGGGATTCCATTAAGTGTCAGGACGGCAAGCCCTACACAAAAGAAGAGGCCACCTGTGAGTAGTCGCCAAACCGGAACGGGAGCAGTGCTTTTTTGCGGACGCAATCGTTCAAAGCGGATAAAGATTGGGGTGATGAGTAGCAAAACGATGCTCAGGATGAGAATCCAGATCGGGCGTGTTAAATACCAGGCCGAAGACCCAGGAACGATTTCCAATCCTATCCCTCCAAAGGCCAGGGCCAATCCAGCAATGAGAATCAGCACCGAAACATGCCATAGGAAAAGGGTCATGATCATCCCATTGATCAATACGGTGGCAGTCCACACTTTTTTCTTATCCAGCCATTTTCGGATCGGTTTTTCGAGCGAGAGCAAAAGTCCACCCTGAAAAACACCCAGGGCGAGCATGGTCAGATTTGGAGGGAGGGTGTTGCTGATCTCCTCCCCTTGAACGGAAACCATACTGATCGGATAGGGTCCAAATGTGACAAGTAAGGTTAATGCCACAAACCCGCCAATTGCCCATGGAAGCGCTTTTTTTGCCCCGCTGATATATTTTTCCTGCCAGGCAAAGCCTAATTGGTGGACTGCAAGCCAAATGAAGATGTAATTGACCCAACCAAAATTTTTCCAGCCTGCCGCAAAGACAGCGATATCAACCAGAATCGCGAAAATTACCAGAAGCCAGAAAGAGCCAAGTTTGAGTTTTTCCCAGGCGAGGTAAGCGATTGGCACGAGACTGACCACGATAATATAGATCACTAAAAACCAGGCTGGAAGAAGGGCAAAACTGGAGGCTGCTATTAAGACGGTTTTGTCTGCGTTGAAGAAATTTGCGATCAGGCCAAGGACGCCCCAAATTATAAGTACCGGCAGGACTGGTGTGATCAAGCGGCGCAGACGGGATGCCAGCCAGACACTATTACCATCACCACGTTTCAGGGCGGACTTCCAGGAGATGGCATTGGAGAAACCGCCAACGATAAAGAATATGGGCATGACTTGTAAAAGCCATGTTGCCCACTGCGTCCAGGGTGCGAGTGAGAGAATATCCGTAAGAACCAGCTCACCTGAATCAAGATAGGGTGCAACAACCAGCCAATGCCCAAAGATAACGGTGATGATCGACGCAGCCCGCAAAAAATCGACATAACGATTGCGGTTTTCCGGCGTTTTTTCGGCCAGTAAGGCTGCCTGTTGCCAGACGTTCTGAGATTTATTCTGGGAGGTCATTTAGGATCACCTTCACGGAGTTGCAGACGATAATAGAGCCAGACGAAGAAAAAAATAACAAAAATGCCGACGATGCCCCAACCGATCAGGGGGTAGTTTCCTGTCATCAGCGTTGTTACCATCCCGATGATCGCAGTACTCGCCCAGAGCAATTTCAGATTGAGCATGGCGCGGAATGTGTCGGCGTTGGCATTCCGCCCTAGGAGGGATTCACCACCAATTCCGATCAAGGCTGCCCCGACAAGGCGGGCTGTAAAGGGATCGATGTTGGGCCATCCGAAGAGGGTCAGCATCCAAACCGGAGCGATCAGTAATGGGATTCCAAAGAGAAAGTCAGCGATAAAATGGATCACGAACCAGGTGCGCAGATTTTTTGTAACCATATTGTCTCCATTGTTAAGTGATATTCAATTCTAACATCGCCGAGCGAATAAATTACAGGTGATTTGTTCGTTTCCTTAAATTAAGAACTCCTGCCTTGCGGTGCAGGAGTTCTTGATGGGGAGAAAGATGATTTCTTTGTTTCCTTAACCCTTTAGTTGCATATTTTACAGAGCCAGAAAGACCTTAATTGTATCGAGCGTATTTGCGATGCGCTCCTTGTCTAGCCGATAACATTTTGCTCCCTCAATCCGACGGGCGATGAGATAGCCAGCCGCGGTCAACTGGGTAAGGTGGCGTGATGTTGCAGATTGGCTTAAGTCGAGCGATTCGATAATCTCGGTTGAGCAGCTTTCGCCTTGATCACCGATATGTCGTAATATTTGCAGGCGTGTTTCATCGGCTAAAGCACTTAGCCGAACATAGATCTCAGCCTGACTAAGTTCAGGTGCATATATAGGGGCATCATTTGGCAGGCGTGCACCAAAGATAAATCCAAGCTGGTCATCTTCGAAATATTTCCCCAGGTACGGGCCAACATGTAATGATGGAGCGAAAAATAGACCATCGGATTCCTGGCATTTATTCTCCCAAAATTCGGCATCCAGAGTTTGCCCGGTCACATATTCGACTGCTTGGAAATCATCCATCTGGCTAAAATCCGCATGCTGAAAAGCCTTAACGGCTTTCTTTAGCGTGGGGAGTGTTCGTTCCCATTCGGTTGAAAGATAATCATCCCAGTATCGTTTTAAATGGGAGGTGATCAATTTTTGCATTGCCGGTGGATCCACTACATATCCATAAGCCCAGCGCTCCAATTCTTCATCAATGTGACTATCATCAAAACGCTCTTTCAAGAATGCGATATAGTTTTCCTCACTGCCAAGAACAGTATCTTTTGTGAAATTATCTGTTTCTTTTTTGAGACTCAATTTAAAGTAACTATTAATCATTTTATCGCGTAAAACCACTGGATCCATCTCTTCGAGATGTTGGATGTAGACAGGGAAACTACTCCATCTTTGTTCTGGCAAAATGGCGTGATAAAATGCGATCATCACCCGATAATGCATCTTTCTCTCTTCAGGCGAAAGCTGATGGGCGGTGTTGATGACCCAGTCGCCTAGCCCGGAAAGCTCTTTGGTTTTGGTGAGTAGCAGCAGACTTTGGATTGCGTTTTGAACAGGGGCGAGCCCCACCCGGATGCGGGTCCGGGCAGGGGTTTCAATGAAACTATCGATGGGTGGGACCATATTTCTCTCCTGATAAATTGGCGGTCTTCATAAGTACGAGGCTATTATTT
Organism: Candidatus Desulfolinea nitratireducens; assembly: GCA_014382535.1. Classification (GTDB taxonomy): domain Bacteria; phylum Chloroflexota; class Anaerolineae; order Anaerolineales; family Villigracilaceae; genus Desulfolinea; species Desulfolinea nitratireducens. The sequence goes on along the minus strand of JACNJN010000116.1, from coordinate 381 downwards.
GGCCAAGTTCGGTAATGTGTTGCGTTGTTCTTGTAGAGCAAGGTTTTCAAAATGTTCCTGCATTTTTGTGCCTGTGTTCTCAAGAGTTGCACCCACTTTGGACAAAACCTTGTAGGTGAACACGGCCATATTCTTTTTAGAGAGATGAGCATATTTATTTTGCTCTTCAGCGGTCGCCATTTTATCACGACGATACTCTTCTGCTAAACGTTCTTGAAACAGGAAGTCGTTCATGGGTTTCTCCTTTTGAATTACGGATAGTATGTGCAATTGCGTGTAATCTGGTTATGCGGATATTCGGGTTACTGGCATATAATAGCATTTCTAAAATAATTTGTCAAGAGGCAATTTTAGAAAAAATCCCTTATTATGAATTGTTTC
>JACNJN010000065.1 GCA_014382535.1 Candidatus Desulfolinea nitratireducens | reverse complement strand
ATAAGCCGCAGGTGCCTCTCCCTGCGCAGGGTTGTTCCAGTGGCAGATCAGTTGTTGCAATGATATCGCCCAATAACTGACCTTTTTCGGCCTCAAGCTTTTTTTCTTCTTCGCCGTATATCAGGGTTATATTTCGTTTTGTCATCTTGGTTTTCAATGTTTTGGAAATTTTAATGGGATGAGGTGTATTGGTGTTGATATGCACAGGTTTCATTCATCGTGCAGTAATCACAGGTTTTTCCACCCGCTTTTATATCAGCCCCTATTCCGATTACCATGGAGAGCGTTTTTCTGGGTAGCATCAGGTAACTGGTGGTGAGACTGACACCAATTTCATTGGTATCCAGTAATTTAAATATTTGCGGTTGTCCTTCTTCCACGGACCAACCGATCATCCCCGGGCTAAGCGGGATTGTTGATCCCAAATTCTCTTCATGGGCTTTTTCTTCAAAATAATTGCAGGCTGCATTTGCAAGCGCTTCTACCGCTGCTGAACCAACCCCCTCCAATGCCAATCCCGTTACCGGGTCAGATTTGATTGTGTTTAGCGAATAATCTTCCAATCTCGATCCAATTGTGCAAAGGATGAGAATTACTTTTGCTGCCGGTCCCAAATGTTCTGCAATTAATTTCCCCTTCAATTCATGTTGATCTTCAAGCTTTAATCGTTCGTGTTTTAGGGAGAGTACATCTATTTCCCGGAATAAAACCTTGAAATCCAGATATGGGTATCCCTGTTCCAAGGCGTTTTGAGCAATTTTGACCAGTTGCGGTTTTCGTTTGCGAATGATCTCCGGGTCGGCCCCCTGGGCTTTTAATACTTGATCAACATCAATGATTGGGGAAATTCCTTCAAGAATAGGCATAAGTATTTTTATGTATAAAACGGAACCTTTTGTTAGTAGGTGCAACGCACTTTAAAAGTGCGTTGCACCTATGCTTTCAGAAAGTGTGTTCTTTAAGTAGCCACTATTCTAATGCAGGAAGTGTATTCATTCCAGCTTCTTTTGCCAGGCCTTCCATCATGCTGACCAGTGCTTTTTCTTTGGCCGGATCCATTTGCGGACGCTGGTATTCGTCCAGCAATTTTTTCGTACGGATTTTGGCGCGTGCAAAGGTGTCCATCCGTCCAGAGGCTTGCCAGCCGCGGATGGAATCGCGGTCGATGATGTCAGAGGGTAAATACTGTTCTTTAGAAAATAACTCGCGAGTGATGCGTTGTTTGAGAAAGTCGCCTTTGAAGTTGATTCCCTCAAACATAGCGGTAGCAAGTGTCTCGGTCCGCACCTGGACGCCTTCCAGCATCCGCTTGGCCATTCCAATCGCTTCGGCATCAATGGTCAACTTCTCGGGGCTGTGGCAGGCCAAAAAGTCCAGCATACCCGCGCCGGAGATCATATTTACGCCAGCCAGTGCGCCAACCAGTGCTGACATCCCGCTTTCCATTCCAGCCTGCGCATCCACGATTTTAGACTCGGTTGCGCCGAGATAACAATGGGTTGGGATATTGAGCGATTTGCCAACCTGGGCGTAGGAGGCGTCGATCATGGCGGTCTCGATCGCGCCCATGGGCGTGCTGCCCTTGCGCATATCAAAGATCGCCGGAGCACCGCCCCAAACGATGGGAGAGCCAGCCCTGGCAAGCTGATGGATGGTGATGCCGCTGATACATTCGGCGGCATGCTGCACAACCGAGCCAAGCAAGGTAACGGGAGCCGCAGCGCCTGCCAATGGCATGGAGACCATCTCAGACGGGACGCCCGCTCGCGCCAGCTCGATCAGATTGCCTGCGCCAAACTTGCTCCAGATGAGGGGAGGTGAAGGGCAGACATCGAATACAGCTTGTGGTTTTTCAGCCAGGGCTTCACGACTGCCGCCTGTCCTGAGCGAAGTCGAAGGAGCAAAAATTGCCAGCATATCGATCATCGTTTGCAATGTATCGTTTGAAAATGCACCGGTTACGATCGGTTTATTCGAGTGCAGCAATACCAGATAGAGTCGGTAGAAATCACCGATTTCCTTGGGCACCTCATTGCAAACCACCGCTGTGGATTGTGCATCGTATTGTGGCAGCATTTCAGCAACTTTGATGATGCGCACCAAATCAGGCGTATAGGCTGGTTTATGTTCCAGCGTTTCGGGATCAAGGATGCTAACACCAGAGGAGCCTGGGTCAAAGTGGACATGATCGCCGCCATATGTGATCTTGGGATTCCCCTCGCGGTCATAAAGGATGAATTGGCTGGGTACCGTTTCCAGTGCTTTTTTCGCCACTGACTCGGGGATTTTGACCACTTCATTGGCTTCATCTACTTCGCAACCGGCGGAACCAAGCAGTTCCCGCGCTTCGGCGTACTGCACCTTGATGCCGGGTTTCATCAGCAGCTGGAAGGCCTCATCCAGGATGCGGTCAATCAAATCTTCTGTCAGGAGTTCAATTTTGGGTTGCATGGATTAATGCTCCAGTGAAGAAATGACCTTTGCCATTTCGGCGGAAATTTTCAGGTCAAGCGTATCTGGCTGATGCGTGGACAAAATCTCGCGTGCCCTCTCAAGCGCCCAATCATCCGCGTTGTCTTGCTTCTCTTCCCAGACATTATATGGACGGCGATCCATATATTTTGGAAGGAATAGATCATACATATGCTTGCGGGTATGTTTCTGGGTCAGGAAGTTGCCGCCGGGACCAACCTTTGCGATGGCCTCCAGAGCCAGGGTTTCATCGTCCACGACGATTCCTTGCAGCGTCTTATGCATGATGGAATATATCTCACAATCCATCTGCATTTGCGCATAGGACCAGATCCGGCTTCCGTGCAGAAAGCCTGCGCCCAGGAGCATATCGGACATGGCAATGGTCGCCATGAAGGTGGACATACTGTTTTCAAGACCTGCCTGCCAATTCGGTTCCTTCGCCCCAGTCGCAAATGATCCCATTGAGAGGGGGATATTATAAAAGTCTGCCAGTACATTGGTCGCTGCGCCAAAAAGGAAGTCTTCTGGCCCGCCGCCTGTATAAACACCCGTGCGTGGATCGGAGGCCGTTTGCGCGGCCGCATAAAAAATGGGCGCACCCGGATAAGCCAGTTGCAGCAAAGCCGAGACAGCCAAAACTTCCGCGTTGCCGACGGCCAGTGTTCCAGCGATGGTGGCCGGGCCAGTTGTCAGGCAGGAGGACATGGTCATAAAGCCGGTCGGGACACCGTATTCGGCAGCGACGAGGGCAGCATCCAAACTGCCGCCATCATGCCCGAGTGGAGGGGCGGTGCATTGCATCAATGATAGGACCGGATTCTTGCGTAATTCTTCCTTGCTGCCAGCCACGGCAATCGCCATTTCCATCGCAGCACGCGCTTCTGTTTCGTTATAGATAGACTCGGTCTGGACATGCTTGGTGGAGTTTTCCCAGACGGTCTTGATCTCGTGCAGGCCGCGTGTCTCAGCTGGTTTATCCTGTGCCGAGAGGGCCACCCAATGAAAGGCGATCTCCTCGGTCGCATCAGCTATGCGGGCGATATCTCCAGCGTCCTTCAATACTGAAGAACGTCGCTGACCGGTTTCGATATCCATGATCTCGACGCCGCAACCATCTGTTCCCAGGAAAACGTGGTTGCCATCCATATTCAGGTGTTGCTGTGGATCGCGCGCGCCAAGTTCATAAGCAGGGGGGGCATTCTTCATCGCTTCTTCGATGATCTGTGGCTTAACTTTCACGATCATGCTCTCATGATCGACGGTAGCCCCATTAGCTTCCCAAATTTCCAGGGCTCTCCTGGAGGGGAAACGCACCCCCACATTTTCAATGATATGCAGGGTGGCATGATGAATTTTCTGCACTTCCTGCGGCGTTAATATCTCAAGCTTAAGCTTGGGGTTGGTGATTGATTTAATATTTTTTGTCATCGTTTTCTCCCATGATTTCCTCTCCCTTATGAAGCAGGGGTTGGGTGATGGATAAAACCCTACAGGCCCATCAATTCTTTGGCTACACTGACCGCGCCGATGGCATCTTCTGAATAACCATCTGCCTCGATTCTTTGGACCCATTCTTTTGTTACAGGCGCACCACCCACCATCACCATCACTTTTAATCCACGTTTGGCAACTTCATCAATGACTTCTTTTTGCTTGATCATTGTGGTGGTCAGCAAGGCACTCAGGCCGATAATATCCGCGCCTACTTCTTCGGCTTTTGCGATCAGGTCAGCGGTTGGTACATCCACTCCCATATCGTAAACTTTGAAACCAGACGAGGTCAGCATTGTCCCAACCAGAGTTTTCCCGATCTCATGGATATCACCCTCAACGGTTGCCAAGACCACTTTGCCCAAAACCTGGCGCGATACGCCGGAGGCCATCATGGCTGGTTCCAGCACTGCGATAGCCGCTTTCATGGCCTCCCCAGCCATCACTAGCTCAGGCAGAAAAGCATCACCGCAGGCAAAGTTATCACCAACCTCGTTAACGCCGGGCATAAAACCATCCGTGATGGCAGCCAGGGGATCAATCCCTCCATCCAGCGCTTTTTGGGCCAGCTCTGCTGAAACTTCATCGTCCCCATCCAGGATGCTTTGTGCCATTTCTTTGAATAATTCTTGTGACATTATTTTTCTCCTCATAGAAATTAAATGATGCGTTTCGGTTACATATTTATAGAAAAAGACTCACTCAATAAGCGGGCTTTTGATTCCAGGACCTCATGTGGGATGCCCAGGAAGGCGACCAAATCCTCTCCCAGATTGCGGATATGCGCGATTGCCCTGCGCTCAGCCAGGTCTGCGTCTCCAAGTTCAATTGCTTCTACCAACTGCATATGCTCCTGATATTCATCCATCAGGCTTTGTTCCAGCAAGTCTGTGTGACGGAAGAGGTATTCGTAGAGCATCCAGTCCGGGAAGGAGTTCATCACCATTGCAAATTGTTTGTCCAACGAAGAATTCCCTCCGATTGCAATTACCGACTGGTGGAATTGGCGGGAAAACTGTCGCAATGCGGAGATGTCATCTAGCGAGAGCAGACCTTTCATCCGGGTCAGGATCCGCTTCAACTCATCCACCTGGGCTTGCTCACGATTAAGGGCTGCTGCGCGGGCTCCGGCTGCCTCCAGTAAAAGCCGCATGCTATAAGCATCGGCGATCTCGTCGGCGCTTGGCTGTGGGACGCGCGCCCCGCGATAGGGGACCCGCTCCGCCAGCCCCACCGAAACCAGTAGATTAAGCGCCTCGCGAACGGGTGTCATACTTACCCCAAGTTGTGTGGCAATATCTTCCTGACGGAGCCAGTCACCGGGAGCAACATCCCCGGCGATGATTTTTCCATGCAAAACGTCAAAAATCTCTTCTTTGAGAGATTTTCGTTGTAGATTTTCTA
>JACNJN010000213.1 GCA_014382535.1 Candidatus Desulfolinea nitratireducens | reverse complement strand
TCATCATCGTTTTTTTGACTGCCCGGTGGGGTTATAGTCCACCAGGCAGTCAATCTTTACATTCATTTCACCATGCACGTATTATTCTTTGCCCCATTTGGCAAAATAATCCCCAAACAGGTCCTCATCGGTTGGGACGTATTCTGGGAAGGGCTCAGACAACCAGGTGTAGTTGAGGAATTGCTTCCAGTTTACATTTTCGCTGGTCATATTCCCAGCCCAACTGCCGCCGCCCAGCGTATCGGTGAAGGGGTTGGCATTGAACCAACTACCACTATTCGCCATGGCATGAGGCATATTGCAATTCACCCGGCCGACATTGGCTTTGACAGCAAGTTCGATTTTTCGGTCATCACGCTCTGAATGAATGGAAGCGGAGTGCCCTTCACCGGAAAAGCGGTGCATCTCTTTCATGCGTTCGACCATCTCGCTAAAGTCATCCCATTTCCAGACTGTGAGCACGGGTGAAATCTTTTCACCAGAGAAACGGTCTTCGGAGCCTGCTTTTTCGCCCAATACCATCAGGAAAAGGGTGTTTTCTGGCACATCAAGCTCCGCCATCTCCGCAATGTGTAGCGCTGTTCGGGCAACGATCTTACGATTTAGATTTTTTCCATCCGGCCACATGAGTGTGCGCAATTTCTCACGCTCCTCCGTGTTGCACATATAGCCACCTTCGGCTTTCAGGCATTCGACCATTTCATCGAAAATGCTGGCTTCCAAAGCGACGGCATTTTCGGATGAGCAGGAGGCAGAGTTGTTGGCAATCTTCGACCTGACGATTTTATTTGCAGCTGCTTTCAAATCGGCTGTTTCATCAATGATGGAGATCACATTTCCTGAACTAACGGTGTGAGCGGGTTTACCGGCGGAGTAAACCACCTCTACTAACGCTGCTCCACCCGTAGCCACGACGAAATCGCATTTTGCCATCAAGTTTCTGGCTTTCAAACGACTGGTATTTTCCATGCACAGCATCAGATCTTCTGGCGCACCGATCTTGCGCAACGCTTTGCGGCCATATTCGACGGTAAGTGCTGAACTTCCCTGCGTGCTCGGATGAGGCGAAACAACCATTGCGTTTCGGGTTTTCAGGAGACTCAACCCGATACAACACACCGTGGATTCTGGGTTGGTGGATGGAACCACATTGGCAACCACGCCCATCGGTTTAGCATAAACCCTCAGCCCTCTTTCCTTGTCCTCCTCCACCAAGCCGCAGGTTACTATGTCCTTCATATCCCACAAGGTCCCTTTTGTCTTGCTCTGGATTTTGGCAGTTTTGTCAGCATAAACGCCAATCCCAGATTCATCTACCGCGAGGTGGGCAAGTTCACGGGCCACCTCTGGTTTTTGCCACTCCCAGGCAACCGCAGCGACCATCTCATCAATTTTTTCCTGAGGCCAAAATTCAACCTCTTCAAAGGCTTTCCTCGCCCGTTGGTATAGCTCTTCGACTTCTTGAATTTCTTCTGGAGTTAATTCTTTGCTATTTGACATTTTTCACCTTTATATTTTTTTTACCACAAAGGACACTAAGGAGCACGAAGGTTTTTAATGTTTTCCTTTGTGTTTTTTTGTGTACTTAGTGTTGAGTTTATTTCTTTCTTCCCAGATTATGTTTTTACACTGGGGTCTTCTACTTCTTCGACGATGGCAAAACCACTACCGTGGAGTTTCTTACGTTCTTCGAAAGCCTGTTTCCACGCGTCCAGATCAAAGGTTTGCGCTGTTTTGGCATTTTTATCCCGATCATCCAATGAGGGAACAGGCCTGTCTTCTGGTCCATCATAGAATTCTTTGGGGGTGAGTTCCTGGCCGAGCCCGGTCATTTCCTCTCGTTCGACCTCCTCGATATAATGAGCACCAGCTCCAAATGAGCGCGTAATCGCAATGATCGCCCAGGTTGCTTCGGGGGAAAATCCCAAATCCATCATCGTGGCGCCAATCGCTCCGAGCATGTCCAGATCGACCGGGCTGTCGCTGATTTGCTGTGCCGCTTTGACGATTTCTTTGGTCAAGGCAATATGTTTTCCTGATACGCCAAGTTTCTCGGCTCGTGCAAACATGCGTTTGGCAGCCGGGTCCTTGAGCATCAAGTTAGAAACACCCAAGGCAGGTTCGCCCAAATATGCCTGGGCCAGTTCCAAGGCGACCTCTTCCACTGGATATCCCTCTTGCTCCATTTCCTTCAGGGCATCATTCAGCATATTGCCAAAGGCTGAATAAGCACCATAAGCATGGCCAAAGGCAAGAATGGAAGCACCGCACGCCTGTGTAAGGAAGGTTTTCGAGCGGGCAACAGTTCGGGATAATATGGCTGGGAGAGATAGTCCATCCTCCAGTGACAGGATCATGACGTAATTTAACATCTTCTCTTCTTCTATCAGTGGAATTCTGGACTGGAAGTCAATGAACTGCATGTCCACAAGCCCATAGCCAGCTTCCATTAATTCGGTTGTGTCATATCCTCGAGCCACGATGCGGTGCTTGTTTTTATAAGCCACTTCGGACAACCACTGAAAGCCTGGGCGGGTCGTGTCTTTTGGCACGGTGCCATAGGGTCTGGTCCCATAATCATAGGGTAGTTTAGGATCATCTAAATTGCCGATGACTTTTTTCTTTTTTAGATCACCCATTTTTTATACTCTCCTTCTTCTTTTTGTGCCTGTGCATATTCCTGGCGCTCTTCCTGACTGGGAACTTCCCGGTCATCCGGGCCGATATACTTGATCATTGAGAGATCCAGCATCTGTACCATCGGCTCGTTTTTGGATGCAGCCCAGGCACGTCCCTTCTTCATATTGTAGAGGGCATGGGCCGCGCAACTGTAGCCGCGACTGACACTCCCGATGCACCACCCGGCGTTGGGCGAAAATCCGATATCCATCAGGGCCGTGTTACCTGCGCCGACAACATTCACGCCCACATATCGACGTCCATCCTTAGCTCGTCGCTCATGAAAATGTTTTTCGACTGATCTCTGAAGTTTAAGGTAGACACCGTCAATCTCCAACTCCTCCTGTTTAAGGTGAGTGGGTTCGGCGCGCGGGTCGCCATCGGTGTGCTGAGGCTGACCCATCCCCATGACTTTTTCTCCGGCGTCCATATAATCGTCCACCAGGGTTTTACCCATCTCTTCTGCAGTTTTACCCTCCTTTTGGCCTTGTTCCAGGTATTTGTTCATCATATACCCGTGCGCAGCTCCGGGGCCATGGACACCACCAAAGGTCATGATGGATGCCGCGACAGCAACGGGCAAATTGGGTCTGCCTGCGATCACAGAAATAGCCGAAGCCGCCGACGGCGACATGGAATGTTCCATAAATTCGCCCATCTCGTACTTCAGCATTTTCTCTTCTGGGGGTGATGGGATCCTCCCCTGATAGAGGATGAACATGGCATCGAAGAAAGAGTAGCCTTCCTCGGCAAGTTCACTTAAATCATAGCCTCGCAAAACGGTTTTTTCTTCCGTTTTATATGCGATGGCTGTTTTTCTTTTGAACAGTGGATCTCTTTTCATAATCAATAATCTCCTTCTTTAGAACGTACTTTTGAATTCCTCATTAATCAGGACTTACGCATAATTTCCTGCAAGCAATGCTCTGCGTTGCGATTTTCTACAGCATTCCAACGCAGAGCATTGGAATAAGGACTATAAAAATGCGTAAGTAATTGGATAAAAAGCCGAGTCGCACGCATCCCTAAACTTGCCTGCCATTCGTCATCATCTTCCTGGTGTGGACATCATCCCGTTCAAGCAGGGATTCTGCCTGGATGCCGCACTCAAGCCCAATTTAAGACCGCTCCGCTTCGAGTCCAGGCGCGGGATGCGGTACGATGCTTGTTCACAATTCAACTTCCATCTCACCCAACGTTTCCCGGATGGCTGCCAGCAAAGCGTGCATATCCGCTGGAAGAATTCGCCCGATGCTGCCAATCCGGAAACAATCGGCGTCGCTTACCTTACCCGGGTAAATGACATAGTCCCTCTCGTTCAATGCCCGATAGAACTCTTCAAAATCAAAGTTGGGATGATCGGGGTAGGGGAACGAGGTGATAATGAAGCCTTGATCTTCGGGTTCAATATATTCTTTGAAACCTATGGCCCTCATACCGGCGATTAATGTTTCGTAATTGGCTCGGTAGCGAGCGGCTCTGCCCTCGACACCGCCCTCCAATTCCAACTCAATCAGAGCCTGATGATAGGCGAGCAGGGAATGGGTAGGCGGGGTAAAGCGGAATTGTCCATCTTTATCGAAGCGTAGCAATTGAGCCAATAAGTCCAGGCTAAAGGTGCGCGCATAGCCTTCGGTTTTCAGAAGCGTATCCCGCTTTGCCAAAATGATGCCAAAGCCAGGAATACCTTCAACACACTTGTTGGCAGAAGAAACCATATAGTCGATTCCACATTCGGCTAGGTTGAACGGAACACCTCCGAAACTGCTCATTGCGTCTACAAAATAGTCCTTGCCAAAACGCTTGACGATCTCACCGATCTCTTTGATGGGGTTGATGATGCCGGTTGTGGTTTCGCAATGGATCACCGCGACGCTGGTGATGGCTTGATCGGCTTTCAGGGCTGATTCAATCTCAGCCAAATCAGGCGTGCGATTTTCAGGGTAGATCAGGGGGATAACCTCTATACCATACACTTTGGCGATTTGGGCAATTCGCTGCCCGTAAGCCCCATTGATGATGACCAACAGCTTTCCTTCAGGTGGAATCGTGGAAGAAATGACGGATTCAAGGCTGAAAGTGCCGCTGCCCTGCATGATGATCGCTTCGTATCCGCCATCTGCAACGCCTCCTGCCTCCAACAATCTTTGACGAATATCTGCCACCATATAGATAAACTCGTAATCGCGCGAACCCAGGTCGCGCAGCAGGGATTGCTTTACCGTCCTGCTGGTGGTCAGCGGGCCCGGGGTGAACAGGATTTTGTCTTTCCAGTTGGGGATTGTGGTTTTAGTCTCCATTTTGCTCCTTCTTAGCGATGCTATCATCATTAAAATTATGTTGAACTTCGTTCAAACTTTGCTCAAGAATATCCAGCGCCTGAGCCATCTCAGCACGCGTGATCGTCAGCGGTGGTGTCAGTGTCAAAATATTGCCCATTGTTGTCTTAAAACTTAGGCCCTTACTCAAGGCGCTGTACATGACTGCTTCGGCTTCACCAGTCGCTCGCTCGCGGGTGGTTTGGTCGCGGACCAATTCCATGCCCATCAGCAAACCCAGCCCGCGCACATCTCCGATGAGAGGGTATTTCTCCTTCATTGCTTTCATGCGCTTCACAGCATAGGTGCCCAATTCGCGGGCGTGTTTAGCAAGGTTGTGTTCTTCGATATAGGCAATCGTTGCCAGCGCAGCCGCACAGGCGACCG
>JACNJN010000108.1 GCA_014382535.1 Candidatus Desulfolinea nitratireducens | reverse complement strand
GCAGTATGTTCCGTGGATCCATCTTGAAGACGAAGTGAATGCCATTCGTTTCCTGCTCAATGCTGAAGGTGCGCGGGGCGCATATACCTTATCGGCACCGCATCCTGTCAAACAACGGGAGCTGGCCAAAATTGCCGGGCGTCTCCTGCATCGCCCCAGCTTCATTCCCGCCCCTGCTTTTGCCCTCCAATTGGCTTTGGGAGAAAAATCCACACTTGTCCTGGATGGTCAAAGGGCAGTGCCCGAAAGGCTTGTAAAGGCGGGTTTCCAGTATAAATACGAAAAATTAGAATCTGCGTTGAAAGATTTGATATAGGGAAAACTATGAGGGTATCAACTCGTAATACTTTTATTAAGCGCAAATGGACTTGTCAACCAAATAAGTTGCAAGCCAACACAAATTACCTAGAACCTAAAAACATATCATACAAAAGGAGAAAATAATGACCACGAATAAAAACACATCCAACGAGACTAAATTCAGAGGTCTCCGCCGCTTCAATCTGATCATGGGCTTTTTGCACTTGCTTCAAGGTGTCTTCATGTGGATCGTCAGCAATGACACTGTTTATCCCATCTTCACCAACTACTTGAGCTTTGATACCAGCACCTTCTCGCTCAACCCGGTTGCCAAGCTCTTTTATGAATTGCCCTTAGGCCCCTCTGTAGCGATCTTCTTACTGCTTTCTGCGATTGCACATTTTTACCTTGCATCTGCAGGTTATGAAAACTACATAAACAACCTAAAACAGGGCAAGAACCCTGTCCGCTTTTATGAATATGCGCTAAGCTCATCCTTAATGATCGTCCTGATCGGTATGTTAGCGGGTGTTTGGGATTTAGGTGCAATTATTCTCATGTTTGGGCTGAATGCGATGATGAACCTGTTGGGTTTACTGATGGAAAGTCTCAACCAAGATCGCAAGAAACTCGACTGGTCTCCTTTCACTTTCGGCTCAATTGCAGGGATAATCCCGTGGTTGGTGATTTTCATCTACTTTTTTGGCTCCATCGCATCAGGTGGGGAAGCCAAGCCGCCAGCCTTTGTTTATGCCATAATCCCAACTCTGTTTGTGTTCTTCAATACCTTTGCAGTCAATATGTGGCTTCAATACAAAAAAATAGGTCCTTGGAAAGACTATCTATATGGCGAACGCGCCTTCATTGTGCTTAGTCTAGTTGCCAAGACGGTTTTAGCATGGATGATTTTTGCTGGAACTTTAGCACCCGTCTAGGATATAAAAAATGAACACCTTTATTGTTACTGACAGCACCTGTGATCTGCATGCTGAAACCATCTCTCGGTACGGGATCGAGGTCATACCATTGCATATCAATATGGGCAGCGAAACCTTTTTCGATGGTGTCAATATCACCAAAGAAGAGTTTTACCGCCGTCTACCAGATTATGACCCTTCTCCCAGCACTGCTGCGCCTGGAGCGGAACTTTTTATTCAGCGTTTTCAAGCCTTGGCGGATAAGGGTGCGGAAGCTATTCTTTCCATTCATATTTCCGAATCGCTAAGCGCAACCATCAACTCAGCGCGACTGGCAGCAAAGGAATTCACAAAAATCCCCGTTACAGTCCTGGATTCAACCCAACTCAGCTTGGGAATGGGATTTCTCGTAGAAAGAGCTGCCCAAATGGCAGAAGCGGGCAAAAAAGCAGAAGAGATCGTTAGCAAAACACGCGAGATCATGCCCCGCACCTATGTCTTTGCCGCGCTGGATACCCTTGAATATCTGCGTCGCAGCGGACGGATGCACATCGCCGTGGCACGCTTTGGTGAATTATTACGGTTGAAACCTCTTGTATTCATGAATGGCGGAAAGCCGGACGCCCATCGCGTTCGCACCCGTCAAAAAGCGATGGATCGCCTCTTTGCATGGCTGAATGAGCTTGGCCCCTTTGAGCAATTGGCTATTGTCCACGCTGGTGTACAAGAACGTGCAGAGGCGTTGCGAGAAGAAGCGCGCAAATATTTCCCGGATAGAGAGATCATCATTCAGCAAATTACGCCCGTTCTAGGCACAAATTTGGGCATAGGCGCGGTAGGTTTTGCTGGTATTGCAAAAGAGAGATAAGCTGTGCGTATTTGGGATATTTCCCCCGGCTATTTGAACCGCGCCAGTCTGCTGGGAGAACATCGAGAGCTGCATGGACTTGCATCCATTCACATTAACCAGAAAAAAGGGTATTCTCGGCATCCTAAAACCATGCGCTGGAAGCATTATTTACCGGCATTAGCAATGCGACACGAACTTCTCGTTGCAGAAATGCAACTCCGAGGCTATCAGCATCACTCCCCGATTCCCCTCGAAGCGGGCACAGAAAAATGGCCAGATTATCTTGATGCGCCTGCCATGCAAATCGAAATACTGCGAGGAAAATATATCGCTAAAGAGTCTGGGCGCATTCCACTTCCGCGCACTTTGCAAGAGCTTTGGGAGCATCATCGTTTCTCGGTTATGGCACGAGATATTGGAAAATATCGTCTTTATGAAAGAAAATCGCCCAATTTCGAGTTTGATGAATTCTTAAACGAGATATACGAAACAATACGGAGAAAACCACGCCAGAGCGATGTAGAAAACACTATTGAAGAAATGTGGCAATGCCTAAAGCTGAATTCAAATGTTGAACTCAGCACAAAAAACAAATTTCAAAAATTGCAGCAAATAGCAAAAGAAGAAGATAACAAAAAACTACTACACACAACAGCTCTAACTGAACTTTCTCTTTGGCTCCACGAGAGTCATCAAGATATGCAGAATCGTTACTCGGCTTAGGCTTAGCTTAGCTTAGCGAAAATGAATTTTCTGCTGAGATAAAAAGTCCGTTTCAAACGGACTTCCTGTATAAGCAAAGATTTCAATCTCGCTTCAATCTCGCGGATGTAATTTTTACCACCCAAAAGGAAACACACGATGCTCCACCGGCTTCACAAACAACAAACCATACCAACCCCACTCGATGAAGTCTGGGCTTATTTCGCAACGCCCCACAATCTCAACGAGATGACACCTCCTGATATGAAATTTGAAACCCTGCATGGCGGGGATGAAAAAATGTTCCAGGGACAACTAATTGAATATCGTGTCAGCTTCATGCCCCTCATCAAGTCGCGCTGGCTCACAGAAATTGCCCACGTCGAAGAGAAATCCTACTTTGTAGATGAGCAGCGCATCGGTCCCTATCGCTTCTGGTATCACGAACATCGTTTTGAAGCAGTCGAAACCGGCACGCAGATCACCGATCAAATCACGTATCAACTCCCCTTCGGCATTCTTGGCGATATTGTCCATGCCGTTTGGATAAAACATACATTGAACGCAATTTTTGACTATAGACAGAAAAAAGTGACCGAGCTTTTCGGCTCAAACTGACCCAATAGGTATCAGCCAAAGCATGTCTTTGCGAGGAGCTTTTGCGACGCGGCAATCTCCCGCACAAAAGGAGATTGCTCACCTGTACTTGTCACCGCAGGTGCAAGTGTCACCCCGAAAAAACATCGGGGTTCGCAAAGACATAAATTTATATATTTTTCCACAATAAAGGAGTTCTCATGTTTCTCAACATTCTTCAGATCATAGGCGTCATCGGAACGATCCTGACAGGCTTATTCTCCCTGCTCGCCCCGACCAAGATCGAAGGCTTCACGGGCATCAAACCCATTGGCGGGCGCGGTATTACCGAAATTCGCTCCATTTTTGGCGCATTATTCATTGGCCTGGGTGGTGCAGCCTTTTTGCTTGATACAACCGTTGCCTACCCAATGCTCGGCATCATGTATCTTGCAATAGCCGCAGTCCGCGCCATTTCCATGTTTACCGACAAATCGGTCGAACAATCCAATATTATTAGTCTCGTCGTTGAAATTATCTTCGGCGTAATCCTGGTGCTCTAATGAAAACAGCAAAAACGATTTCCTTTCTCGGCATCCTCGCCATGACAGCCGTTCTCATCTATGGTTTTACCATCGGTGATTTCGCAGGCGAAGGCAGTCAACTCCTATCCATGTCCTGGGGGATTGTCTCCCTGGTAGATCTCTACACAGGCTTCATTCTCTTTTCTTTATGGATCTTCTACAGAGAAGAAAAACTGTATGTAGCCATTCTCTGGACCATCGCCATGATGACCCTCGGCTTCTTCGCAGGCAGCTTGTACGCCTTTCTCAACCTGCAAAAAAGCAAAGGTGACTGGATCCATTTCTGGCTGGGAAAACATGCCAAATAGATTTTCTGAACTGCTGGATGAGTTCCGCTCCGTGCTTGGGGGCCGTCTAATTGACGCCATCCTGCCCCCCTTGTTTTTTCTGATCGCCAATGCCATTTGGGGACTTCAAGTTGCCATGTGGACAGCATTAGGATTAAGCATCATTCTCGGCATTCGACGCATCAAACGGGACGAATCCCTGACCTATGGCTTGCTCGGCGCTTTCAGCGTCTTACTGGCAATTGGCTTGGTCACATTGCTCGGACGTGCCGAAAGCTTTTTCCTCCCCGGCCTCATCAGCGGCGGCCTGACAGTGGGCTTATGCCTTATCAGCCTCCTCATTAATCGCCCGCTCACCGCCTGGAGCAGCTTCATCTCCCGCCGTTGGACATTATCGTGGTACTGGCATCCCCGTATCCGCCCAGCCTATACCGAAACGACCTTACTCTGGACACTATTCTTCGGGTTAAAGTTCTGGTGGCAAGTTGCCCTATATCAAGGCGGAGATGCTGAAAATCTGGCCTGGGTACAAACCCTGACCGGATGGCCCGCCCTACTTATCCTGCTTGTGATAACCTATCTCTACGGCACATGGCGTTTACGTAATCTGCAAGGCCCCAGCATTGAAGAATTCGACAAAAAAATCCCCGCGCCCTGGCAAGGCCAGAAACGTGGATTTTGAAAAACCAGGAGGACCTACCTGGTCTCCGCAATTGAAAAGAGAAAATATGAGAACCTGGCTCAAAAGAATTTCCCTCGGTTTCATCATCATTCTAGCGCTGGCCATCATTGGCTTTGTCTGGTGGGGATACACGCCCCTGAAAGCGATGCCAGAATCACAGACAGCCCTTGAAAGCGATAATGATGTCCTCGTCATTGCAAAAAAATGGATGGTATTCAGCCCGATCAACACCTCAACAAAAACGGGTATCATCATCTATCCGGGCGGGCACGTTGATCCGCGCGCCTACGCGCCCCTGGCGAAAGAAATTGCACGAAATGGCTATCTTGTTATTCTGCCGCCAATGCCGCTTAATTTAGCCGTCTTTGATATCAATGTGGCTGATGAAATTATAGAGGCAAGCCCAGAAATTGAGACATGGTTTATCGGCGGACATTCGCTCGGCGGCGCGATGGCAGCCGAATATGTCGCCGCAAACCCTGAGAAGATAAATGGCTTGATGCTTTGGGCATCCTTCTCCGCAGAAAGTACCGACCTGAGCCAAGTCCATGGGCTGGATGTTTTATCCATATACGGGACAAAGGACGGGGAGGTGGAGGGAATCCGTGCATCAAGAGGGCGCCTGCCTGCAGATACCGTCTGGATCGAAATCGATGGTGGCAACCACGCCCAATTTGGCTGGTACGGAACCCAGCCTGGCGATGGTGTTGCGACCATCTCGCGTGAAGAACAGCAAGCCTGGATATTGAAAGAAACAATCGCATTTATTGAAACGAAAGGAAAATAAAAATGAACGAAACTGAAAAAAAATACCTGATTGCAAGTATTGTAGAAGTACTAATTGCTATTGGGATCGCCTTTGCAGGCAACCAATACAGTGTGAAAGTTGGCAATTTACCCCTCTTAGGCATTTTGGTTGCCTGGGCATTTCTGGTCAATTGGATAGCATTTATCCCTGCCTATAAAAATCAGACCGAAAAGTTTTTCGACCTGACAGGCAGCATCACCTACATCACTACCATATTGCTTGCCTTTTTCCTCAATCCTGAAGCACGAGATGCGCGCTCCTTCTTGATCTTGGGTGTGGTCTTGGCATGGGCGTTCCGCTTGGGGACATTCCTCTTTAGCCGCATCCAAAAAGACGGTAAGGATGGACGCTTTGATGAGATCAAACCCTCTTTTGTGCGCTTTCTACATGTCTGGACTCTACAAGGTTTGTGGGTCGCATTCACGGTCCTTGCCGCATTAATGGCAGTGACCAGCACCACACATAAACCATTAGGCGCCTGGGGATTGGTCGGCGGATTGATCTGGCTGTTCGGTTTTAGGATCGAAGTCGTTGCAGATTCGCAGAAGAACACTTTCCGCAACAATCCTGCCAACAAAGGGAAATTTATCAATAGCGGTTTATGGGCACGCTCACGCCATCCAAATTATTTTGGTGAGATCATGCTTTGGGTGGGTGTGATGCTGATTGCTGTTCCCGTTCTACAAAGTTGGCAATGGATTGCGCTGATTTCCCCGATCTTCGTGACTCTTTTACTTACCAAAGTCAGCGGTGTGCCGATGCTCGAGGCGCGTGCCGATGAAAAATGGGGCGGGCAGGAAGATTATGAGCAGTATAAAAAGAATACACCGGTTTTGATTCCAAGGCTCTAAAGCTAAGAAAGAGTAAATATCACGATAATCATATCGAGAACAAGGAAAAAGATGAAAGAACAATTCAACAATCAAAATTACATCACTATTGAAACTTTCCGCAAAAGTGGCATTGGAGTCAGGACACCTGTCTGGTTTGCAAAAGACGAGAATGCTTTTTATGTCTGGACAGAAGCCAATTCAGGCAAAGCGAAACGCATCCGCCGAGATGGGGCAGTTAAAATCGCTCCCTCTACAGCAAGAGGCGAACCTGTTGGTGAATGGGTCGGTGCGCAAGCAACAGCTGATTCTTCACCTGAAGCTCTGGCCCACAATATCAAGCTAATGAAGAAAAAATATGGTCTTGCGTTTTTAGGCTTTCGGTTAATGGGCAAATTGCGTAAAGCAAATTATACAGCGATCAAAATCGAACTCGGTAATTAATAAGTGAATACTTTTAATTACGAATTCACCGTAAATGCATCTCTCGAAGATGTTTCTGCCTTTCATCAGGATACGAGTGCCCTTAAGAAACTCAATCCACCGCCAATTATTGTGCAGTTACATCAGGTTGATCCAATGGCAGAGGCCTCTGTCTCCGAATTCACACTTTGGATGGGACCAATTCCTATCCGCTGGCGTGCCATTCATAGTAATGTAGGTGTCAATGGATTCACGGATACACAAGATAAGGGTCCAATGGAATATTGGAAACATACACATTCTTTTGAATGCATCAAGGAGCAGAAAACCCGTATTCGTGAGACAATAGAATACAGGCACCCCAAAGGACTGGGGAGCATGTTTACCCGTTTACTTTTCGGAAGATACGGTCTTACACTCCTATTTGCCTACCGCAAATGGGCGACAATTCACAATCTCGGAGGATAGAAATGAAAAATATTAGTCGACAAATTTCAGTCATCTTGACAACCTTATTAACCCTGACGATCAATGGGCTTGCTAATGCCCTCCCTCTCAATGGACTGACCACTGGTGAGATCTCAGACAGTTTTGAAACCTATTTTGTACCTGCGGGATATGTTTTTTCGATCTGGGGTTTGATCTATATTGGATTGATCGCTTTCTCAATCTACCAGGCTTTGCCGACACAGCGTGAGAATCCGCGTTTAGTGCGCATTGGTTGGTGGGTTGTGCTAGGCAACCTGGCCAACGCTGCCTGGATATTTTTCTGGCATTATCAAATCTTCGCCCTCACCGTGGTAGCAATGCTGACATTATTGGTTTCGCTTCTCCTCACCTATATGGGACTGCGAAGTGAGGAAAACAACGTCACATCAGCGGAACGTTGGCTTGCGCGATTACCCTTCAGCATATATCTCGGCTGGATCTCAGTTGCCACGATCGCGAATATCAGCGATGTACTTTACTTTTTCGGGTGGGGCCAGTTTGGCATCAGTGCTGAAATCTGGATGGTCATCATTTTGATCGTAGTGACAGGATTGGCCTGGGCAATGAGCCTAAGAGAAAAAGATGTCGCTTATTTAGCGGTACTCCTTTGGGCGTTGGCGGGGATCGGCAACAAATTCCCAGAGAGTGGATTTGTTACCACGGCAATTTGGTCTGCATTTGGCCTTGTCGTGGTCGCATTTCTGTTGGCTGGAATGCCGCAGAAAAAAAGTATCTAACTTTCAAGCAGACGTGGAGGGACTTAATGTCCAATATAGAAAATAAAGTGGTTGTTATCACTGGCTCTACGCGTGGATTTGGGTATGCCATTGCTGATGAATTGCTAAATAACGGCGCGCGCGTCGTAATTAGCGGTAGAAGCCAGAATTCAGTAGAGCGTGCATTAAACGATCTGCAAGCCGATGCCGAGTACGTCGCGGGCATTCCCTGTGATGTGTCTGACGAAGATCAAGTCCATGCGTTGGCAAAAAAAACCATTGAAAAGTTTGGTCAGATTGATATCTGGATCAATAATGCCGGTTTCGCAACTGGCAGCGGAAATGTGCTCGATTTCCCCCCGCAAGATGCCGTCGATACCTTTATGACCAACGACCTCGGCGCTTTCCACGGAACACAAGCCGCGTTAAATCATATGCTTCCACGGGGCACGGGGACGTTGGTCAACATCTATGGCGCGGGCAGTTTTCTGAAACCCGCAACCCCGATGGGGATTTATGGGATGACAAAGGCCTGGCTGACTTCGTATACGCGCACATTAGCGAAAGAAATCAAAGGGAAGGGTGTCCAGATCGTCGGGTTCAGCCCTGGCATGATGTTAACTGATATGTTAACCAGCCCAACTATGATCGGGGACTCTCCTACAAATGATAAAACCTACAGCTTTGTGCTACGGATGCTGGCCAAGCCGCCGCAAATCGCTGCCGAAAAGCTGGTGAGCCTTCTCGCTAAGAATAAAAAACACTTCATTGAATATCGAACAATAAAAAAGTGGACCCCGATTCTGGGCTTGCTAGGAATTCTCTGGGAGAATATCACCAATACCGGGGAAAGACCTGAGTTTAAGAGAAAGTTTAAAGGGAGCTATAAGAAATAAGCAGAGTGATTGGCAGATCAAGTCAATAAACAGAACGATATAAACCTTGAATCTTTATCGTTCCATCTGAATCAAAGGGAAGTCCCTTGGTTCATGGATCAATGCTTGGGCAACTGCAGATTCTTCTCCTGATGCACTAAAACATGTAAAAAAGTTACTGGAAAAGAAATATGGCGCTGCTTACAGAGTCTTCCATATATCAAGTAAAGAACGCAAAGTAAAATACGCTTCCAATAAAATACAACTGGATAAATAACTATGGCAAAAATTGAAATTAATATCCCCGCCCCCGATTTTACGCTGGTGGATTTTACGGGTCGCTCTGTGACCCTGTCTGACTACCGTAAAAAAAGCAATCTCCTGCTCGTTTTTAATCGTGGCTTTGTTTGACCATTCTGCCGCGCGCATATGGCGCAGTTGCGCCAGGACTATGCAAAATTCGAGCAGGTCAACACCACGATTTTGGTTGTTGGCCCGGAAAATGAACAAGCCTTTGCCAACTATTGGGAAAATAATGACCTGCCATTTATTGGGCTACCTGATCCTAAACATAGCGTTCTCAAAAGCTATGGGCAGCAGATCAAAATATTCAAATGGGGGAGGATGCCCGCACAGGCCATCATCGACAAAAAAGGCGTTGTTCGCTATATCCACTATGGGCATTCAATGAGTGATATTCCAAAAAACGATGATCTTCTTGAAATTTTGAAGGAAATCAATACCAGCAACTATTGATGTTCACTTAAATTGGTTAATTTTCTCTACCTAAAACGTCCCGCAGGTTCCCGTGATTCAGATTTTATAGCAACAAAAACCTGCGGGACGCTCATAACCTGTTTATCTGAATATCAATAACAAGGTTCAAAAAAGGCCTTGCGAATGTTCGCAAAGCCTTTTTTTCGCTATGTGGCGAGGGCACTCTCCAGATCACCTTTCCCCCGGAACTGGGCTGTGAATATTGCCATTGCGAGGAGGGTGTAGCCCGACATGGCAATCCCCTCTCTAATTTGAGATTGCCGCGCTGCCTTTGGCAGCGGGCAATGACTTACCTTGATTTATCTGCAGGAAGATTGGATACCTGTTTCGCTCTTTAAACGAGAGCCCTCTTCAATTCCGCTACAAATTTTCTTGCCGCATCCACAGGTTGATCTGCCTGTCCAACAGCCTTGATCAGCGCTGAACCTACGATCACCCCGTCAGCAATTTCACCAACAACAGCAGCCTGATCAGGAGTGGATATTCCAAACCCGACCGCCAGAGGTTTCTCTGTTTGAGAACGCACACGAGACAGAAATTCAGCCAATTCAACAGGCAAAGCATCGCGTTCACCTGTGATCCCCAATACCGAAACCAAATAGACAAATCCGCTACTAAGCTCTGTAACAAACTGGATACGTTCATCAGAACTGTTCGGGGCTAAAAGAAAGACCATATCCAGGTCATAATGCTTGCACAAAGATCTCATTTCTCCAGCTTCATCAGGTGGCAGATCGGGAACGATAAATCCACTTGCTCCTGCCCTCGCTGCATCCCGCACAAACTTTTCCAAGCCATACGCCAAGATGGGATTGATATATCCCATCAAGAGCAAGGGAATTTCAATCCCTCGGCTTCGCAGATCAGCCACGGCATTCAGACAGTGCTTTACAGTGATGCCATTTTCCAACGCCACCTGTGTACTGTGCTGAATTGTCGGGCCATCCGCCAGCGGATCTGAGAAAGACATCCCCAGCTCCATCAGATCAGCTCCCGCCTCCACACAGGCTTCGATCACATTTAACGAAATTTCATAATCAGGATATCCAACCGTGAAGTAGGGCATCAGGGCTGCTCGACCTTTACCAAAGACATCCCTTATTCTCTTGGCTTCTGCCATGGTTAATTCTCCATTCCCAAAACCTGAAGGACCGTATCCAGATCTTTATCGCCGCGCCCAGAGAGATTGACGATCAGCACGCTGTCTTTTGGCATTTTGGCTGCTCGTTTCACGGCTTCAGCAACTGCATGGGATGATTCCAGCGCTGGCAATATGCCTTCAAGACGACTAAGGGTCTGAAAAGCCTCCAAGGCCTCATCATCTGTGGCGTAGGTATAAGCAGCCCTTTCCAATTCACGTAAGCGGGTATGTTCCGGGCCAACTGCCGCATAATCCAGTCCGGCGCTGATCGAATGGGTCAATGCGATTTGTCCATCTGCGTCCTGTAAAACAAAGGTATAACAACCGTGGAGAACCCCTGGGCGCCCCATTTGGGGGTCGGCAAAGCGAGCGGCGTGCTGACCATTTTCGATCCCGGTTCCTCCAGCCTCCACGCCAATCAGGTCCACATCTTCATCATCCACAAATTCGTGAAAAATCCCGATCGCATTTGAGCCGCCACCCACACAAGCGATGATGGTATTTGGTAATTGACCCTCGGCTTCCATGATCTGAACTTTGGCCTCTCGCCCAATTACAGACTGAAAATCACGGACCATCGTTGGGTAAGGATGTGGCCCCAACGCTGAGCCAAGCAAATAATAGGTATCGTTCACATTGGTCACCCAATCCCGAATGGCTTCGTTGATCGCATCTTTCAGTGTTTTTGACCCACTTTCCACGCCACGCACTTCAGCTCCGAGCAATTTCATCCGTTGCACATTGGGGGCCTGGCGAGCCATATCAACCGTACCCATGTAAACAACACAGTCCAGGCCCAGGAGCGCGCAGGCTGTCGCTGAGGCGACCCCGTGCTGTCCTGCTCCAGTTTCTGCGATAACGCGCTGCTTGCCCATCCGCTTTGCCAGTAGCGCCTGTCCCAGGGCATTGTTGATCTTATGGGCACCTGAATGCGCTAAATCTTCCCGTTTCAAATATATTTTGGCCCCACCACATTGCTCAGTCAAACGCGCCGCAAATGTCAGCGGTGTTGGGCGTCCAACGTAGGTACTCAGCAAATGGGCAAACTCTTTCTGAAATTGGGGATCGTCACTATAGCGCAAATAAGCCGCTTCCAACTCAGCCAATGCAGGCACCAATGTTTCAGGGACGAATTGCCCGCCGTAATTTCCAAATTTTGAGGGGAGTTTTTTTTTTGGATTTTTAATCTCATCTGACATCGGTTACCTCTTTTTCTTTACCAGATTTCGCAGCCTTAATAAAAGCGAATATTTTGGAGGCATCCTTGACCCCGGGGCTTGATTCCACGCCAGAAGCCACATCTACCCCCCATGGATTTACCGCCGCAACCGCTTCAGACACATTTTCCGGGTTGAGCCCTCCCGCCAGCAAGATAGGGGCCTGCCTTGCCAGATGCCGGGCAATAGCCCAATCCCCGATTTCACCTGTGCCACCATAAGCCCCTTTTTTATAAGCATCCACAAGAATCGTCGGAGCATTTTGCCGTGCAAAGCGTCTCATCAAAGCATCCCCCTCCGGTATAGATTTTGGCCCCACAGCTTTGAAGGCAAGTTGCCCTAGTGTGCTCATTTCCTCTTTGGATTCCTTTCCGCATAATTGGACAAGATCTAAATTGCATTGCTCGATAATGGAGGATACATTATCTGATGTTTCGTTTACAAATACGCCAACATGAATGGCTTCCTTACCACCATCCTTAAGGGCAGCAATGATTTGAGCGCAATCTTTTGGCGTTATATAGCGGGAACTTTGAGGGTAAAAATTGAACCCCAATAGTTCAGCGCCAGCATCAATGGCCGTGATGGCATCTTCTATTTTCTTGATCCCACATATTTTCACGATCATGTTGTAAATTCCCTTACTTTCGCGCCAATATCCAAGGCTGTGACCAAACTTTCTCCGATCAGCATGACGTCCACACCTGCGGCAGAAAGCCGCGAAACATCCTCTTGGGTGTGGATACCACTCTCTGCGACCATGACAACATTCTCGGGAATCAACGGGCGCAATTCCAAAGAGGTCTCAAGACTGACATTGAAGGTATGCAGATCACGATTATTGACGCCAATTACATGAGCACCAGCTTCGAGCGCCTGTTCCACTTCTTCACGGGTATGCGTTTCTACCAAGGCTCCCAGATCAATTTCTTTCGCCACGGACAATAATTCACTTAATTGAGTTGAACCAAGCATCGCCACAATTAATAATATGGCGCTGGCGCCTGCTTCTCTTGCTTCGATCAATTGGTAGGGATCAAAAATAAAGTCCTTGCGTAACAGCGGTAATCCCAAGCCCAGGTTGGCAATGCTTTTGAGATACTCCAGAGAACCGCCGAAGTATTTCTCATCCGTGAGAACTGATATAGCGGCAACACCATTTTCTGCATAAATTCGCGCCAAATTCAAAGGGTCGAAATCGGGACACAAAATCCCTTTGGAGGGCGAGCGATATTTGACTTCGGCAATCAAGCGTGGGGTCACGTTCGCGACGTCCTTGAGGGCGGTGGCAAATGCCACAGGTGGTGGAAGATATTTGATCGCAGATTCCAAATCCACAGTCGAAATCTTCCGCTTTGTTTTGGCAACTTCTATTCGTTTATGCGCAAAGATCTCGTCAAGGATGCTCATCCGAAAGACTGGCTCCGTTCAATCAGCTGATCCAGCTTATTAAGCGCTTCTCCACTCTCAAGGGTTTGTTGAACTTCAGAAATAGCAGAGAAAAAATCCCCATCATCAGCGGCCAGAGCAGCCGCAGCATTGAAGATCACAACATCTTTGCGAGGACTGTCATCTTTTCCAGTTAGAATATCTCGCATCATCCGGGCATTTATTTCTGGATCGCCACCTCGCAAATCGTCTTTTGTTGCTTGTCTCAGGCCAAAATTGGAGGCATCCAACTCGTAGGTCTTCACGCTCCCATCTTTGAGGTGGCTGACCCGATTAGGACCATCGGTGGTCAATTCATCCAGCCCGCCGTGACCATGAACGACAAGGGCAGCCTTTCCGCCCAACTCGCCAAGCACCTCGGCCATCGGCTGGGTGAGATCAGGATCAAATACACCGATGAGCTGGTGGGTCGCTCCTGCCGGATTTGTAAGCGGACCGAGGATATTGAAGATGGTCCGCTGCCCCATTTCGCGGCGTGGACCAATGGCGTGCTTCATGGCCGGGTGAAATTTCGGAGCAAATAAGAAGCCTATTCCGACTTCATCTATACACTGGCCGACTTGCTCAGGAGTCAGATCAAGGTTGACCCCCAGTTCGGCCAGCACATCGGCGCTGCCACATTTGGAAGACGCAGCCCGATTACCATGTTTGGCAACCTTACGTCCTGTCCCTGCAATAAGAAAAGCTGCGGTCGTGGAAATATTAAAGGTATGCGCGCCATCGCCACCGGTTCCAACAATATCTAGCAGGCTTTCGGCCTTCGTCTTGAGGGGCACAAGAGCGGCGTGTTCCCGCATGGAACGGGCGCTGCCAGTGATCTCTTCAACCGTTTCCCCTTTCATCCGCAGCCCGGTTAGATAGCTGCCAATTTGGGCATCTGTAGCCTGCCCATCCATGATGATTCCCATGGCAGTTTCGGCTTCTTCAATACTAAGGTTTTGATGATTGATCACTTTTTCTATATAGGGTTTTAGCATATCGACCTCCAAAATTTTGAAATATGACTCAGGTTTGCACCTGCCTTTATCTTTTTAAATGACATTCCTGCCAAAAATTTTTGCCAGATTGCGGATTTCATCCGTAAAATCTCCCAGAGTTTCCAGTGGTAAAGCCTGATCTGCATCGGAGAGGGCTTCAACCGGATTGGGATGGAACTCCACGATCAAGCCATCTGCTCCGGCAGCCATGGCAGCACGGGCCGCAGGGAGGACCAGATCCGCACGCCCGGTAGCATGGCTGGGATCGCCGATGACCGGGAAGGGTGTAGTTTGCTTGAGCAATGAAATCGCACTGGTATCAAGGGTATTACGCGTGGCTGTCTCAAAGGTGCGGATGCCACGTTCACAGAGAATGATCTTCTCATTACCGCGGCTGGTAATATGCTCCACTGAGGCCATCCACTCTGCGATGGTAGACATAAATCCGCGCTTGAGCAAGACCGGTTTATCGCAATCCCCTACCGCCCACAGGAGCGGGTAGTTCTGCATATTTCGGCTGCCAATCTGGATGATATCGGCATATTCAACGACCTTTGGTATTTGCTCAACGGATATCGCTTCTGTGATAACCAGCAGATCAAACTCATCAGCCACAGCTCGCAAGATTTCAAGCCCCTCAACACCCAGCCCCTGAAAACTATGGGGGGATGTACGCGGTTTATAGGCTCCACCTCGTAATATCTTTAACCCTTGAGCATGGAGCGCCCTGGCAGAGGCCCGAGTCTGCTCATAGCTTTCTACAGAGCATGGCCCTGCCATCAGCACAGCCGCATTCCCGCCAATCTCCACGCCGTTGCCCACCGCCACAGGTTTGGTCGTATTTTCAATATTTATTCGCGTGGGTTTGATTTCACCATTTCCGTTGGTTAGAAAATTTTTCAGAATTTGTTTGCCATGAGGCGTAAAGATCGACTCAGGGTGAAATTGAACACCCACGATTGGATATTCCTTATGACGCAGAGCCATCACTTCCCCCTCAGGGGTGCGAGCGGTTACGGTCAAAGAATCCGGAAAGCTTTCCTGTTCCACGATCAACGAATGGTAACGCGTTGCATGGAACGGTTCCGGAACACCGGCGAAGAGCGGATCATCCTTGTGATGGATGGGTGAGGTTTTCCCATGCATTAATCGGGGAGCGCGGACAACCTTTCCGCCAAAGACCTCACCAATACATTGGTGTCCCAGGCAAACGCCCAAGGTGGGAATTTTCGGACCCAATTGGCGAATTAGATCACGGGAAATTCCCGCATCCGAAGGATCACCAGGTCCCGGAGAAATGACAATATGAGAAGGTTGGAGGGCCTCAACTTCCTCAGGAGTGATCTTGTCGTTGCGAAAGACCTGCACTTCGGTACCTAATTCACCAAAGTATTGGGCCAGATTATAGGTAAATGAATCGTAGTTATCGATAATCACAAGCATAATTGCTCCTTAATTAAGACCTTCGGCATTTTCTACTGCGGCGAACAGGGCTTTGGCCTTATTAATGGCTTCCTGGTATTCATTGGCAGGCACCGAGTCGGCGACGATCCCGGCCCCAGCTTGCACACTGATCTCTTGTCCTCGCATCACCATTGTGCGGATGGCGATACAGGTATCGGATGACCCATCATAGGAGATATAGCCAACGGCTCCAGCGTACACGCCACGCGGTTGGTTTTCGAGTTTGTGGATCAGCTCCATCGCCCGCACTTTGGGCGCACCACTGACCGTTCCGGCAGGGAAAGTTGCCTGCAACAAATCGAAGGCGTCGAATTCAGGGCGAATTTGACCCTCAACATGCGAGACGATATGCATGACATGGGAATAACGTTCGATGATCAATTGCTCGGGGACCTTGACCGTACCGTATTCACAAACGCGACCGAGATCATTTCGTCCCAAATCCACAAGCATGACATGCTCAGCTCGTTCCTTGGGGTCAGAGAGTAATTCATCAGCCAGATCCTGATCTTCCTCAGGTGTCGCACCACGTGGACGGGTACCGGCGATGGGACGCAGGGAGGCCAGACCATCTTCCAGACGAACATGAATTTCCGGCGAGGCCCCAATTAAGTAGAGAGGTTCGTCTTCTGTCAGATCGGCAAAATCGAAGAAAAACATATAGGGCGAGGGGTTGATCCGCCGCAAGGAACGATAGATTTCAAAGGGGCTGGCAGAGGTCGTTCGGCTCAGTTGTTGCGAAAGAACAACCTGGAAAATATCGCCAGCAGCAATATGTTCTTTAGCCTTTACCACTGCCTGGCAGAATTCATCAAAGGTGAGATTCGATTGCAATTCACCAGGTTGTATATCCGGATTGTGTCCGTTGGTATCGGGGACAGGGTTGTCCAGGCGAGCTTCAAGATCATCAAGACGGGCCTCTGCGGCCGGGATCTCACCCTCACTATGCGCTGTGGCAATCAGCAACATTTTGCCATAGGCGTGGTCAAAGGCAATCACAGTATCGGCCAAAAGGAATATCGCTTCGGGCAGATCTGGGTGGGGAAGAAGGGGTAGGGTGGGTTCGAAATATTGAACCGTCTCAAAACCAAGGTAGCCTACCAAGCCTCCCGAGAAGCGTGGCAGATCGGGATTCTTGGGGCTGGTATTCAGCCCCAAATGATCGCGGAGAATCTGCAATGGAGTCTGTTCCTCTTCAAGCGGTAGCATGTCAACACCCTGAGGGGTGTGAATCGCCCATTGGTTATCCTTCAAAATGAATGCGTCGCGCAAATCCGTCCCCAAAAAGGAGTAGCGGGCAACATGTTCACCACCAGTCACGCTTTCAAGTAAAAAGGAGGGACCTTTGCCGGCTAATTTCAGATAGACCGAAATCGGAGTTTCGAGATCGGCAGATAATTCACGCACGATGGGTATGGTTGTATCTTTGATAGTTGATTTCATTTGATATCCTTTAAATTAAAAAGCCTGCATTCGTCCGAGGGACGAGAGCAGACTCCCGTGGTGCCACCCTGGTTAGGCTGATATGCTTTATCAATTAAAGAAAAATCCCGTTGATGTTGCAACGGGGAAAAAGCCAGCCTCACTCAGTGGGGTACGGTCTGGTTGGTTACAGACTTATACCCTTTGCCTGATAACGGTGGCATTTCCGGCGCAAGCTAGTTGCTCCAAGTGGAGCGTTCGCTCTGCAGCTCTGAGGCCCATTCAACACTGGCGTACGTACTGGGTTCACACTTCTTCCCAATTCACTGGGGCGCCGTATCAGTGTTTACTATTCCTCTTCACAGCTATTAACTATAAGTTGTTGGAGCGATTTTTATCATAGATTGAGGGTGTTGTCAAATCTTACCCACAAAGTCAGGTTTTTAAAATTTGCGAGTCTAACATTTTTCGTCTTGTTATTCTATTTTTAGAACTGAATATTACCAAGAACATTCCCCAACAACACTGATACTATCAGAAAGTAAATACACGAAAGAATTAGACCAATTATGAGGTTGGAAACAAAAAAATGTCCCCAAACAGCAAATGCCCTTGGAAAAAAGTTTAGGTTTAGCAAGTTCGTGTTTGGCAATTTGTCTAATCCCTGATGGCTTGTAACCAAACCTTCTCTGCTAAATCCATTAACAACCTTTTTGAGTTCCCTGTTTTCTGTTTCTATAGACCTAATGCGATCTTCAAGAACAGAAAGATAACTTACAAGTTCTTGCATTGAGCTAAAATTATTAGTTTCCAATGTAATTCCTCCTGAAATTTACATTACTCGTCTTCTGGCGCCTCGCTGACAATATAGAGCGGGCGTCCTTTGGCTTCGTCATAGAGACGGCCAATATACTCTCCCAAAATTCCCAATGAGATGAGTTGTACCCCACCGAGAAAGAGAACGGCGATCAGCGTGGTGGCTTGCCCGCCGAAGAATTGGGTACCTGTCATCCGCAATATGGCAACAACCGGAATGGCGATTATTGCCAGACCAGCAGAGGCGAAACCGAAATAGCTGGCAACCTGCAAGGGGAAGTAGGAAAACCCCGTCACCGCGTTGAGGGCAAGCTTGAGCATCTTATTAAAGGGATATTTGGTCTCACCTGCAAATCGAGCGGCACGTTTATATTCCACGCCAACCTGTTTGAATCCGATCCAGGCTGACATTCCTCGCAAGAAGCGATGCCGTTCTCGCATGGAATTCATCACATCCACAACCTTGCGATCAAGCAGGCGGAAATCACCGGTATCAAGGGGAATTTTTACATCGGTGATCCGAAAGATAATTCGATAGAACAAGGATGCGGTAAATTTTTTAAACCAGGACTCCCCTTCCCGCTCGGCACGGACCGCAAAAACAACCTGATAACCTTCACGCCATTTTTCGATCAAGTCAAGAATAACTTCGGGTGGGTCCTGTAGATCGGCGTCGATAATTGTGACGGCCTCACCACGCGCATAATCCAGGCCAGCCGTGACCGCAATTTGATGGCCGAAGTTGCGGGCAAAGATCACCGGGCGGATATTTTTATTAACGGAAGCAAGCTCACGGATACGTTCGGTTGAACCATCGGATGAGCCATCGTCCACGAGGACGAGTTCCCATTCCTCTCCGGTAGAGTCCATCACATCCGTAATACGTTTGCAAAATTCATCCACGATTCCGATCTCGTTATAAATTGGGGCCACAACTGAATAGGTAAATTTTTTTGTCATTTTATTTTCCTGTTTTGGATATTTGCCAAAAGCATAAAAAAAATATGTAGAAGTTGTTTAGAAAGTTTTCTAGTATTGTTAAATAATATTAAATACGAAAACCCGGTTTTCAGGACGCTTAAGTGTAATCCAAAAAACCGAGTTTTCTCTTTTTCAAAGGATTTTAATTAATTTTCTTCAGGTACAACACCAGCCATCATCAGGCCAAGTTTCTCAGGGGTCGCTTCATACCGTGGAACAATGCCCATAATTTCGCCTTCACAAATAACGGCAATCCGATCAGAGATCGCCATGATCTCATCAAGGTCTTCAGAGATCATTAGTATTGCTGTGCCATCACGTCGTTGTTCAAGCAGTTGAGCGTGGACATATTCCGTCGCGCCTACATCAAGACCCCGCGTTGGTTGGGCCGCAACAATAACACGGGGCTTGCGGGATATTTCACGTGCCAATACCACTTTTTGGATATTTCCGCCGGAAAGACTGCCTGCCTTGGTCTCTCGTGAGGGTGTTTTTACCCCGAACTTATCAATAAGATCATCGCTATGCCTGGCAATAGTTTTCAACATGAGGAAGCCTTTTTCAGCAAACGGGCTGATATGATGCTCGCGCAAGACCATATTTTCGGCTATCGTGAAATTCTTAATCATCCCATCTCTCATCCGTTCTTCGGGGATATAAGAAAGCATTCGTTCCGTTATTTTTCCGGGGGCGAAGTGAGTGATATCTTCATCTTCGAGAATCACTTTTCCTTTTGTAACCTCGCGTAGCCCGGTGATTGCTTCCGCCAGTTCACGTTGACCGTTCCCTGAGATTCCCGCCAAACCCAAAATTTCTCCTGAGTGAATTTTTAGCGAAACGTCACGCAGGGCGGGGGTACCCCTGTCACTATCACAAGCGAGATTTTCGAGTGTCAGACGCGAGGGACCCCGATTGATCTCATCAAGATCGCGAGTCATAATGACTTCACGTCCGACCATCCAATTTGCCAATTCTGATTTGGTGATATCGGATACATTCTTTGTGCCGACCTTCGCACCATCGCGCAAGACGGTAACACGATCACAAATATCCATGATTTCATGAAGCTTATGCGATATAAAAATCAAGGCATGTCCATCCGCAACCATCTGGCGCATGATGATGAAAAACTCATCCACTTCCTGTGGGGTGAGGACGGCTGTCGGCTCGTCGAGAATGAGCAGAGCAGCGCCACGATAGAGCGCTTTGATAATTTCAACGCGTTGCTGTTGCCCCACCGAGAGTTGCCAGATATAGGCATCTGGGTCAATTTTCAGTCCGTAGATCTCTGCCAACTCCAAAATCCGTTGGGAAACCTTATCGAGATCGGTCAGAAATCCACGCGAGGAGGGCAAGCCCAATGCGACATTTTCGGCCACCGTGAGTGTCTCTACGAGCATAAAATGCTGATGGATCATTCCAATGCCGTGATTAATGGCATCCGTTGGTGATTCAATAGTGATTTTTTTGCCGTTTAGAAAAACCTCACCATCGCTGGGATCATATAAACCATAAAGAATTTTCATCAGGGTGCTTTTACCGGCACCGTTTTCGCCCAGAAGAGCATGTACTTCTCCGGAGCGGACTTCAAAATTTACATTATCGTTGGCAAGGACGCCAGGAAAACGCTTTGTGATTCCACGCAGTTCCAATGTATCGATTCGAGTATGTCCTGAAGGAAGTTTATTCTCGGTCATAGATTTATCCTGTTTAGCAATTATGCCTTTAGTGGTAGTCATTTTCACTAATTTCTTATAAAGAAATCAGGCGGCCAGAAGGATTTCTGGCGGCTTGATCTTTCAATAAGAATTTCAACCTGCCCTCTTACTAACCAGAGGGCAGGTTGAAATATTTTAGATATTTACTCTACTGGAATTACGATAGAGCCATCAATGATGCCAGCTACAGCCGCATCGGCTAGGGCTTTGACGTCATCGGGGAGGGTGTAACCACTGTTGTAATCCATCACCAAACCACCATTGGCCAGTGTAATGGTATAAGCTTCACCGCCATAGGTGCCTTCATGGATCAAAGCAAGGATTTCATCAAGGACTACACTCCAGTCATAAACCTGATTGGCCACAACGATATCAGGGGCAAGTGAGGTCTGGCTGGATTGCGTGCCGAACCAAAGTGCGCCATTCTCTTCGGCAACACCAATTGCACCGACAACCATCTGAGCAGTACCGGTCAAGACATCTGCGCCAGCGGCAACATGGGTGCTGGCTGCTTCAGAAGCCAGGGCAACATCGGAGAAGGAACCGATCCAGTTGACGTTAACAACAACATCAGGATTGGTCGCTTCTGCGCCAGCAACAAAACCTTTAACATAAAGGGATGCGTCACCAGCTTCAATGGGCCCAACAACGCCGATCACGCCTGCTTCAGAGAGGCTGGCAGCGATGACACCGTTTACGTAGCCACCCTCTTGAGAGTTGGCTTCATAAGCGAAGACGTTGGTGATACCATCGTCAGAGAAGGTGTTAAGGGTGGTTCCCCAGGCAAAGGAGGTCTCTGGAAAATCAGGAGCAATTTCCTGCAAGGATGATCCGTACTGCGAACCATGGGCAATAACAAGATTGTAGCCTTCGGAAGCATAGTCACGGATCGCGGCGGCGGCATCATCGACAACAAACATGCCTTCAGAGTAAACGATTTCCATCGCTTCCTCGCCACCCATTTCAGCCTGTACAGCAAGCAAAGCATCAAACATGCTCTGGCTGAATGCCAAATCGGTAATGGAGCTGGGCATAATGATCGCAACTTTAAATGCTTCCATCATTTCTTCAGCAGCTGGTTCTTCTGCAGGAGCGGCGGGTTCTTCTGCAGGAGCAGCGGGTTCTTCAGCAACTGGAGCAGCAGGTTCTTCAGCAGGTGCGCCACCACAGGCACTCAAAACCAGGGCCAGCGCTAAAACCAAAACAAGTATTAAATTTCTTTTCATCTTCATCTCCTAAGTAAATTTGATACGGCCGAAACCGTAATATCCGAATAACTGGGTACAATCTTCAGGCAACCACCTCCTTCTTGAAACATTACATATTTTTAAAAGAAAAAACAGGGTGGGTCTTACTCACCACGATCAAAGGGCTTTGTCAACGCGGATGGTGATCTCACCCGTGAAACCGTAATGACCAAAACCACTATCGTCAGAATATAAGGAAGCATGATCGCAATCTCTGTAGGGATGGGGATATTCAAAACCTGCATCCACAATTGCAAGGAATTAACCATGCTAAAGAGCAGCGCGCCCGCCAAAACACCCCATGGACGCCAGGCACCAAAATATACAAGGGCAACGGCGATGAAGCCCAGACCGCTGGTCATATTTTGCTGAAAAACATTGAGAAGGGCGATGGAGAGCGATGCGCCCGCGACCCCAGAAAGGATTCCGCCTAAAATAATGGTGAAATAGCGGATGCGAGCCACGCTAACTCCGAGTGAATCTGCTGCTTCGGGGTTTTCCCCCACCGAGTGGATTTTTAATCCCAGTGTGGTTTTATTGAGTACAAACCACGCCACAGGAACAAGTAAAAAGGCACCATAGACCATCACATTATGCTGAAAGAAAATTTCGCCCAAAACAGGAATATCGCCCAGGAACGGAATATGTAAAGATGGAAAACCTTTGACTGTTTCTACTGTGCCAAGCAGCATTTTGAAGAGCAATTCGCTCATTCCCAAGCCAAAGAGGTAGAAACCGATGCCGCTAATTCCCTGCTCAGCCTGCAAATTGACTGTCACAAAAGCCATCGCCAGGCCCATCACAGCGCCAACAAGAATAGCTGCCAAAAGCCCCAGTTCTAAACTGCCCGTTGTAAAAGCCACATAAAAGCCAGCGAAGGCTCCCAGCAACATTTGTCCATCTACACCGAGATTGAGTACACCGCTGCGTTGTCCAAATGTCTCACCAATGGCTGCATATAGGTATGGGGTTGCCAGGCGGATACCTGAGGTCAGAATTCCAATAATCACCAATTCAGGAGTCATGCTGAACCCTCCTCTTTTGAGGTATTTATATTTTCTGCGATTGATGGGGGGGCATCATCAGTTTCATCTCTGGATAATCGCTGCCGCTGTCGTCGCCTCCGCCAAATCTCGCTACTGACTACAAAAATGACAACCAGGCCGTTTAGTGCAGTGATCAACGCCGAGGGAATCTGGACAACTCGCTGCATCTTATTTGCACCAACAAGCAAGGCACCAAAGAAAATCGATGCGGGGATCGTCCCGATAGGATGTAATTGCCCAAATAAGGCTGCGACGATCCCATTAAACCCGGCACTGCCCGTAAATCCAGAAGCAGAACCATCGGTGATCATGCGGTAGTTTACGCCGTAAACCTGAATGGCACCAGCGAGGCCAGCAAATGCCCCACTCAAAAGCAAGGCTGTGACGATATGGCGGCGGACGCGGATGCCCCCATAGCGGGCGGCATGTGGATTCTGCCCCACTGCACGGATGCGGTATCCCAACGTAGTCCGCCACAGGAGGATGTAGACCAAAATCGCCAATACAACGGCAATTAAAAATCCTGCATGAAGACGTGTCGGTGCCCAACGCGGTAAGCGGAAAGCTTCAAGAAGGCGAGCCGTCTGCGGAATTTTGGAGGCTTTTTCAGCTTGAGCAGGATCAATCATTGGGCCACGCAGCATATAATTCATAACCTGCACAGCAATCGCATTCATCATGACAGTGCTAAGAATTTCATTGACCCGAAAATATGCTTTTAGAAAACCCGGAATACCTCCCCACAAAGCACCGCCTAAAAAGCCAGCTACCATTGCCGCAAAAATAACCAGCCAACCCGGCCAATCAGTAAAGGTCAGCCCTATCTGCGTGGCAAGGATGCCGCCGATAATCATCTGCCCCTCGCCACCGATATTGATCACGCTTGCACGAAAAGCTATACAAATTCCAAGTCCCACCAATAGTAAGGGAGTTGCTTTGACCAGAGTTTCGGCCATCGCATTGGTGCTGCCAAAGGCCCCTTCCCATAAGGCACCATAGGCCTCGACAGGGCTAACGCGTAAAATAAATAACATGATCGCGCCCACACCTAAGGCAGCAAATGTCGCAAATACTGGAAGTAAAGCGTCAAGCAAAGAGTCTAATCGAGATCGCATGAGCTGATTTGTCCTCCACCAAAAGTAAATCTAATACAATCATTATTAACTTCAAAATTGAATTTTATTTCAATTCCAGGCTTGCACAAGACGAAGCTTTAAAATATCATCATTCAGATAACTTTTGCCTAGAGTCAAGGGTTTGTTATCTTTGCTATAGAAAATCATTTTCAAGTTTAATAAATGGGTCCTTGGCCTGATATTCAAAATATGGGCATTTTCACCAGCCAGGGCTGAAGAAATCTCAGTGGTTACGAAAGAAATTTCCTGACGGAAATATTGCTTCAGGATCTCACGAATACGAAGGTGTCCATCAATTTCCGCATTTTGATCCAGCAAAAGTGATGCCGGGATTAAATTTTTCGCCAAAATTACCGGCTGGCTATTTGCCGAAAACAACCTTGTCATAGACAATAATTCAATCCCCGCATCTATTGCTAATACGTGTGCTTCATCTTCTGTTGCTGCAACCTTCTTTATTAAAAGAGGTTGAATAGATACTTCAAACCCACTGCGCTCAATTAGATGCGCAAAATCCCACAGCCCCCCTAGATGTGTATTAACTTCCTGAATTCGCTCATTGACGTAGGTCCCGTCACCTTGTTTGCGTAAGATCAACCCTTCAACAGCCAATTTGGCGAATACAGTTCGAATTGTGGCTCGGCTAACGCCGAACTCTTTTGACAGCTCGCTCTCAGAAGGCAAACGAAATCCGGGCGCATAGGTTGCGTCACGAAATCTCTCTCGGATAATCGTATTCACTTGTTCTGAAATGGGCTTTGATCGAATAACACGCATAAAGGTTCTTTCTTATAGTTTCTGCGATAGGGTAGTCGTCTGACTTTAACGAAAATAGTATACTTCACGAGATATCTCTAGTCAATCGTGAAATAATATGCAAACTGAATAATACGGTAAAATCCTGGAGAGATAACCATCCAGAAGCGAGGGGATTATGAAATCCTATCGTAAAGAACTTTGGTTCAACCTCCCCACCCGCCGCGCCTTTATCAATATCACCCCGTAAGTAAATGTAGCTTAATTATGAAGGCCAGATAAAAAGGGAATCGTTTATTCCATAGTGTGGCTGTAGAGACTTTCATTCGCAAAGGCGAAAACGAGCGCAGAAGATCATTCACACGTTCGATGTTGCTCTCCGTCAAGGTGACACAAGCGGAAATTTATTATCTTCCGTAATTACCGACCGGCGGGCGTGGCTGAGGCGCCGATGGTTTGCCGCGTTTGTGACCATGTTTTTGCGATTTCCAACCATGGCAGCGATTAAAAGTCATGCCACTACCGCAAGGGCAAGCATCTTTTGCCCTGGATTTTCGATAAGCCTCCCGAAGGGCTGGTTCATCTTTCCGTAGGAGTCCCATCACTTCCTCAGCCGGACGTCCCGTACGCAGCAGTGTCCCCAACAATTTCATCGGTACATCAACACGTTTGAAGAAGCCTTTGTAACCGACACACAAGTAATTCAGTCCCGGCTCTCCGGCTGGAGTGTCTATAAAGCGGTTCTTGGGGCATTCCCCGTTACAGGCAAAGCGCACCTCACAATCGCGACAGTATTTGGGCAATGAATCACGCTTATCCAGCCCGAATTGGCGCTGCTGATCAGACCCTACCATTTTAAGCATATGTTCTGTTTTTATATTTCCAAGCAGGTAATCGGGCTCCACAAAATGATCGCAGGAATACAGGTCGCCGTTATGCTCGAGGGCCAGGGCGGAACCACATGTCTGGTCGAAGATACATATCCCCGAGGTTGGGAAATGCATAAAACTTCGCAGGGAAGATTCAAACATTTGCACGAAAACCTTCCCAACGTCATTCAGTATCCACTCATCAAAAATCTGGATCAAGAAGCGGCCAAATTGCTCGGGCAGCACAGAGCGTGGCGTAACCTTATCTCCTTCCTGGTACAGGTTGCCCCCATCCTCGTTGATGCGTTCAACGATCGGGATGAATTGGATCCAACTGGTTTTTGCCTCATCGCGCAGAAAGCGATAGACCTCCAGCGGATGAGCAGCATTGACCCGATTGACAGTTGTGAGGATGTTGTATTCCACACCATGCTTCTGCAACAAGCGTAAACCGTGCATCACACTGTCGAAAGTCCCCTTGCCTCCCTTATCTAAACGGTGGGCATCGTGAAGATGGGGCGGCCCATCGATGCTGATCCCCATCAGGAAGTTGTTCTCTTTCAGGAATTCGCACCACTCATCATTCAGGAGCGTGCCGTTTGTTTGCATGGTATTTTCGAACACCATGCCGGGCTTGCGGTATTTTTCCTGGTATTCGATCGCTTTGCGGTAGAAATCCACGCCCATCAGGGTTGGCTCACCGCCCTGCCAGGCAATCGTCACCTCGCGCGTGCGATGCAATTCGATCAATTGGCGGATATATGTTTCCAGATCCACATCACCCATTCGAAACCTGCTGTCAGGATAGAGCAACTCTTTATCCAGAAAAAAACAATAAGAACATCCCAGGTTACAGGTGGCGCCGCTGGGTTTGGCCATGACGTGAATTCGGGGCGGTATACCGTTATTTGTACCCAATATATGTCTCCTGTTTAGTCCAGATGCATCGCTGAAACTTTTACTAATTATGGCATTCCGGAATAAATAAACAGTTTTAGATCGTCGACCTCAATGATTTGCGTCTTCCTGAGGGCAGGATATATTGATTTCAGACTGATTATCCGGCGATCTTATTCAATTCGATAGATTTGTCAATCATACCTTAACAATAATTGCCTGACCGTTTAATAAATGCAGGACTTACGCAAAATATCTTTTTTCTCGCTGCGTTGTAGCTTGTCTACAATACCCCAACGCAGAGCATTGGGACCAGGATTATAAAAATTCGTAAGTCCTAAAATGAATAGATGGTTTGGCTAATTCTCAGTAATATTTTTGTTACCTTGACCTTTCACCAGGTTGCTATTATCTGATAATTCACTCACTGTCATAGCCACTCCCATCATTATCCCGCAGTCGCATTTTGCCAATTTAGCGGTAAAATGCTTAGAAAGCATATAGTCTAAAAATGAGGTCATTATGAAATCTTATCGTAAAGAACTCTGGTTTCAAACCCCCACACGCCGTGCCTTCATAAATATTACCCCACAGGTAAACGAGGCCTTGCATGAAAGCACCATTCAGGAGGGATTTGTTCTTGTAAACGC
>JACNJN010000211.1 GCA_014382535.1 Candidatus Desulfolinea nitratireducens | reverse complement strand
GAACTTGATTATGAATATTTTTATATTTCAGCTCGTTTGGGAGGGGAATTACCCAGCCTAAAAAGCGGAGAGCCTATTTTCAAAGACCAGTTCGCCGCTACTTTTAACGGGAATACGGACAAAATTTTACTATTGCACTTCTCTCCCCCCTCCTGCTTGCGTATTCTTGATCCCATCTACGATCAAGATGTTTTGCTCGCCCCACGCGGTGTGGATAATGTAGAGATGGGCAGTTTAACATTGCCTCGCGTGCTTGCTCCTGGATTACATCTTTCCAATCCGAGAGGTTTGATTAGCATAAATAACGATGATTTCAACCCTCCCGCATGGCTTTTTGGCGAAGAACCAGAGCGAAATTGGTGCTACTATTTTGAAAAAGCTGACCTCGCCCGGCAAGATGGGGATTGGAAGAAAGTCGCTAAACTTGGTGACAAAGCCTTCAATATCCCCTACGCCCCAGCAGATGCAGCGGAGTACCTGCCCTTCATCGAGGCCTTCGCTCGTTTGGGGCGTTATGATGATGCCCGGAAGCTAACAGAAATCGCAGCAGAAAAAACCCCAGTCCTGCGACCAATGCTCTGCTCCCTATGGGAGCGTGTGGCAAAAGATGGCGTGTTAGGCAAAAGTAACGCTCAGCTTGGTGAAGTTCAAGAAATGCTGAAGTATTGTCCTGTTCAATAAAAGGGGAAATCTACCAAATAATAAAAGCTGTAGTCAGAAGTTTAAGGCCTGATCTCTGATAAAATAGCCCCCTATGAAAAAGAAAGATGATCGTTATAAAATTATATTTTTGCGGCATGCTGAGTCTGTTGGGAATGCCGAAGGTTATTTTCAGGGACAGGGTGATTTTCCACTCACAGATCTTGGGCGCGAACAGGCACACGCCCTGGCCGCACGCTGGCAGGAAGAGGGGCGCGGGTTTGATCACGCTATTGCTAGCCCCCTCAGCCGCACACGCGAAACAGCTGAAATTATCACTGCCGCGCTGGATCTCCCCCTTGAGTTAGACCCAATCTGGATGGAACGCAATGCCGGTGAATTAACCGGCATGAAATTTGAAGACGGGCGTAAACAGTTCCCGCAACCAAAATTTCGCAACCCCTATGACGATTTCGCTGAAAGCGGCGAAGGAGATTGGGCGCTTTTTTTACGCGCAGGCCAGGCTCTAAAGGAACTCCTTTCCCGTGAGCCGGGACGTTATCTGATTATTTCGCATGGCGGATTGCTTAACCAATTGATGAAGGCTATTGTTGGTATCGCGCCCCATGCCAATTATGAGGGCGCGCAATTTCGTTTTGGCAATAGCGCTTTTGCAAAACTTACCTATATGCCCAGTTCCCATCGCTGGTATATTGAGGGTCTAAATGACCAAAATCACTGGAGGGAAGATGAGTAGCAATCCCTTAAAAATATTATCCTTTGGGGCAGGGGCGATTGGAACCTATATCGGCGGGAGCCTTGCACTGGCCGGACACGAAGTTGTTTTTGTGGAGCGTCCTGAAGTTGCTGAAGCATTAAGCGAACGTGGACTGCGGCTTGATCTCAGCTTGGACAAGCGCCGGAAAACCCTTGATGCAGATCTGATTCCCGCCGCTGATCTGGTATTTGCTGATTCCCTTGAAAGGGCCTTGGATTACGGCCCCTTTGACGTGGCCCTATTTGCCCTCAAATCTTATGATACAGAATCTGCGCTTGCAGGGATTAAACCCTTTGTTGAGAAAATGCCGCCTGTTCTTTGCCTCCAAAATGGGGTGGATAATGAGCCTGCCATTGCCAAGGTTCTTGGCTCCGAAAATGTGATTGCCGGGACAGTCACTTCTGCGATTGGGCGGCGTGATGCAGGTGATATTGCCCTCGAAAAACTGCGGGGGATTGGCATCGCAGATGTACACCCGTTGTCGCAAAGACTGGTCAAGGCGATGAATGAAGCCCTGTTGAATGCCAAACTTTATCCGCGGGCAGCAGATATGAAATGGTCAAAAATGCTCACCAATTTGGTTGGCAATGCGACATCGGCAATTCTGGATATGTCTCCGGCAGAACTTTTCGCCCGAGATGATCTCTATGCCTTTGAAATGCGAATGCTGCGGGAAGCCCTTGCAGTGATGGATGCACAAGATATTCGAGTTGTAGATTTGCCGGGCACACCTGTTCGATTATTAGGTTTTGCAGCCAAAGGACCAGCCTGGTTGCGTCCGTTTGCGGCCAAGAAACTGGGCGGTGGACGTGGTGGAAAGATGCCTTCTCTTCATATTGATCTTCATTCCGGGCGAGGCAAATCGGAGGTGGATTATCTTAATGGCGCGGTTCTCCGCGCTGGAAAAGAGAGCAAGACACCTGCCCCTGTGAATAAATTGCTAAACGAGACCTTGCTTTCGATGGCAAGTGGCAAGATCGCAGTAGAAGAATATGCCCAGAAACCAGAAAAATTATTGGAGCAGGTTTAGTAATTAGGAATTTGGAAGAGAAGTATGAAAGAAAATAAAAATATCAAAATTGTCGAACCTCGTGATTCGGTTGATATCCACCTTCCTGATGGACGAATCCTTTCAGGGCCGCGCGGTGGAAGCGCAGGAGACTTTCTCATGGCAGCTGGTGAAAATCCCAATAAGCCGATCGTTGCCGCTGTAGTGAATGGCGATCTGCGCGAGTTGAGTTATCCAATTGAGATCGAGTCTCGGCTTTCAGCAGTGAATATGTCAACAGCCGATGGCGCACGGATTTATAGGCGCTCGTTGACCTTTTTGCTGGAATTTGCTTTTCAGCAATTATTCTCGAAGGGGAAATTGACCATTGATCACTCGGTCAGTTCGGGAGGGTACTACTGTCAGGTGAGTGGTCGGGAAATGCTAACTGCTGAAGAGCTCGAGATGCTCCAAAAACGGATGCAGGCTGAGGTCGCGGACGACCGCCCATTTGTCCGTGAAGAAATCCCGCTACAAGAGGCTATTCAGTATTTTGAATCCCTCGGTCATCTGGATAAGGTCAATCTGCTTGCCCATCGTAAAAAAGATTATCTGACTCTTTACCGTCTTGGTGAGCATATGGACTACCATCATGGGTATATGGTCCCATCTACGGGCTATTTGCGCTGGTTTGATTTGGAGGCATTCGACGGTGGGTTTGCCCTCCGATTTCCGCGCCGCCATAAGCCGATGGAGCTTTTGCCAATGAGACGGTATCCGCAATTACTGGATGCTTTTCGTCGTTACGGCGATTGGCTGACCAAATTGGGGATCGATAATGTAGGTGCGCTGAATAATGCCGTTATCTCCGGTCGGGAACAGGAAATTGTGCTCGTTTCTGAGGCCTTTCATGAACAGCATATCACTGATATTGCGCAGCAAATTGCCTCACGGCGAGCTGATTTGCGCCTGATACTGATCGCTGGACCTTCTTCTTCGGGGAAAACGACTTTTTCACGCCGCCTGACGGTGCAATTGCTTGCTCTGGGGATATCCCCTTTCCCGCTTGAGCTAGACAATTATTTCGTTGACCGTGTGAATACCCCGCGTGACGAATATGGTGAGATGGATTTTGAAGTTCTGGAAACGTTGAACCTGCCCTTGCTGGCAGAGCATTTGCAGAAGATGATTCTCGGTGAGCGTGTACAAATGCCGCATTACAATTTTATAACCGGGATCAGTGAGCCTGGTGAGGAGATTCAGGTTCAGCAAGATCAGCTCATCATTCTCGAAGGCATACATGGCATGAACCCGCGCCTGCTTCCAGGAGCGTTGCACGGACAGGCTTTTCGTATCTTTGTTTCTGCGTTGACACAGTTAAATCTAGACCGGCACAATCGTGTCTCGACGACTGATACGCGACTCATCCGTCGGATCGTGCGTGATGCCCGTGAGCGCGGATATTCAGCCAAGGACACCATCTCGCGCTGGGAGTCTGTCCGGCGTGGCGAAAAGCGGCATATCTTCCCCTTTCAGGAAAACGCCGATCATATGTTTAACTCTGCGCTGGCTTACGAGTTGGCTGCGCTCAAACCTTATGCTGAACCATTGCTGAGACAGGTCCCGCATGGCACGCCAGAATATATCGAAGCTAAACGGCTGCTTGCTTTTCTACAATGGTTCCTGCCTCTAAATGCAGATTTGGTGCCAGAAAACTCCCTGGCGCGCGAATTTCTGGGCGGCTCGGTTTTGAGAAAATTCAAATGGTGGCAAGGGGACAGGCTTTGAAGCGGTATGCAAAATGGATATTGCCTTGATTAGCCTTTGCAAACCTTCGAACACTACATAACTGATCTTTCCACTCCTATCTGAAAATTCCCTATTTTAATGACTTTTCTTTCCATTATTTTGATTGCCATCAGCATGGCGATGGATGCCTTTGCGATTTCACTCGGTTCCGGCGTTAAAATTGGACCGGGTCCACGCCCGATTTTCCGCATGGCTTTTCACTTTGGCTTGTTCCAGGGGATCATGCCTATAATCGGCTGGCTATTTGGCTATTCCATTGAACCATACGTGAAGGATTTTGATCATTGGGTGGCATTTGGATTGCTGGCCTTCGTTGGATTGCGTATGATCCGTTCAGGTTTGAGTAAAACTGAGGAAGAAAGTCTAAGGGACCCCTCGCGAGGCTGGACAATGGTCTTGCTTTCGGTGGCGGTCAGCATTGATGCCCTGGCGATTGGCCTGAGTTTGGCTTTTCTGAATATCACCATCTGGACTCCCGCCTTGGTGATCGGTTTGGTGACCAGCGGTCTTTCTGTGGTCGGCCTGAGAGTAGGGAATGGCGTTGGGAATAAATATGGAAAACCAGTCGAAGTATTTGGCGGACTGATCTTGATTGGAATTGGGATTAGAATCGTTATTTCACACTTGGCAGGGTAGTGGAAGTGTTCTCCTCCTCCCCAAAATTCCGCTTTCAGAATTAGGGGGAGGAGGAGAGGGGGGCTGAAGATGAATCTACGACATCGGAGGGCACTCTATACCAAACTTTCCTTGACATCCCACAGTCACTCAGATAAAATCACGGGGCTTAATTGATGGGCCTGTAGCGCAGTTGGGAGCGCGCGTCAATCGCACTGACGAGGTCGCGGGTTCGAATCCCGCCAGGTCCACTTCATCTAGTTGACGGGATACCCCTTTGTGGTAAAATCCCATCCACGATGGAAACAGGGGCCTATGGCGCAGCTGGGAGCGCGTCTCAATGGCATTGAGAAGGTCGTGGGTTCGAGCCCCACTAGGTCCATTAAAATCGCTTGACGTACCCGTCAGGCGATTTTTGTATTTCTATGTTTGGATCAATAAACGGACAAAAAGAATTTGGAACTTTTACACATATTTTTGTTTCCCCCTGGGTGTGCTTGGTTTCTCCATTGCGATCTGTTACTGAATTGTAACAAGCTGCAATCAAATAAAAACACCCCGGTAATAAGAATATAACCCGGCTTTCTTATAATTCAATTTATATTTCAAGATAAGTTCTAG
>JACNJN010000094.1 GCA_014382535.1 Candidatus Desulfolinea nitratireducens | reverse complement strand
ATAACTATGGGCATTTCTAATTGTCGCCATGTCCTTTTCTAATTGTCGTTGACAGTGTATCCCTGGGGAGATGAGCACGGAGATATTGCCACAATGGTTGATTACATGA
This sequence comes from Candidatus Desulfolinea nitratireducens, assembly GCA_014382535.1. Classification (GTDB taxonomy): domain Bacteria; phylum Chloroflexota; class Anaerolineae; order Anaerolineales; family Villigracilaceae; genus Desulfolinea; species Desulfolinea nitratireducens. Next base: position 27,892 of record JACNJN010000094.1, on the reverse strand, counting down.
TCGAACATACCATTGAGCATCGAGATGAAATTAAAGTAGCAGTTCAGGTATCGCAGAAAACTTAATCTTTCAGTCAATTGAAACTATAGTAGAAATGTAAATTGCTTAGGGAAAATTACTTTTCTAGCTTTTCCAAAATGGCACTGTGCTCGCTCTCAATACCGAAAGTAACAGTTAATGGATATGGAGATAGATAATATTGTGAAGTTGCCAGTTAAAAAACAAGCACAGTAAAAGCTGAAGATGTCTTATATTTGCGAAAGGGTTGGTTTGGCACCAGTCTTGTAATTGAAACTCTTTGTAAGGCATATATGCCAGGTAGGTTTTTCTATAAAACAGGAGCTTTAAATGGTTGAGAATATTCGGGAACTAGGTCGTGTCAAGTTGGTACAGCTGCAGCCATCTGGGCTGATTATTGAAACCCCGTCAGGAGATTATTATGATGTTTCCCGCAGGGTGGAGGTAGATCGTATCCAAATAACGTCAAACGGTATTGAAGCCACCACGCCTGATGGTGAACATGTGCTGGATATTCATCATTTGGATCACCCGGATAAAGCTTACGATGACGATGATCTGGTATGCATCGGCTTTACTTCTCATTATGAAGCCATGCGTAAAAAATTTGGTGATCACATGGTAGATGGCAGCGCTGGCGAAAACATCATCATTGAATATGATCAGGAAGTTTGGGAAGAGGATATTGGGCAGCAGCTTGCGATTGAAAATATGGAGAGTGGCGAAAGGATGCTGCTAGAATTTGTTAGTTATGCCACTCCTTGCGCGGAGTTCAGCCATTTTGCTGCTGACAGCCAAGATATGCCCCTGGAAAAAGAGAAACTAAAAGAAACACTTCAATTTTTGCATAAAGGTCGGCGCGGATTTTTATTGGTCATGCGAGGCGATCAGCAAACTGCAATAGTGCAAGCGGGAGATCGTGTATTTGCGATTCATGAATAGAAATATATGAAAGCCAATCTGGTTTTAAAAAATGCTTCTGTTTATACAGTAGACAAGGATCGCAGGTGGGCTCAAGCGGTTGCCATTGCTGATGCGAAAATCATCTTTGTTGGTACGGATTCGGATGTTGAAACCTATATCGATCCTGATACAGAAGTTATCGATCTGGCTGGAAAAATGGTTTTGCCCGCATTTGTTGACAGCCATATGCACCCAGCGCTAAGCGCCCACTTATACCAGTATCAATTAGCCCTTTTTGATGTGAATGGCAAAGACCAAATCCAGGCCTATCTCAATGCCGTCTGTGAATTTGCGGAATTGAACCCGGATTCACCATGGATCATCGGCGGCGGGTATTTACGATCGGCCTTCGATGAAATTGGGCCGCGCAAAGAGTGGCTCGACGAGGTTGATGCAGAACGTCCGATTGCAATTACTTCCAGGGATGGGCATTCGATGTGGGTCAATTCAAAAGCCCTGGACCTGGCGAAAATTACCAAAGATACACTCCAGCCTGAAGAGGGCGTTATCAAGCATGATCCCAAGACAGGGGAGCCTTCCGGGTTACTTCAGGAGCCTGGGGCGATGAACCTGATCAATCGCATAATGCCAAAGCCCCCCAAAGAAGAGATCGTGAAATCGCTGATCTGGCTTCAGAATTGGCTTAATGCCAAAGGAATTACTACGACTCACGAGGCGATGCTGGGTATCGATGAAAGCCATCTCTATCAGGCTTACGAAGAACTCGCACAAGCAGGAAAAATGACTGTTCGATATCGGGCCTCATGGACTATTTCGCCGGAGGGCGATGCCAAATCGCAGATTGATCAGGCCAAAATTCTGGCAAAAAAATTTTCACATCCGCATTTCAAAGCAGAATCATTCAAGTTCTTTGCGGACCATGTCATTGAAGAGGAAACAGGCTATCTACTTGAGCCTTACGCTCACAGGGATGATCATTGGGATGGGATAAAAGTCTGGGATGATGATATTCTGCGGAAGGCCTTTACCCAGATAGATTCTGAGGGATACCAGATTCACGTTCACGTGATTGGGGATGCCGCCGCGCAATATTCATTGGATGCGCTCCAGGCAATGGTTGCCACGAATGGGGAGCGGGACTCCCGACATTCGTTCGCCCATCTACAGCTGGCACAACCGGAGGATATCCGGCGTATGGGCGAATTGGGGCTGAGCGTCCATACAAGCCCCTACTGGATGAATTTGGATGATTATTTCTGGAAGTTGAATCTGCCTTATCTGGGGCATGAGCGGGCTTTTTACCATCAATATCCATTAGCAAGCCTATTCGAAGCCGGAGTTAATGTAACCATTGCCAGTGATTTCTGGGTCTCTGAGCCAAAACCATTGACAGCGATTTATGGCGGTATGACCCGGCAAGTATCTCAACATGAATTTGATAGTAGCTATGGCTCAGAATCAAGCTATCGTCGGGTATCAGATCCCAATGCGGAGTTAGAGGAAGGGGATCTGGGGGTATTGCCTCCTCTTGAGGAGCGGGTGAGTCTCGAAAAGATGATTGTTGCCTCAACCCTTAACGGCGCATATGCAAACTTTCTGGAAAAGGAAATTGGCTCCATCGAGGTGGGGAAGCTGGCTGATCTGGTTGTCCTCGAGCAGAATCTTTTTCAGATTGACATCGAGGAAATTCCGGCAACTCGAATTTTGATGACCTTTTTTGAAGGACAGCAAGTCTACTCGGCAGAAAAGTAAAAATATTCCATTTCTCTGTATTAACAATATGGGAGTGCCGAATTTGGTGAGTAAAAACTTGGTCGTCACTGCGAGCATCTTTTCGCGAAGCAGTCTCCCTCCCCGGGTTGGAGATCGCCACGTTGGGCTAAAGCCCTCCTCGCGAAGACAGTACCCACTGATTTAGGCACTCCCAAAAATTTTGCACGTAATGCAAAAATTGGCACTGTACTAATAAGATCGTCGAATAAACTATAAACTGGAGTTATAAAGGTCACTATGAAGTATTTTTCCCGTTTTCACAATCGTAGTCGAAATCTCAGACCCCCTGATCTTTATGAATATTTTGTTGATAATTTCTGGTATAAAACGGCAGGTATGGAGAACCAGAAGATCAACGAGCCTTTGCGTGGCAGTCACAAAGCGGATATAGTCATTATTGGAGGTGGGTTTACAGGCTTGTCTGCTGCATATAATATCCGGAAGAAGTTTCCGGAAAAGACAATAGTATTGCTCGAGGGAGCCTTCTGTGGCTATGGTGCCAGTGGCCGGAATGGTGGATTTTGTATAGCCACCGCCCTATTAGATTGGGATCAAAAAGACCCTGAGCGGCGACAGAAAGATTTGGCAGTTTCCTCTTATGGGTTGGATCAAATCAAAATGATGATTTCTGATCACGGCGTAAACTGTGATTTTGCTGAAAACGGGATGCTCGCCGTTGCCATGAATGAAAAGCAGGTCGATGAACTGGAAGAGTACCGCGAAGAGCTGAATAGATTTGGACTGGAATCTACCCTTGTGCAGGGGAAAGATTTGGAAGCTGAGATCAAGTCACCTCTTTTCGTTGCGGGATTAAAAGAACCACATGGTGCCATCCTCAACCCGGCTAAACTTGCTCGTGAGATGAAGCGCGTGGTTGAAGAAGTTGGCGTTGAGGTGAGAGAAAGAACCGTTGTCACCCGAATTAGACCGGGTCAAATAAATCATGTGGATACAGAATTGGGTGTAATTCACGCCCCAACGCTGGTTATTGCCATGAATGCCTATGCCCATAAACTTGGTTTTTTCAAAAACCGTGTTTTTCCGGTAAGTGTTTACCAGGTTGCTACAGAACCGCTCAGCAGGGCGCAATGGGAATCCATTGGCTGGGGTAACCGGCAAGGCCTTTCTGACTTACGCACGCTTTTTAGTTATAGCGCTCCGACAGCGGATGGGCGAATTGTCATGGGTGGCTCCGATTTTGTTTATTACGATCACGATGCGTTAAGTTCTGGCAATGATAAAACCGTTACCCATCGGGTCATCGATAACCTGTTTGCCTTCTTTCCTCAATTGGAGGGGCTACAAATAGATCACGCCTGGGGAGGCACCACGGCGTATACTTTAGGTCGGAATCCATCCGTGGGTGTGATCGGAGATTACCAGAATATTTTTTACGGTACGGGTTTCAACGAAGGGGTTCCATCCACGCAGACTGCCGGGCGCATCATTGCAGATCTTATGGCTGGAGAATCAAATGATTTTACCGACCATGTTATGGTCAATCGTAAAATACCATATGCAGGTCCAAAGAATCTGCGAGGAATATTTGGTAGAGGTGTTAGGTGGATGATGGAAAATTTAGGCTACTCGCCAATCCATTAAAAAGAAAGATTTAGGTATATTGAAAATCAACCTGCAACTTTATTCGATCTTGCGAGAAAAGCTCCCAGCCAGTGCAAAGGGGCGCGCAGTCATGCATTTTGATGAAGGGGCAATGCTTGCGGATCTGCTCGGTGAATTGGACATCCAGCGCAAAGTGGTTATCAGTGTAAATGGTACTCATGAAACGAATAAAGCATACCCGTTGCAGGATGGTGATATAGTAAGGATATTTTCTTCAATAAGCGGTGGATAGAATATCTCGCCGCACCAAGCATCAACAAAGGAGAGAGAATTATGATATACGGCTATAACGGAAAAATCTTGCATGTAGATCTGACAACCAGGAAATTTCAGGTGGAAGAGCCTGATGAGGCCTTTTACCGCAAATATATGGGGGGAAGTGCTTTGGCAATGCACTATTTGCTCAAGGATATGCCTGCCGGTGTAGATCCTCTTGGGCCTGAAAATGTATTGGTTTTGGCCCTCAGTGTGTTGACCGGTACAGCCGTTTCGGGTCAGAGTCGCATGACTGCGGCTGCCAAATCTCCACTGACCGGTGCCATCGGCGACTCGCAAGGCGGTGGATTTTGGCCTGCAGAGCTCAAGTTTGCCGGATTCGATGCCCTCGTGATTAAGGGAAAATCTGAGGGACCGGTTTATCTGTCGATCAACGAGGGCAAGTACGAGCTGCGCGATGCATCGCATCTTTGGGGGAAGATCACTGGCGAGGCGGAGACATCCATCAAAGAAGAACTTGGTGACAACAAAGTCGAAGTTTTACAAATTGGCCCTGCCGGAGAAAAAGCTGTCCGTTTTGCCGGTATCTTCAGTATGTCTAATCGTGCAAATGGGCGCACGGGAATGGGTGCCGTGATGGGTTCCAAAAACCTGAAGGCAATTGCTGTGAGAGGAAAGAAACGCCCGGTAGCTGCCGACAAGGCTAAGCTCAGTGAATTGGCTAAATGGGGAGCTAAAAATTTGGAAGATTCCGGTATTGCCGGGCTTGCCAAGTATGGTACAGCTGAAACAACTGGAGCAAACCAAACATCTGGGACATTGCCCACCTATAACTACAACAGTGGGGTCTTCGAGAACTGGGAAGCTATTGACGGCACTACGATGTACGATACCATTCTGAGGGGTGCGGCTGAAGGGAAACAGGATCGCCAGGGTCGAGATACCTGCTATGCCTGTACAGTCCGCTGCAAACGTGTGGTGGAGATTAATGATGGTCCCTACAAAGTTGATCCGCATTATGGTGGTCCCGAGTACGAAACGACTTCAACCTTTGGTAATTACTGTGGGATCGACGATCTGGCTGCGATCAGCAAAGCCAACGAAATCTGCAATAAATATGGCATGGATACCATTTCCTGCGGCGCGACAATTTCCTGGGCATACGAGGCCTTCAACGAAGGTAAACTGACACTGGATGATACAGATGGTCTTGACCTGACCTGGGGCAATGCTGATTCGATGGTCAAATTAACGGAGAAAATTGCCAGGCGGGAGGGCTTTGGAGATTTGCTGGCTGAGGGTTCCGAGCGCGCGGCTAAGAAAATTGGACGTGGTACTGAGGCGTATTTGATCACCTTTAAGGGACAGGAAGCACCGGCACATATGCCTCGTGTTAAACGCTCCCTGGCTGTGGTCTATGCTACAAATGCCTATGGCGCGGATCATCAAACACATGAACACGATCCTGCCTTTGAGGATGATTTCGAGTTTTATGCCGAGCGTATGGCTGTTTTAGGCTTTACCGAAGGGACAGAAGCCCGCGCTCTAAATAAGGAGAAAATTGACTTCACCGTTGCTACACAGCAAATGTACAGCGCCATGGACAGCCTGAATTTATGTCAATTTGTTTATGGCCCGGCCTGGCAACTTTATGGCCCAAGTGATATGGTTGAGGTTGTGCGTGCTGTAACTGGCTGGGAAGATGTCAGCTTTGACGAGCTCCAGAAAGTGGGTGAGAGGCGCCTCAATATGATGCGGGCTTTCAATGTCCGTGAGGGGCTTGACCGTAAGAATGATGTGCTACCTGAAAAACTTTTCAAACCACTCAAAGGCGGCGCGAGCGATGGTTGGAAAATTGACCGAGCTGAATTTGAGTCTGCTCTGGATATGTACTTCGAGCGTTGTAGTTGGGATGTCGAGACCGGTATTCCGACCCGATCCAAGCTGGATGAGTTGGGTTTGGGCTGGGTTGCTGACCAGTTGGCTTAAGATAAGACGAGATAGTTATTGATAGATATTCTCATCACTTGGCGCTCGTTCGTTCATGGTATACGATTTTTCTTTTGATACTTGATATAGATCCTAAACTTATATTTACAATTGAAAATTTATCCCATCCCTCCTGTTGTCCCCCCTTCGCGAAGGGGGGACGGAGTTATTTGGGTTTGGGAAGCGGCTTGGCCGCTTCCCAAACCCTATAGAATTATTCCTCCCCCGCCAAATGTGTCATATTTAAAGGTTTGACCGTCTGGCGGGGGAGGGGAGGGTGGGGGGAAAAAGCTCCAATGCCTAAAATTCAATGACCCACTTTACTAGATTAATTTCGGCGTGGGTCATGTCTTTAACTTTTTCAGTTTTCCTTCATTGCTTAATTTGTAAGAATGATTATCAGGAGAATTCTAATAAAATCGCTAAATAAATCCCCCCTGTTCAACGTGCTCATGTTTTCAGCTTTCTGGGCATTCCAGATTATCATTGCGAAATTGGGCTTTATCGCCGGGGCAAAGGTATTGCCTTTTCAGATTGTATTGGTTCTTTCTGCAATCGCTACCCTGGCGGTTTTGCTTCTACCCAAATCTGGTCCTGATCTGGGTCAGCTATTCAAGCATCGGCCGAGCTTGTTCTGGAAATTATTTCTGGCAAATAGCATTCAATCTGGTCTGGGAACGAGTTTGAGCATTATTGGGATTGCCCTGACAGCGGCCATAAACGCAGGCTTTCTTGTCAAATTGGCAACGGTGACCACCATCCTCTTTGCCTGGATCATTCTCAAAGAGAAGCTATCCGGATTGAAAATTGCTGTCGTTTTTATCATGCTCTTTGGTGCCTATCTTTTAACCACCAAGGGGCAAAGCTTTTTACCAAGGGTTGGAGATCTCTTCATCCTGGGGGCTTGTTTTTGCTGGTCATTGGGGAATGTCATGGTACGTAAATTCATGACAACCCAGGCAGTCAGCGCTGATGTGATCACTATGCAAAAACCAGTAGCAAGCTTGCCTGTCTTCCTGGCTCTGATAGGGATTTCTGTTTTCTCTCCTGGTTTATTGGGAGATCTCAGCACAGTTTTGGAATGTTGCTCATTTACCCCATCATTCATTCCTTATGCAATCGGGAGTGGGATTTGCCTGGCCCTGGCCTGGATATACCTCTACCGGACCCTGAACATCGCGACTGCGTCCTATATGACACTCATGTCGATGGCTACACCGATCATTGTGAGCGTGCTTGCGATGGTAATTCTTGATGAGAAATTGGTGCTGATTCAGATTGCCGGGGCAGGGTTGATTATTCTGGCTGGAGTGGTGATATACCTCAGTGATATAGCTTATGCATAGTTTCTGATTATTCAGAAATTGTTTGTAAACAGAAAATATAATAGACTTCTTGCAAAAGTCCTTTTTTGACACTGCTCTAGCCGCCGGGAGCACATATGCAAAAAGGTCTAATCTTTAAAAAAATCCCCGCCATTATCGGCGGGGATTTGCACTCTTCAATTAAAATAACTGTCTAAATCCTAACCTTTTCACCCTTTGGGTCATACATTCAAGTTTGGTCAAATGATAGACAGTGCTTCAACCAATCATCCCTCCGCCAATGATCACAACCCGGGCTTGTCTTGGGAAAGATGGTTCTATCGATTTTTGAGAGATTTTCTCTTCCATTAGCAGGCTCCATTTTTTGTGATTCTCTCGCTAGAATTTATTCCTGATATAACCAGCAACGTACCTCATGCCGTGGTTTCTGCACAATTAACTCAGGCATCTTTTCTTCACAAATTTCAAGCTTGCGGTTGCAGCGGGAGGCAAAAGCACAGCCTGCTGGTAAATCAACCAGATTAGGCACAACTCCTGGAATAACATCTAATCGATGTTTTTTACGGCCTAAAATTGGAATAGAACCGATTAATCCTTGGGTATATGGATGTAGTGGCTCCGCATACAAATCTGCAACGGAGGTTTGTTCAACAATTTTCCCGGCATACATGACTGCCACCCAGCTGACCATATCAGCGATCACGCCCAAGTCATGAGTAATGAGAATAATCGCTGTATTCATTTCCTTATTGAGTCCACGCATAAGATCCAGGATTTGCGCCTGAATAGTTACATCCAATGCGGTGGTAGGCTCATCGGCGATCAATAACGATGGGTTAAGAATTAGTGCCATCGCTATCATTACTCTTTGAGCTTGCCCACCAGACATTTCGTGAGGATATGCATGGACTTTCTTTTCAGGGGATGGTATCCCAACTAAGCGAAGCATCTCAATTGCCTTATCCCAGGCATCTTCTTTTTCAATATCTTGGTGAATATGAAGTACTTCGGTAATTTGATCACCCACAGTTAGCACCGGATTTAAACTACTTTGTGGTTGTTGAAAAATCATGGAAATTTGGTTTCCACGAATTTCTGAAATCTCTTTAGTGGATAATTTTAATAAATCCCGACCATTAAAATCAATTTTGCCTTCCACTTTTCCTGGGGCGGAAACCAAACCAATAATTGAGAGTGATGTAACTGTTTTACCGCATCCAGACTCTCCTACCAATCCCACGATTTCACCAGCGTTTACATGAAAATTTACATCATCAACAGCCTTGACAATCCCATCTTCAGTATGAAAATACGTTCTCAGGTTTGAAATTTCCAGAATTGGTCTATCATTATTTTCTTGCATACTTATTCCTTTTGGCTAAAAAATTAGTTTTGATACTATAACTATTTAAATTTGTACATTCCAACAAGCTGCCCAATGATCAGGTCTATACTCAGTGAGTTGAGGTTCTTCCTGGCTGCATCGTTCAGTAGCCGCCGAACAGCGTGGGTGAAAGCGGCATCCTGCTGGTGGATTTATCGGGGTTGGTACTTCACCCTCTAAAATGATGCGATCAATTTCTGCTTCAGGGTCTGGTACCGGAATCGCTGACATCAGAGCTTGAGTATAATAATGCAAAGGGCTAATAAAGAGATTATCGCTTGGAGCCAGCTCCACAATCTTTCCCAAATACATAACGGCAACTCGATCCGAAATATGTTCAATTACAGAAAGATTGTGAGCAACGAAGAGATAAGTAAGATTAAACTCCTCCTGCAGATCCTGCAAAAGATTCAGTACTTGAGACTGGATTGAAACATCCAAAGCTGAAACCGGTTCGTCACAAATAATAAAATCTGGTTTTAGTGCCAGTGCACGGGCAATCCCAATTCTCTGTCGTTGTCCACCTGAAAACTCGTGGGGGTAGCGGTGTGCATGATACTCTTCCATGCCAACTTTTTTAAGCAAATCAACCATAATCTGGCGACGCTCTTTGGGAGTGCCAATCTTATGCACGTCCAAACCATCAATAATTGAATCCCCAATCGGTTTACGAGGATTCAAGGAAGCGTAAGGATCTTGAAATATGATCTGTGCTTTCCTGCGCATCTCTTTAAGCTGATGTTTATCGAGATCATAGATATTAGCACCATCAATCTTTACACTTCCACCGGTTGGATCCAGTAACCTCAACATTGTCATGCCAACAGTCGTCTTCCCACATCCTGATTCTCCCACCAATCCCAGAGTTTCGCCTTTTTTTACAGTAAAGCTGACCCCATCTACGGCCTGAACATGGTCAACAACTCTCCTAAGGATTCCACCCCGAACAGGGAAATATTTAACCAAATTCTCTACGACAACAAAATCTTCCCCTAGGTTGCTGGTTACTTTTTCTATATTATTATCTGTCAGATTAGCATCCATATTTTTTCCTAACTATAAATTATAGGTACTCAGGGCTCACACAAATCGCCCTATCAAAATGGGGAGGGCCTAATTTGGTGGGTATTTGTCATTGCGAACGAGGGGAGCGAGCGTGGCAATCCTCTTGTTTGTCGGGGAGATTGCTTCGTCGGGTGAATTTCTCCTCGCAATGACGGATAAGGCTTTACTCCAGATTTTAGCCACTCCCTTAAAATGCGTAAACCCTGAATAAATAAAAAAGTTATATCTTTTGAGTAACAGTTACCTTTGTGATAATATCCCGTTTTTCAAGTTCCTTGAAAAAATCTTCGGGGTCAAGGCAGGCTTCGGGCGGATATACGCCGGGCTCCACGCGTCCTTCAGCAAGCCAGATCGCAGCAATTGCAGGGGCCAGACCAGTGGGTAAGGCACCTTTGCATGTTAGTGTTCCAAGTCGATAAGTAATATCCTCTCCATCTTTTGTCCCGCGAATTTCGGTGACGATTTCTTTGGCCCAATCTGGTGGTTCAGCCGTGGGAGGGGCTAGTAAATCGTCAGCAGAATGCACATAGTCGGCCAGCAGAGAGATCGCAAGATCGCGTGGCGCGACAGAAATCCCCTTAACATTTACTGGTTCCGCATTTGTAAAACCGTAGTCCGTTAGTACACGAATTTTTTCAACCGTATTCTTGGCCATGCCCCAATAGTTGATTTTGAAAAAGCATTCTTTTACGCCCATATCTTTGAATGTAACCGGCAATGTGGCTACTTCTGAATGCAGCGATAAATGCATGGGGATCATTCCCAGAGGGGGTTCAAACCAGTAATCTTCGAAGCCACTCAAGGGCGGTTTGGCGACAAACTCTCCATTTTCAAAAACCATCGGGTCAACTGTCAACTCATCTAAGATGGTTGGAACTGCATAGGAAAATCGTGGGTCATCCGGTGCCGGGGGTTTGATGCCATCGTAGATTCTGATGCTCTCGATTGAATCCAGCCTGTCAGCGGCGTAACGTGTTTGAATATTGGGGACACCTGGGGCAGAACCCATGCATAAGACCGCGCTAAGCCCTTCAGCGGCGAAGCGAGCATGCAATTTGAGCTGTTCTCTTGTCCCGTAGAATAACCCACCCATATCCGTGTAGTGCACACCAGCTTTGAGACAGGCTTCCATTACATTCAGGTTCATATAATATATTGCAGCGTTAAGGCAAACGTCTGATCCTTTTAATGCAGTTACGAAGTTTTCTTCGTCGGTAATATCTACTTTCTGAACCTTGATCTTAGGGCTATCGATATAGTCAGCCACGATCTGGGCCTGTTCAGTGTTGATATCGGCGATGATTACCTCATCTACACGATCATCCATTGCCAGGGATTGCACAGAGATACATCCCATTTTTCCGGCGCCGCCTAAAACAAAAATACGCATTTTAGTTCTCCTCATTCATCATAGTTATGATTGTTTTTTAGCTGGATTCTCAGGAAATCCAGTCTTTGAATCGGTAAAAATAAGCCGCAAAGGGCAAGAACCAGGGCTTATTCCGGTAAAAGAAATATGTCTGATGAGGGATTTCCATAAAGGGGCTGCTGGTTTTCTCTCCTGTGATGAGCCAGGCAATTTCTCGTCCCGAATATAACGCAGTATGCAATCCATGGCCGCCATAGCCAAAAGCAAAATGAATACCATTGACATGTCCAAGATTGGGCATCAGGTCAAAGGTCAGGCCGAGTTGCCCCGTCCATGTATGGGTTACAGGGATATCTGCCAATTGGGGAAAAGCACGTATCATTTGAGCTCGCAGAATTTTGGCAGATTTCATCAAATCCAAAGTAGTGCTTAAATTATTCCGTCCACCCCAGAGCATACGGCCATCGGGTGTCAGGCGGAAATAATTGAGAAACCACTTCGAATCATAGAAGACATGATCTTTGGGACTGATTTCTTCTTGTAATTCTTTCGATAGTGGTTCGGTAACGATGCTGTAACTCCCCACCGGGAAGGTTTTAGCATTTATCTTTGGCACCAACTGATCTGTATATCCATTTGTAGCAACGATCAGTTCTTTGGCTTTCAAAACACCTTTGACTGTGTGCAGCGTGAAGCCATGTGCTTCTTTTTCGATCTTGAAAACGCCAGCTTCTTCGCATAAAAGAGCGCCATGACGGGCAGCGACTTCAGCTAAACCGAAAACCAGTTTGGCTGGGTGTAGGCCAGCACCATGCCTGTCAATCACACCCCCATGAAAGAAATCACTGCCAATTTCAGCCCGCAATTTTGATGGTGGAATCACCTCCAACTCATCCCCCAGTTGGTCTTTATACCATTTTGATCTGGTTTTCATACTTTCGAAATGGGAGGCTTTGAATGCCAAGCCCAAATCGCCACCCTGGTGCCAGTCGAAGTCTATACCTTCTTCAGTGTCAAGTTCCTTGATCAATTCCAGCATATCCAGTGAGGCATCCCAGAATTTCTGACCATATTCTTTGCCGTAGCGTTTGAAAATGGTCATCATGCCAGCTTTCAGGCCGCTGCTAGTGATGCCCGCATTGCGGGAACTGGCACCCCAGCCAATGGTTTCGCGTTCCAGTACAACAACGCTGGTGCCACTCTTTGCAAGAGTGCGCGCTGCACTCAGGCCAGTATAGCCACCGCCAATAATGGCAATATCTATTTCTGTTGGTAATTCCGCAGCGACGGGAAGATCCGTAGGGCGGGGGTAATCGTCAGACCAAAAAGATATTTTATTCACGTTTTATCCTTTAGAAAGTCTAGTAGGGATACCAGAACTCCTTCAATTTACCTTCGATATCCCAATGAACATGCTTTACTTCGTAATATTCATCAATACCTTCCTGCCCGAGCTCGCGCCCCAGACCGCTCATCTTCATACCGCCAAATGGTCCGGCAAAGTTATCTGTTAGAGGGTCGTTAATCCAAATCGTCCCAGCTTTTACTTGCTCAAAATATTGCTTTACTAATTTTGCGTCATGGGTCATCAAGCTGGCGCCCAAACCATACTGGCAATCATTTACCAGATGGATCGCTTCATCAAAATCCTTATAGGGCATCAGTGGGATAACGGGACCAAATGTTTCCTCGCGCATCAGGCGCATGGAATGGTCAACTCCGGTAATGACCGAAGGTTCAAGGAAGAATCCACGCGTCATGTTTGCTGGACGCTTGCCACCGGTTAAGATTTTTGCCCCCGCGTTGACAGCCTCTGCAACCTGCAACTCAACTTTTTCGCGGAACTTATTCCGGATCATCGGTCCAATATCAGTGCCTTCCTCTAGGCCGTTACCCAAGCGCAGTTTGGAAACGAAATCGACCAATTTTTCACTGAACTGTCCGAAAATGCTTTCATGAACATATACTCTTTCTGTGCTGGTACATACCTGACCTGCATTCAATAAAGCAGCATAAGCCGCAGCGCTGACCGCGACATTCAGATCGATGTCAGGCGCAATGACCATAGGATCTTTACCGCCAAGTTCGAGATGCAGTTTCTTCATCATCGGGCCTGCCAGAGAAGCAATCCGTTTTCCAATGTCCAGTGAGCCGGTAAAGGCGATCACAGGAACATCAGGATGTTCAACTAATGGCTCACCAACCTCTGGCCCATATCCGGTAACCACGTTCACTACCCCTGGCGGTAAATGGCCACAAGCAACTTCAACTATTTTTAATGTCGATAGAGAGGTTAATTCTGAGGGCTTGATCACAACTGTGTTCCCGGCTGCCAGGGCAGGGGCCATCTTCCAGGCGAGGAGCAACAATGGGAAATTCCAGGGAACAATACAGGCCACCACGCCGTATGGTTCTTTGCGCACAAAATTGAACTGGTCGGGATCACCAGGAGGAATGACACGTCCGGTTTCGTGGCGGGCAAGCTCGGCGTAATAATCGAAGGTCTCTTCCACCCACCATACTTCCTCATCATTTTCGGGAATGGGCTTGCCTTCTTCTTTGGTCAGCAATTCAACGATCTCATCATGGTGGGCGCGGATCTTCGCGGCGACCTGGTGCAGGGCAGCAGCACGTTCATTAGCGGGAGCACGTTTCCAATCCAGAAATGATGCGGACGCGGCTGCTACCGCAGCATGAGCATCGGCTTTGGTCCCGCGTGGGACTTCATCCAGCATCTCTTCCGTGGCCGGATTGATGACCGGGATGGATTCAGTCGATTTTCCGTCAGTAAATTTTCCATTTATGAACATGGTTTTTCCTCAAGCAATTTTTGCTCGTTCTTCGATTTTGTCGAGCTCTTTTTCAACCTCATCCCCAAGGGGTAAGGGCTTATGTGTTGACAGGAGATATTCCACTTTTTCGCGGGCTTCTTCGATGATATCTTTCTTCCCAGAGACCTCCCATGCCTTTTGGGTCTCGTGTAGTCCAATTTTGGGAAATAGCCATTCTCCGGAGCGCATGCTTTTGGCCGTGGATTTTTCCCCAAGGAAATTTCCACCTGGGCCAGCGTGTTGGATGACATCATCCAGCCAGGAATCTTTGTTGGTCTTGATCCCGCGATGGGCCTGCTTGTTCATTCGGAAAGTTTCTGCATCGATGATCAATTGCTCAAGGCTCAAGATCATGGATCCGCCCAACAATCCGGCCCCAACCATCAAATCCGGCCAGGAGAGCAATGGCAACATGGCGTTCATCGCGCGCTCATAGCTGGATTGGATTCCGGGGGCAAAGGTATCTGTGCCCCCGCCAGAGCCTTCGACCGGTAGTTCATAATAGCGAGCCATTTCGATGGCAGCGCTGCTAAGCAAGCCATTCTCAATTGCGCCGGAGCTTAACATCCCCGTGCGCGGATTCATCATTGCCAGAGCAGGGGCATAGATAAATGGCGTTCCGGGGGCGGCAGCCTGGACGAGACAGAGCATCGACAGCACTTCGCAGTTACCCAGAATTGTCATCGAGATCATATTCCCGGGGCCGGTCCCCCCCATTAACGGCATCGGCATGACCGCAATAGGGATATCCCATCCAATGGTCTCCAAATAAGCATTGGTATGCTGTTCTTCGATGATCAATGGCGATTGGGGACAGACTAAAAATGAGAAGGGATGTGTTTGGCGAATAGTTTCTTTATCGCCAAATACCGTTTGCAAAATTTCCAACAGCCAGGGAGTATATTTGGCTCTTGGCGAGGAGTCTTGCACATGTTTGGAGAAATTGCTGAAAATATGTCGCCAGTATTTAATGGACGCTGAAATCGATTCGTCCGCTCCACCGGGTTCAGCCATGGCCCAATAGACGCCGATCTCGTCCAGTGCATCAGAAAGGCGAGTGGCTTCCAACCAATCATTGTAGGTAGACGGTCGATGTTCACCTGTTTTGCGATCAATGATCGTAATGCCCTCTCCATCAGGCATGAGCGTGCAATCCCCGCTGTTCATGGGCAGATCCCATCCCGGGCGGCGAGCCCCCAGTGAGTATTTCTTTGGAGCTAGCCGGAGCGATTCTTCAACCAGATCACGCTGGAATCGCACGATTTTCGTATTTTCGTCAACATCAGCACCAGCAACTTTGAGGGTCTGACGTCCCTTGGCAGTTTCGACTCGAACACCCGTTTCAGCCAGTATCTTGAGCGTGCGCTCATGAACCTGCGCTTTTTCATTTTGAGAGAGAACTTGTAGCAAAGTTTCCAATAGATTTTCCTTTTACGAGAGTTCCTTATCTGCGGTTTTCAGAATACGTTTCAATTCAGCTTGTTGAGGCTCACTCAGTGGTTCAGGGTGATGATTCTTGAGAATCCAATCGGTTTTCTCTCTCGCTACCTCAATGGGGTTCCGGTAGCCGCCATCTTTTTCAGGGCTAAAGATCACTTCTGAATAACCAAGTTTACGCATATATTCTCTGGTATGGGGCTGACTAAGATAATGCCCTCTTTGGCCTACTGTTTGGATAATATCCAGCGCCATTTTTTCTGAGGTGGTATCGACCCCGCCCGCATTGGATCGAACGGTATGATAGATTTCTGCGTCGAGAACCAAACCTTCTGGATAAAGCAGTGTGCTGCCCTCCAGCAATCCCATTCCACTGCCGGTTTCGGCTCCACATAATGCACATAATAGGGAGGCCACACCGCCTCCCGCGGTTGATTCCCACCCTGGTTTTGAGGCGTGACCTCCAAAGGTCCCCGCCAGAGTTGGCACACCCCACATATGTGCTAACTCGACACCAGCGGCGTAAATGGCGGCTTCATGTCCGATATAGGCTCCCGTGCGGGGGTGAGTCCGACCAGGCATAAAGGAATGATACATTGGAGACCCAGGATAAGCCATCTGCATAAGCACCATGGCCGATACCATTTCCGCGTCTCCTACAGAAATCGTGCCTTCAATGGTCGCAGGGCCTGTTGAACCGGTATTGGGCATGGCCATAAAGCCCACCGGGATACCCGCCTCGGCGGCTACCAGGGCAGCATCCATACTTTCAGCATCCTGTGCCAATGGGGAAATGGTACAAATTAACAGAGAAAGCGGGGGGCGTGCCCGCATTGTTTCTTCATCTCCAGCCACGACCTTTGCCATCTCTACAGCGTAACGCGTTGTTATTTCCTCCACCACTGTTGGTGTTTGAACATGCTTGAGTGTATTGTTGAAGGATGCATCTAACTCGTGAAGAGAGGGAGTGGTGGGGTGGTCTTGTGCGCTGACCATTGGCCAGTAAAAACTGATCGACGATAAATAATCTGCGATCCGGGCGGATTTGGCGACATCATCTTTGATCGAAGAGCGCAATTCTCCTGTCACATAATCGATGGTTTTTGTGCCTGTGCCATCCGTAGCTTCATAAGTGACACCCTTTGACAGATCCAGGTCGAATGCTTCGGTGCGGCCTCCCATCGTGTAGTAGCGCGGTGCATGGGAAAGTGATTCAAGGATCACATCTGGTGATAATTTGACAAGTTTCTTATCGAAATCAACATTGGCGCCATGCTCGGCGTAGATCTTTAATGCGCGTTCTGATGGGCAGTGAACACCAGTCTTCTCAAGGATTTCAAAGGTATTCGATTTGAATTTATCCAGTTGCTCGTCGCTTAGAATTCGAATACGATATGCAGGAGCAATCGGCTCAATTAGGGGTGTTTGGCTGTACATGTCTCTCCGATCCTCGGTTATTCAGAATATAATTTAAGTAGATCCTGGTAACTATCTACTCTACGATCACGGTAAGGGAAAGAAAACAATTGCTTGGTTTCTTCGATAATGGATAGATCAACCGGACAGATCACGATCTCTTCCTGATCTTTGGACGCTAGATTCAAGACGCTTCCATCAGGGTCAGCGACAAAACTTTGCCCCCAGAAATTGATCCCGCTTTCTCCGTTGGGGCCAACCCCGGGTTCATTCGCGTGGGAAACTGGCAGAGCAATTGAAGGATCAACCTCGAAGCCCACCCGATTGACTGCTGCCAAAAAACAAGCATTGGCAACCGCATGCCCTCGCTGGACAATTTGCCAGGACTGGTCATATGTGGATTCTTCACTTCTTTTCGAGTATCCGATGGCAGTCGGGATAAAGATGATCTCGGCTCCTTTAAGCCCCAATAGCCTGGCTGCTTCAGGGTACCATTGGTCCCAGCATATCAGCACGCCAATATCTGCATATTTTGTTTTGAAAACTTTGTACCCAAGATCACCTGGGGTAAAGTAATATTTTTCATAATAGTGAGGATCGTCGGGGATATGGTTTTTGCGATACTTTCCTAGGTAGCTTCCATCAGCATCAATGACAATAGCTGTGTTGTGATAGATGCCCAAAGCGCGTTTTTCGAACAGGCTGGCAATAAGCACAATTTCTAGATCCTTTGCGAGTTTTCTAAGGATTTGAACAGTGGGGCTATTCTCGGATATTTCTTCAGCCAAGTCATAATGGCTGGAATCTTCTGATTGGCAGAAGTACAACGATTTGAATAACTCCTGGGTGCAGATGATCTGGGCGCCTTGTGAAGCTGCTTCCTTTATATTGCCAAGCGTCCTCTCGAAATTTTCCCGTACATCGTCTGTACAGGTCATCTGGATCAGGCCAAGATTAATAATTCTACTCATAGCACATTCCTGTTACGCATTTTTGGCCAGTGGCTGCTGCTGGGTGACACAATGCATCATGCCGCCCAGTTCGGATGTTGCCCAGGCCGGAATACCGATTATCTCTCGATCAGGGAAATGTTCAGCGATAATGCTCTTTGCGTTTTCATCGTTGACATCCCCATAAACGGGAACCAACACAATATTGTTTGCAATATAAAAGTTTGCGTAAGTTCCAAGAGAAAGTTTTGTGTCAAATGGTGGCCGGGTCGCTTCCACCAGAGTTGAGTACATTTCGTTCTTTGGTTTCGGGAGGCACACCGGGGTTAGTGATTTTCCTGACTCTGTTGAAGCCTCCCTCAATTCAGTCAGATGTTGTTTGAGGATCGGGTAAAAATTGTTGGATTCATCATCAGTCCAGGAATACAATACAGTGGATTCGTCTGTAAAGCGGGCATAACCATCAATATGAAGATCGGTACTGCTGCCTACCAGATCACAAAATTCCCGGGAGGCGCCAGACAACCAGATGATGTGATCGATTCCCAGATAGTCTTTTATCGCTGTTTCGATTTCCGGCTGGCTTTTCTTTGGATTGCGATTCGGATTGATGATCGAACTGCGAGTGGCGAGCATCGTTCCTTTGCCGTTGACCTCGACAGCGCCTCCCTCCAGGGTGATGGGTGCATTGAACAATGGAAGTGATAGCGCCTGTGCAGTCTTTTCTGGTACCAGGCGATCTTTTTTATACGGTTCGCGTTCCCCCCAACCATTGAAGTTCCAGGCTGTGACGGCTAACTCACCCTGATCATTTACCAGAAAAATCGGGCCACAATCCCGCGCCCAGACATCATCGTTGGGAATGATTTGAATATCCAATTTTTTCTCATCCAAACCGTAATACTTTACCTGGCGGTGAAGGTGATCCCTGCGATGCTCATCCTTTACAACAATGTGGACAGTTTCGTATTCATGCAAAGCCACGGTCATCTCCAGCCAGAGATGTTCCAAATGCAATTGCGTATCCTCATGCGTATCATTATGCGGCCAGATCAGCCAGGTGCCCTCATGAGGTTCCCATTCGGCAGGCATGACATATCCAAGCTCCCGTGGAGTTTCGCCAGATAATTTGGTCATGTCAATTCCCTACCGTCCACCAATTCATAATCGATTCCTTAACCAACTAACACTTTATCGGCTTCCCTCAAGATTTCTTGAATACGCGTTTCTGCTCCCTGAGGCAGTGGTGGTGGGGTGTGAGTATTTAGAATTTCCTGCGCCTCGGCGTGCATAAGTTCCATCAGATCTTTATCGTATGGCGGCCATAGGGGGATGTATTCTTCTCGAGTATATTTCAGTGTTTCTCTCGCGGTAAGGAATTCACCGCCGACACCAACCCGCTTGATCAAATCTGCTTGTAAATGAGCTTCATCGACATTGATGGGGGTCAGCATCGTTTCCAATTGATGGATCAAGTGATTATCAAATACCATTTTCTCTAAAGATAAAATTTGTGCCGCGCCTAACAAACCGACGCTGTAAATCTCGTCCGCGCCAGCCAGATATGACAGTATTGTTCCTGAAACAGATTCATAACCATATTGAGCATCAATCTGTTTCGATTTTGTTGTAAGCCCTCTCAGATTGGCTGGGATATTATAAAACCGGGCTAAGTTGACCAAAGCAGTACTCATCCCATACCCATCTGCACTGCCACCATATCTGCCTGTTTGCATATCAAGTTGTGAGGCCTCAGAGCCATAAATGACCGGTGCTCCAGGGTTGGCACACTGAAGTAGAACCAGTCCGCTCAAGAACTCGATATTGTGCATCAATAGCGTGCCACCTAAAGTGACAGGAGAAGTGCCTCCGGCCAAGGGCATGGGAAAAACCATGACTGGGACATTGAGCTTTGCCAATTCGATGCAGGCCTCTGTCATGGGACCATCATGCATCAAAGGAGAAATTGTGCAATCTACAGCCGAAAAAATTGGACGGAAGATGTCGCTGCCTGTGGCTGCTTTAGCTAATTCGACCAGGAATGGCACTTGCTGCGCATTCAGGACTCCCGTGCGCACATGTTTGCTCGTCATGGTGAATGCCTGTGCAAAATGATAGATGGTGCGTAAGTGGGCAGGGATATCACTGGCAGATACGGTCACATTGACAATGTCAATTTTGTCCAGAGCGTCGGCAAAGAGCAACATTCTTCGGAGATCTTCAGCACAGGAATCGTGAATTTCACCGGTTTCAAGATCGATAGCCTGTGTTCCCTGGCTATCCGTTGTATGATGTGCACGTGTGCCATTTAATAGCAAATTGCGACCAGGATCTCTTGCCCCCAGGACAACATCTCGAGGTGCGCTTTTAATAGCCCATTCGACGAGTTCAGGGGGAATTGAAGCCCAGTTGCGGTCGTAGTCCACCTTGCAGCCCCTATCTTCCAAAATTTCCAGCGCTTTACGTGTTTTGAAGTCTATTCCCACATTTTGAAGTACATCCAAGCTATGTTCATGGATGCGCGTCACATCTTGCTCAGATAATGCTGGCCGCAGAGATAACATGATATTAGTTCACCCCTTCAATTCTTTATCGGCTGCTGCCAATATCTGATTGATTTCTTTCTGTACATCCGTGGAAGGTGGTTCTGGATGATGATTTTCGAGAATCCAGGCAACTTTTTCACGGGCATATTCCACTGGCTGGCGGTATTGTCCCACCGAATCTAATTGCTGCAAAATGGAACGTTTCATCGCAGTCCGCATATGCTTGCGTGTATGTTTCTGGCTCAAAAAATGGCCGCCTGGCTTGATGTTCGCAACGATATCAACGGCCAGGGTTTCAGGACTAACATCCAACGCAAGTAAGGAATGACGTGCCCTGTGATATATATCGGTATCTAGAATGATGGCTTCAGGATAGAGTAATGTATAGGTGTTTCGCAACCCAAGCCCAGTGACAATTTCGGCACCGGACAAACTCACCAGGAGGGGGTCTGTAGCAACTTCTGCAGCTGATTGCCAGCTCTGCAATTCGGGGCTTTCAGTCCCAAAAGCTCCGCCAAGAGCGGGCATCCCCCAGTGGTGGGCCATCTCTACAGGGGCGTAACGAACCCGAGCATCCAGAGGATAGCCAACATAAGCAGCAGTGCGAGGGTCTGCCCAGGCATGCAACATTGAATGAAAAACTGGTGCTCCCGGATTTGCCAACTGCATCAGCACGGTTGCGCTAATGATCTCTGCATCTCCCATGGCTAAAGCGCCTGCGTAAGTAGCTGGCGCAGTCGTGCCCATGGTGGGCATGGACATAATAACAATCGGGATACCAGCTTCTCCCAATACCAATGCACCTTCAATTGCTTCTTTATCCTGTACCAGAGGGGCTATCGTGCAAACGATCAGAGAAATGGGTGGACGTTTTCTCACTTCATCCAGGCTGCCGCGTAAGACAGTCGCCATTTCAACCCCGTAGCGGCAAAGCTCCTCGCCCATCATGGTCACGCTCTGATAATGCTTGGTATTGTTTCTCCAGGTTACATCCATTTCATGAATTGGGGAGGTAACCCCACAATCCTGAGCACTGACCATTGTCCAACTAAATGACATGGATGATAAAAAGTCGTTGATACGGGCCATCATGCCTACATCAGATAGCTTGGAAGCACGGCGCTGCCCAGTTTTGAAATCAATAACTTCATGTCCACAACCATCATTGGTGAAGAAAGATACGCCATCTTGCAGTTCTAAATCAAACTCTGGATTACGCGCTCCCAAGGTAAAGTAGCGAGGCACAGTAGTCATTGCTTTGAAAACCAAATCACGGGAAATTTTTACGACTTGCGAATCTCGATCCACATCTGCACCATGGTCAGCAAAGATAGCTAACGCTTTTTCAGATGGAAATTGGACCCCAGTCTTCTCCAGAATATTTAGGGTTGCTTCCTGGAGGTTGGTTAGTTGCTTATCGTCCAAAAAGTTCAACTTATATGGCGTTTTGATCGGTTCAATGATATTAAACTCAGAAGACATCTAACTCCTTTTCCTTTCGAGGTGATTTTTATATTATTCGACTTTGCCTAGAACTTTATAGGGATCCAGGGCGTCGCGCAGTCCATCGCCAATATAGTTCACGGAGATGATCGTTAAGAAAATCATCAAACCAGGGAAAATCGCCAGCCAAGGATAGGTGATTAAATGTTCCTGGGCATTGTTAAGCATATTCCCCCAGCTTGGTGTAGGTGGCATAATCCCAAATCCTAAAAATGATAGACCTGATTCCTCCATAATGGCATATCCTACGCCCAGAGTGGATTCGACAATAATTGGCCCAAAACCATTTGGCAGAATTTCTTTTAGTACTATCCTCGGAGCAGAGGCGCCTAAGGCTTGCGCAGCTTTCACGTATTCCATCTCACGAACAGTCAGGAATACTGCCCGCACCAAGCGGGCGACGGTTGGCCAGGAAAGCGCTCCAAGGACCACAGCAATGGTCATCACACTATTGCCTTTTACAAAGGGCAGATCGGTTTCACGCAAGATGGCGCTTAATAGAATTAAGAACATCAGCGAAGGAATAGAGAGCGTCGCATCAATGATTCTCATGAGTACGTTGTCTATCCACCCGCCATAATAACCGGCAATGGAACCAACAGGAACACCAATACTTAAAGTTATACTGACAACCATCAAGCCAACTAACATAGATACCCTTCCTCCATAGAGAGTCCGGGTCAGGAGATCTCTCCCTAATCCATCGGTGCCAAAAGGGTGCTCCAGGGAAGGCGCCTGGTATCTATTCTTGATATCCGATACTTCAGGATCATAGGGGGAAAGATTTGCAAAAACCGCCGCTAATATTAATAGGATCAGTAGGATTGACCCAACCATAGCGCCTGGGTGGCGTCGAAAACGCTTCCAGGCCAGGGTCCCCATTGTTTCCGGAGGCCTGCTCACCTCGCCAATAATATTGAGTGTTTTTTCGTTGCTATTCATAATTGTTTGTTGTTTCTCTCGATCAGCTATAGCGAACTCGTGGGTCTAGGTATGCGTAGGCAATATCGGCCAATAAATTGCTTATCACTACTATACCAGCGCCAATGATCAAGATCGCCAGCAGGATTGGGTAATCTCTACCTGTGGCGGCGGTATAGAATAAACGGCCCATTCCCGGCCAGGAGAAGAGCAGTTCTACATAAAGGGAGCCAGTAAATATATAAGGAAAATCCAAGGCAAACATTGTTACCAGGGGGATAAGTGCATTTTTGAGGGCGTGTTTGTAGAGCACTTTGCGCTCGATTTGCCCCTTTGCACGCGCCGTCCGAATGTAATCTTGATTGATCACTTCAAGCATGCTGGAGCGCAGAAAGCGCGAATACCAGGCTACCCAGCCCACCAGTCCCATCGTAACAGGCAGGATCAGATGCCTGACCCTGTCCCAAATGGAGTCCCAAAAGGAGAACTCTTCTCCCAGGGTAAACATGCCGCCAGAAGGTAAAAGGGATTCGCCAGTTAGCGGATTGTTTAAGATAGCGTAAAAGAACAGGATTAAAAGGAGACCCAGCCAGAATTCAGGGATGGCCTGCCCCATAAAAGAAAGTGTTGTGGCTGTAATATCAAAACCAGAATATTGCTTGATCGCTGATGTGATGCCAATGGGAATAGCGACGATCCCGGTGAAGAGCAATGTGAAGAACATCAGGTAGACCGTGTTCGGCAACCGATCTGCAATTTGATCTAATACAGGTTCACGGTTCTTGTATGAAAAACCAAAATCACCGCGCAGGATACCTCTCCGGGTTCCATAACCATCCAAATCTCCGTCCCCGTCCTCATCAATCTTCATCCAGTCGTTTCCTGCCAACCAGACTATATATTGAACGGGTAGGGGCTTATCCAGACCAAATGAGCGCCTGATCGCTTCTTTCTTCTCCTCAGGCATCCGATTTGTTCGACTGTAGGCGCTCATTGGCCCACCTGGAGCGATGTTGACCAGCGCAAAAAGAACAATGCTAACCAAAAGCAACATCGGGATTGCCTGCAGCAGGCGGCGTACGATATAGGTACCCATAAAATACTCCTTGTCAGTTATTCAAGGGATGGGTTCAAATCTTGAACCCATCCCTCTGACATACTCGATATTACTGTTCTTAATTATTATATTATTTGAGGGTCCAATCAGCTATGTTCCAGGTCACGGGGTCATTTGCTGAGGGTAAAACGCCTTGAAGCCTCTCAGAAACGCCATGCTGTTCCAGTGTAGAGAAAAGCAACATCTGAGGCAGTTCATCTTCAAGAATGGCTGCCATTTCACAGCCGACTTCTAGCCGGTAATCTTCGTCCAGCGAATAGAATTCATCGATCCAGGCATCCATATCTTCGTTATACCAGTCGCCGTAATTCCAATCGCTCTCGGAGTAATAGAAAGTCCAGATCTGGTCAGATGGATCAGTACCAGGATAGCCATCATCCCACATATCCAGCTCAAATTCTCCGGCAATTTCCGTGCCGCCATCTTCTGCCTCTGCCCACATGACAGCGCCTTCGATCATCTGCAATTCTGTATCAACACCAATCGCTTTCCAGCTTTCAGAGATTAGCTGTTGCGCCAATTCCAGGGTTTCACCATATTCAGCATAGATAGTGAATTCCATACTCATCAGCGCGCCTTCTTCAGCGTTCTCGCAGCCATGGCACTCATTGATGCCATCTCCGTCGGTGTCTTCCCAGCCAGCTTCCTTCAATAACGCCTTGGCGCCTTCCGGGTCATATTCTGGCCTGGGGATACCACAGCTATTGTAAGGTGGGCGGAAAAAATCATTCCAGACCGGTACACCGTAGCCGAGGAAAATATCATTGATGATGGTATCTACATCAACTGCCATTCGCAGTGCTTTCCGGACATTTTTATCTGAGAGGAATGGGTGCGGGGTTTCACGATCACCCTTTGCCGTCAGGTTAGGGATCAATCGCATTACCCAGCGTTCACTTGGCGATTTTACGTAATCGGCGGCATTGCCAGACTCCTTGTAAATATCGGAGGCAGGCTCAGCAGGCCAATAATGGAGATCGGCATCGCCTTCGAGCATCATGGCCTGTTTTACAGGTTCTTCAGGAACAATCTGGACGATGACCCGGTCGATGGCCGGTTTTCCTTCTTCAAAGTAGTTCTCATTCTTGACAAATGTCAGGTGATCATCGGCAACCCACTCTTCAAGGATATAGGGTCCACTGCTCAAGGGTTCGTCATCACAATTCCATTCATAAAAACCCGCCTCAGCATCACAATAATGCTCAGGATAGACGAAGAAATCTTCCCCACCAAACTGAAGCGCGTAGTCAGGAAATATATAGCCTTCATAATAGTGGACAATGAAGGTGAAGTCGTTGATCTTTTCAAGGGATTCTGTGTAATCCATCGCCGAGATCCAGGCATCTGCCGCGATAAGAGCATCCCAGGTGAAGATAACGTCGTCGACTGTAACCTGCTCGCCATCAGCCCAGAATACATCCTCGCGAAGTTTCCAGGTGACGGTCATTGACCAGGCCTCTTCATCGAAGACCACACCACCATTTTCGATCGTGGGAATCTCGGCCGCCAATTCCGGGTATTTGTTGCCGTTGGGATCGGTTTCTGCCAGCGAGAGCATCACCAATTCTCCCAGTGCCTGTTCATAGCCTGTATCGGTATTTATGCCATTGAATGCTACGGGGTTGTCTGGTATGAGAATGGTAATGCTGGTTATTTCAGCAGCCGGTTCTTCAGCAGCCGGTTCTCCAGCAGCCGGTTCTTCAGCAGCCGGTTTTGGTCCACAGCTTACTACGCCAATAATGAGCATGAGCGCAATAAGCCCAAAGACCAAAGCTTTCATCGATTTACGATAGTTCATTTTATCCTCCTTTAGGATTTGAAATATATAATGGTACCTGTTCTACTATTTATTCAGGAGCGTCAGCCAGACGGAAAGCCAGATCAACAGCAGAGATGGCATCTTCAGCATAACCATCCGCGCCAATCTTTTTGGCATAAGTTTCTGTAACTGGGGCTCCTCCGACCATTACCTTCACTTTTTTGCGCAACCCAGCTTCCTCCAGGTTCTGGATTAGCTTTTCTTGTTGGAGCATGGTTGTCGTCAACAATGCCGATGCGCCGATAATTGTGGCACCAGTTTCTTTGACCGCGTCAATAAATGCCGAAGCTGGTTGGTCAACACCAATATCCTTGACCTGGAAACCATTTGCAGTCAGCATTGTTCCTACCAGGGTTTTGCCAATTTCGTGCAGGTCGCCCTCAACTGTTCCCAGAACAACATGAGCAACAACTTCACGTTTCTGATCCCCTACCAGGGCCGGCTCAAGAACTCCAAGCCCTTCCTTCATGGCATCAGCCCCAATGATCAATTCAGGTAAAAAGTATTCGCCACTTGCGAATAATTCGCCCACTTTTTGAATCCCTTTAGTAAGACCATTTGTGATGCATTCCAAAGGATCCAAACCTTGAGCAAGGGCTTCTTTGGCGATAGCTACGGCGTCTTCCGGCTCTCCATCAATTACAGCCTGAGCTAGTTTTTCAAATAATTCTTCTTTCATGCGTGCCTCCTGAATAGATTAACAAAGCTAGTGAAAAGTTTCTCTCAACACAGTTTTTTTATCAAGGTCAATTTATTGGATCAAATCCGAAATCTGAGCCTGCGTATCGTCTTATAATCCATTCCATTTCAGATTCAACGCTGGCAGGTAATGGGAGAGTTTTTCAGGCAGTTTCTAATAAATCCGAGGATACCTTTACCATCCTTGTATCAATATCAACAAGAAAGCCTGCTTTGGTCAAGCGGGTCAGCAATTTATCTTCTGGTATACAGAATCCAACATCGTCAAGAATCTTAATGGGTTTTTGGTGAACAAGATTTGCTAATTTCTTCGACTGCTGATTCCAGTGCATTATTAGCTTTTATACTCCAACTCTTTTTTTGATTTGGCAGTTTCTTTATGAGGCATTTCTGAATCACCCCAGCGATAAGATAATTTATGCAATTTTAAAATTATGAAAGATTGGGTCCTATCCACCCCCGGAATTTTTTGCAACTTGTTATTTAGGAAAGAAACAAAATGCTCTTTGTCTTTGCAGTACACCTCAGCAAATAGATCGAACTCTCCAGCAGCCTGGAACAGGTATGATACTTCTGACAATTGAGCAATGGCTTCTGCGGCTTCTGCAATGCGGTTTGCCTGAACATTGATTCCGATCATTCCGGCTTCAGTCCACCCCATCTCTTCGGGCGGTACGATGCCTACGATCTGAAGTTGTCCCGAATCAACCAAGCGTTTCACTCGCTGGCGAACAGAGCCTTCGGTGACACTTAATTCATTGGCAATTTTGGTGTAAGGAGTTCGACCATCATACTGGAGAAATGAAACAATCGCGCGATCCTTTTTATCTAACATTAACTCATTATACTGAAATTCGTAATATTGTCAATATAATACTCACTTTATCGTAATCAATTTGTGTGATTTTTACGCTTTCTTTATGTTTTTGCTTATCTCAGGCTTGACCGTTTGCTTTATACTTACTAT
>JACNJN010000079.1 GCA_014382535.1 Candidatus Desulfolinea nitratireducens | reverse complement strand
TAAACTCATCGAAAAATTAGCATAAGCGCTTACCAATAACAAATATAGATGTATGGGATCAATATTTTTCGATTTACGTCTTTGCGAGGCAGCTCTAACGCCGACCTGTACTCCGAAGGGGTAAGCAATCTCCCTGCAGATAATAAGGGGATTGCTTCTCTACGAGATGCTGCGCGATCGCAAAAGAAGTTCGCAATGACGCGGCGAGTGCGGAGAGTTAGGTTCATGAACATAAATCACAGTGTACATTGCGAATAAGTGATAATATTTGATTTTTCACTTATAATGTACTGTTGAAACGTTGAAATAAACACTTAATATTGCAGGAGAAATACGCATGAAACATCTAATCCCTTATATTCTATTCTTCAGTTTGCTGCTAAGCGCATGCGGAGCAATACAATCGGCCCCAACAACTCCGACGATCAGTCCTGAAGATATTCGCGCCACAGCAGATGAAATGGTCTACGGTATGCTTACCCAAACGCAGGCAGCAATGCCAACCAATACGCTTGCACCCCCAACAAATACACCCTTACCAATTGCCACTGCAACAATCACTCTGGTGCCGACCCAATCCGCACTGGATGGCTCGCCAACAATATCTGTGGCTACCACATCTCCATCTGCCATTATCGTGCCAACAAATACTTCCGCATCTACAAACGTGTTTGCTTGTACCGAAAAACCACTCACTGGCTGGACTGGAGATAGCGCCCGATTATCGGTTACCAATTATGTAAATGACTCAACAGCCAATGTTTTCCTTTGCATCACAACCAAGTATGACAATGATGCTGGATATATAAATATACCTGTGGTGAAATCAAATAGCGCTGATGTACCCATGGGCTGTTACAGTGCAACAGCCTGGGTGGATGGCAAAAAAGATTTTAATGCCACGACAACTTTTTGTATTAATAACACAAATAATGTTCAACTTATCATTGATGATAACCGTCTGACATTCACAGCTGGCTGCGCACCAAATTGCTAAAGATTAGTTTCCTGAATACTTAAAGATCCCCGTATGGGGATCTTTTTTGTACCTAGAAAATCTCGTCCAACGCCAGATCAACACCCTCAAAAATCCGTGCACCTTGCGCCTGCAAATACTCGCCTTTATGCGGCGTTCTTGCGATCCCTATTTTATTTACATGTACCGAAATCCCCCGCCCATATAATACCTTTTCCATTTCACCCACGCTAATAAGTCCAGCGGGCGTGTCTTCGAAGACCCATATCTCGCTACCCTCTAAATACCCAATTACATCTGCCCCTCCCCCATTCAATGCAGCATACGCGTCCAGCATACTCGTATCCATATCTCTTCCAAAAGACATATGGGAGGCTGCCAACGCGTGGACAGGAGAAGGTTTCGCAAGGGAGGTTGTATTCTCACCAACCTCCTCGGCGAGCCATTCAATTTCGCCATAACCAACCAAAGGAAATCCCTCCAGCCCAACCAATTGGAGACCATAATGGGCATCTGGCATCCCTCTTGAAGGGCGATTCGTCATCACCACACCCCCATTTTCGGGATCTTTCAGCCAGGCGAGAAGCCGATTTCTTACGTCCGCACCAAGCAGCGGCTGATCAAATTGAAACAGAAAACTCTCCACATCCAAATTTCCGTTTTTCCCATAGATGCGCTTAAAGTCATTGCTCCCCAAAATCATCTCCTGAAAAAGATTTAGCGTGGGAGAATGGTCGATGGATTGACTATTCCTGATTATGGAAATCGCGTGCGCAGGATCAGCTCCTGTCTTATTTACAAGATGCTGGATGGCTCTCTCAAGCCGAAGCCGGGCATGGTCCTGGGCTGGCTCCCGTTTAAGAGAATCAAAAAGGGGAGGTAATGAAATTTCCCCAATAAGGGCGAGCAACGCCATACAAGCCGCGCTGGAATGCCATTCACTGGAGATGCCCAATCCCTCGAATTGAGCGATTTCCGCATCCGAAAGTGTGATCCCTTCATACCCCAAGGCTTGCGCCCCCAATCGGACTGTCTCCTTAAGTGCACGGTGATAGCCAATAGGTTTTAGCAAAACTCCGTCCATATCGAAGATGAGTATTTTTTTGCTCATTGCAGATGTCTCTTGCGCAACTCGTCTTCCACATCGCTCAAACTCAATCCTTTTACAGATAGCAAAACCAGCGTGTGGTAAAAAAGATCGGCCACCTCTTCGATGATGCGTTGATCTCCTTGCCCCTTTGCAGCAAGGATGACCTCGACTGCTTCCTCCCCAACCTTTTGCAATATGCGGTCTTCACCATCGGAAAATAAGCTCGCCGTATAAGATTTTTCGGTGGGGTGGGTCTTTCTATCTTCAATGATCTCAAATAGTTTTTGAAGCATTTCTCTACTTTCCTATTTCAATATCCTGATAAAAACAACTCTGTTTCCCAGTGTGACAGGCGGGGCCAGCAGGCTTGACCAATATCAGAAGAGTATCAGCATCGCAGTCTACCAGAATTCTACGAATATTCATAAAATTTCCTGATGTTGCCCCCTTAAGCCAGAGTTCGTTACGACTGCGGCTCCAGAAATGAGCCTGACCCGTTTTTTGCGTCAGCTGAAAAGATTCCGCATTCATCCAGGCAACCATGAGAATATCCTTGGTTTCTTCATCCTGCACGATCGCTGGAATTAAACCACGCGCATCAAATTTCAAATCGATCTGATTTATCATGATCCACCTTCAACCATCCTGACAGGAATTCCTCTGCTCAGCAACTCCTCTTTAACCTCCGCAATTGTCAGGACCTTATCGTGAAACAGGGAGGCAGCGAGGGCTGCATCTGCGCCGCCAAGGGTGACCGCATCTGCAAAATGGGACACATTCCCCGCGCCACCGCTGGCGATAACGGGCACATTCACTGCCTCAGCAATTGCGCGGGTGAGTTCCAGATTATAACCAGCGAGGGTCCCATCCGCATCCATGCTGGTTAGCAGGATTTCACCAGCGCCCATATTCACACCACGTTTCGCCCATTCCACCGCGTCCAATCCGGTAGGTTTTCTCCCACCGTGGGTGTAGACTTCCCAGCCCTCACCCTTCTTTTTCGCATCGATGGCGAGGACAATGCACTGTGCGCCAAAACGTCTTGCTCCCTGAGAAAGCAGATCGGGATTTTGGACAGCGGATGAATTGATCCCGATTTTATCTGCCCCTGCAAGCAGGGTGCGGCGCGCATCCTCGACGCTGCGGATACCGCCTCCAACAGTCAGCGGCAAAAAAACTTTCTCGGCCACCCTCCGAACAACATCAAGCATGGTCTCTTTGCCCTCATGCGTAGCAGAGATATCGAGAAAGACAAGTTCGTCTGCTCCCATCTCATCGTAGGCTTTTGCCTGTTCTACAGGGTCACCGGCATCTCTCAAACCAACAAAGTTGACGCCCTTGACCACACGCCCATCTTTGACATCCAGGCAGGGGATGATCCGTTTTGCTAACATGCCCCACCCCCACCTACCCTCCCCCGCAAGCGGGGGAGGAACTTATTCTTTGCTTTAATTAACATATTAAAGCCTCCTTCAACGACAGGTGATTTTCATATAAAGCGCGTCCAATAATCACTCCGCTCAAACCGGCTTCTTTGACCTGGCGGACATCATCCAGTGAGGCGATCCCACCTGAGGCAATCACATCCAGGCCACTTTGCTCAGCAAGTTGACGGGTATTCTGCGTGTCATTGCCGATTCCCATCCCGTCGGTGGCGATATTGGTGTAGATGATCATCGTCGCACCGATCTCCTTTAATGCGGAGGCAAATTCAAAGAGAGAACGATCCGAAGCCTTTTGCCAGCCACGCGTCATAAGGACACCATCCCGCGCATCCAGGCCAAAAACGATTCGGTCAGCCCCAAATTCGCCAATCGCTTTTTCAGCAAAACTGGAATTTTCGAGGATAGCCGTCCCCAAAATAACGCGGGTGATACCAAGGGCGAGGGCGCTCCTGATATCGTCTAGGCTACGCAGCCCCCCGCCCAACTGTGTAAAGATTTTATCTCCGCAGGCGGCGAGGATATTTTTGATCGCACGCTGATTTGGCTCGGTATTTTCGCCAAAGGCACCGTCGAGATTGACGAGGTGCAACCAATGCGCGCCCTGTGCCTGCCAGTTTTGAGCTATTTGAGCTGGATCGCTACTGTAGGCTTTCTGCTGCGTCGGGTCGCCCTGACGAAGCCGGACAACCTCTCCTGCGCGGAGGTCAATCGCGGGGTAGATGGTAAAGGACATAATATGCTCCTAAATAAAATAACATAGCCAAAACGGAGAACCCGGTAGGGAGCGCAGTCGAAGGAGGGCATTGAATGGATCGCTCTTTACCCTGTCGGGTACAGGCGACTACGCTACGCTTCGCTCAGAGACTGGGCATGTTTTTATATTTTCTCCACAAAATTTTTCAGGATTTGCAATCCGATTTTTTGGCTTTTTTCAGGGTGAAACTGAACACCATAGATATTCTTTAAATTGACAACGGAAGTGAACTCAACCTCGTAATCAGTGCTTGCAAGAATATGCGCAGCGACCTCGGGCTGGCAATAGTAGCCATGATTGAAATACACATAACTTTCATCAGGGATTTCGCTGGTCAGCGGTGAATCCTTTAATAGCTGAAGCGTGTTCCAGCCAATTTGCGGGATTTTGAGGGTATCACTTTCAAATTTGAGCACACGCCCCGGAAGGAGAGAAAGCCCCCCGTGAACGCCATGTTCGTATCCTTCTTCAAAAAGAAGCTGCATCCCGAGGCAGATGCCCAAAAGAGGTTTCCCGGAATCTGCAAATTCCTTGATCACCGGAACAAGATCATTTTTTTTCAATCCATCCATCCCATCTTTGAAGGCTCCCACACCGGGCAAGATTGCTTTTGATGCGGCGAGAATTTTCTCAGCGTCGTTTGTAATGAGCGCTTTCCCGCCGACAAATTCAATCGCTTTTTGGACAGAGTGTAAATTCCCTGCACCGAAATCGATGATCGCGATCATGAGAGTTTTCCTTTTGAGCTGGGGATGAGATCCGATCGACGTGGGTCAATCTGTGTTGCCGCATCCAGGGCGCGGGCAAAAGCTTTGAATAGCGCCTCTGCCATATGGTGGTTATCTTTTCCATACAAAATATTAAGGTGCAGATTCATCCGACTCGTGACCGCAAGGGATTCGAAAAAATGCTCAAGGAGGGAGGTTGGAATCCCGCCGACATCGGGACTGACCCAATTTGTCTGGATGACAGAATAAGGTCTGCCCGATAGATCGAGTACAACATTTGCCAGCGCATCATCCATGGGGACGCTTGCTTCTGCCATCCGCGTGATGCCGCGCTTTTCACCAAGTGCCTGTCCAATCGCCTCCCCCAAAACAAGTCCGCAATCTTCGATGGTGTGATGCGCATCGATATGCAAATCACCTTTGGCCTGGAGGTCAAGGTCTATCAACCCGTGGACAGCGATCTGGGTCAGCATATGGTCAAAGAATCCGATGCCAGTATTAATTTTAGCAATTCCACTCCCATCGAGGTTGAGAGAGAGGGAGATATCGGTTTCATTCGTTTTTCGGTTGATTGTAGATATTCGCATGATTTATCCTTTTCTTTTCACCACAGAGTCCACAGGGAGCACAGAGAAAAGCTCTTCTCTATATCTTTAAAACTGTGTGGTCTCCGTGCTCTTTGTGGTTAGGTACTCCAACAACACATCCATCTGCTCAGGTGTTCCAACGCTGATGCGGATATGGTCATCCAGGCCGGGGTTGCTAAAGTAACGTACCAAAATACCGGATGAGGCAAGGTCTGCCTTGAGTTTGGCTGCCTCTCGTCCAAGCACGCGGCAGAGGATGAAGTTCGATTTGGAAGGATATGGTTTCAAATATGTAATTTCCTTCAACGCCTTGAAAAGCCGCTCCCTCTCAGTGATGATCTTTTGCCCGATTTCTTCCAGCTCCCTGGCATGGCGAAGTGCTGCCAAAGCCGCTTCACTTGCAGCAACGGAAATATTATAGGGTTGCTTTGCCGTCCATAAATAAGGCATCAATGCTGAGGGGAAGACTCCGTATCCCACACGCAAACCGGCCAACCCCGCCCATTTACTGAATGTGCGGAGGACGATCAGGTTTTCACGCTCAGAAGCTTGATGAATATAGCTTGCATTTGGAGGGGCGAATTCCATATAGGCTTCGTCCAGGACAAGTAGCAGATTCTGCTCGAGGAGGGCATCAATGATTTTTGGCGAGAGCAAGCCTCCATCCGGGTTGTTCGGATTTGCCAGAAAGAGGAGCTTAGGCTGATATTTTTCAATCGCATTGAGGAGGGCATCCGCATCCACGGAAAAATCATCCAATCTGGGAATATTGACGACGCGCCCTCCGTTGACGGCGGTATCAAAGGCGTACATGCCAAAGGTGGGCGGGCAGTTTAGGATCACCTCACCGGGGTTGATAAAAAGGCGCAAAATCAGATCAATCAACTCATCGGCACCTGCACCCGTGAGAATATTTTCAACAGGCAATTGATGGTATTCGGCAAGGGCGCGTCTCAAAAATCGGCTCTCAGGATCAGGGTAAATATGAGCATTGGACAGATCCTGAAGTGCCTTGGCAACAGCAGGCAAAATGCCATAGGGGTTCTCATTGGCATCCAATTTGATGATCTTATTGGCCGGAATGCCCAACTGCTCGGATAGCACCTCAAAGGGGATGATGGGCGTATAAGGCTCCATATTGAGGATGTGGGGTCTGAGAAGTTTTTTCATAATTTATCCATAAGGTTATGCAGATTTTTTAGATTTCAGGTTCACCACAAAGGCACGAAGGACACAAAGTTTTCTCTAAACCCACAAAGAGCTTCCTTTGTGGGCCTAATGAAACTCTTTGTGCTCTCTGTGTTTTTGTGGTGAGTTTCATCATTCAGCATTCTTAATTCTGATTTTAGATGCATTCGCGTGCGCGGTCAGTTTTTCGGTATCAGCAAAATCTGCCGCGATGGGACTCAGCTCAGCCGCGGTCTGCGGATCGAGGGCAACTACGCTGGAAATTTTAACGAAGTCCAACAGGTTGAGAGGCGAGGCAAAACGCGCTGTCCCGCTGGTTGGCATGACGTGGCTGGGGCCAGCAACATAATCGCCCAGTGCTTCAAAGGAATGTTCGCCGAGGAAGAACCCGCCAGCGTTATTAATTTGATCCATCAGACCTTGCGGATCACGTACTGCCAGGCAGAGATGTTCGGCAGCATACTCGTTTGCAAGCCTGGCTGCCTCCTCGATGGAGGTTGTTATCACAATGCCACCTTTATTTTCCAGCGAGGCTTTGATGATCTCTGCGCGGGAAAGTTTGTCCATTTGCGCGGCGACTTCCTTTTGAACT
Organism: Candidatus Desulfolinea nitratireducens; assembly: GCA_014382535.1. Lineage (GTDB taxonomy): Bacteria > Chloroflexota > Anaerolineae > Anaerolineales > Villigracilaceae > Desulfolinea > Desulfolinea nitratireducens. The sequence continues at coordinate 20,731 of JACNJN010000079.1, read as the reverse complement.
GCTTTTGCGAAATCGGCATCAGTGGTGAGTAAAATTGCACTGGCCTGCACATCATGCTCCGCCTGGGCGAGTAAATCAGCCGCGACCCAGGCAGGGTTCGCCGTCTCGTCAGCGATGACCATCGTCTCAGTAGGGCCAGCCAACCCATCCAGGCCAACCAAACCATATAATTGCTGTTTTGCCAGGGTGATAAAGAGATTCCCGGCGCCGACGATCTTATCCGCGCGGGGCAGGGTCTCTGTCCCAAAGGCCATCGCGGCAATCGCCTGCGCACCACCGATCTGATAAATTTCGTCAATACCGCAAATAAAGGCAGCAGCCAATATCGAATCTTTGGGGTTTGGCGGGGTGCAAACAAGAATATCCTTCACGCCCGCTACCTGAGCAGGGATCACGCTCATCAACAGGGAGGAAGGCAGCGGAGCTGTCCCGCCCGGCACATATACCCCGACACGCTCTATCGGTGTAAAACGTTGACCAATTTCCCCTCCCATTTCCTTTGTCAGCCAACTGGTGATGGGTTGATTATTATGAAAACTGCGAATCCGCTCGGAAGATTTACCCAAAACTTCCTGCAATCGAGAAGGGATGCGGTCCCAGGCGGCCTCCAACTCTTTTTTCGGAATTACAAAATCTGCCTGATCAAATTTATCTATCAAGGCAGACCATTTCCGAACAGCTTTATCGCCATCCTCATCAATCGATTTCAAAATCTGCGCCACAGCCTGATCTGGCCTCACGCCTTTGCCAAAAAGAGTCTCCGTCCTCTCGATCGTTAGTGGTGAATACTTATCCTGATAAATCGGTTTTCGCACCAGCAAAGATCGCTGTGCTTCTTCTACAGAATAGATTTCAATCATTTATGCCTCCAATGCAGATAACATTGCAGAAAGTTCTTCGGGTTCTTCTTCAAAAATATAATCAACCTGCGAAACCACTACCCCGCTGCCTCCAACCTCACGGATCTCGCGTACGGCCTGGTGCAATTTCGATTTCGTGACGACCAAATGAGCAGCGTACCAACCCCGTCCTTCTCTTGTGATGACCTGCGAGATAGTCGGCCCCTGCAATCCTCCGATGACTTTCTTTTCGAATATTTTTTCGGCGATCTTCTGAGGGGATTCACCTCGAATATTGGCAAAGATCGACAATTTTTCATTCCCTCGCAAATAAGCCCCGATCACCTCCAGCAGTTGGATGGCAATCTTGCGGGTCGCAGGATTCTTTTGCAAACAGACCTTATTAGCGATCAGACAAGCCTGCGATTGGAGTAGCTCACCACCCTCCAGGATTTTCAAATGGTTATCACGCAGTGTTGTCCCTGTTGAGACGATATCCACAATCAGATCGGCATAGCCAACTGTAGGGGCAATCTCCAGCGCACCCTCCGATTGAATGACCTTGAACTGGACTCCGCTATTTTGCTCGAAAAATTTTCGGGTCAGATTTGGGAACTTGGAGGCAACTTTTAGCGGACGTTTCAGGCTTGCTTCCATGATGGATAAATCTGCCAACGAATTGACTTCTCCCCAGGACTGAGGCAGGATCACATTTAAAGAGCAATGGGAGAAACCCAAACGCTTATGCAACTCAAGAATATTGCCATTCTCGTCTTTTCTTTCAAGATAAATATCCCTGCCAGTAATCCCAAAATCCACACTGCCATCGCGCACACTATGGACAATATCACCCGGGCGTTGAAAAATGACCTCCATCTCTGGAAACCGGAGGATGCTGGCCTGATACTGGCGAGGATTTGGACTATAAACCCTGAAACCCACATTGGCTAAAAGTTCCTTGCTTTTCTCTCCCAAAAAACCCTTGCTGGGAAGGGATATCCTGATCTTGCGTTTCTCTGCTTTCATCAACCACTCCTATATTTTTAATTACCTGTGCATCGCACTTTACTGATGATTTTCAAATTGGTTTCGATCGTCCTGCAGGTTTAGATTGCAATTATGGGAACCTGTGGGACGTTTTCCCTGGATAAAATAAATTGACAGTAATGAACATCAATAAACCACAAAAAAAGCGCTTCCCAATCGGGAAGCGCTTCCAAAATGCCTGCTAATTCAATTTCTATTCTTACTAAGAAATGCAAAGCTCCTTAAAGCAATCCTGCCCGACGTGAGAGTCGATTGAATGAGCGTAATGATGATGGTTGGAAGACAAGAGTATGCATTTCATAACGGGGAGAAGTTTATCATAAGAAAAGAGATGGGGCAAGTTTGGATTTTTTGATATAAAAAACGCCAAGTGTTTTGAAGCACTTGGCGTTGGATGTTGAAATTCTATGAACCCGAAAACTGTCTACAAACCAGCGGCAGCTTTCAACGCTTCAGCTTTATCAGTCCGTTCCCAGGTGAATTCAACATCTTCACGGCCAAAATGACCATAGGAGGCCGTCTTGCGATAGATCGGTTTACGCAGGTCCAGATCACGGATGATGGCACCGGGGCGCAGATCAAAGTGCTCGGTGATCAACTCGGCAATTTTCTCATCTGCGATTTTTCCCGTACCAAAGGTCTCGACGTTGACCGAGAGCGGGTGGGCAACGCCTATCGCGTAGGCCACCTGAATTTCACAGCGATCAGCGATCCCGGCTGCGACAACATTTTTCGCCGCCCAGCGAGCTGCATAAGCAGCCGAACGATCCACTTTGGTGGCATCTTTCCCGGAAAATGCACCACCCCCGTGACGTCCCATTCCACCGTAGGTATCGACGATGATCTTGCGTCCGGTCACACCCGCATCGCCCATTGGGCCACCAATGACGAAACGCCCGGTCGGGTTGACGAAAATCTTGAGGGCATCATCCACCATGTCAGCAGGGAGAACAGGATTGATCACATGCTCAATGATCGCTGCACGGATATCTTCCTGCGTTATATCGTCTGCGTGCTGGGTGCTAACAAGAACCGTATCAACGCGTTTTGGCTTTCCTTTGGAATACTCAATAGTGACCTGGCTCTTGCCGTCGGGGCGGAGCCATTTCAAGGTCCCGTTTTTGCGGACTTCTGCCAGGCGCAAAGTAAGTTTATGCGCCAGGTAAATTGGCATTGGCATCAGCGTTGGGGTTTCGTTGCAGGCATAACCAAACATCATGCCCTGATCACCAGCACCAATCGCCTCGATCTCAGCTTCGGTCATTTCACCAGATTTGGCTTCAAGGGCTTTATCAACACCCATGGCAATATCAGTACTCTGACTGGCAATTGCAGAAAGGACGCCACAGGTATGTCCATCAAATCCTTTTTTCCCGCGGTCATAGCCGATCTCCACAACAACCTCGCGAACGAGTTTGTCGAAATCCACATAAGCCTCAGTCGTGATCTCACCCAGCAACATAACATATCCTGTTTTGATCGCTGTCTCACAGGCAACACGTGAACGTGGATCCTGCTCCAGACAAGCGTCCAGAACTGCATCGCTGATCTGGTCACACATTTTGTCCGGGTGGCCTTCAGTCACAGATTCAGATGTGAACATCAGGCTTTCGGAAGTCATAAAGGTAGAGCTCATAGTTTTTTACCTCGCTAAAAATAGGAAATGCCCCTTCAGGTATTCGTGAAAGGGCATCTTGGCAAGGTTTTTGCACGGCTGCCCTCTCATCTTCCAGAAAATTCACTGCCGGATTTGGCACCTTTGCATTGTTTATCCTAATGGTTTGAGATAAACAAAACTAGGTTGTCGAGGCTTCACAGGGCCGGTCCCTCCGCCTCTCTGGATAAGAGTTGCCGTATTGGGGCTATTGAATTGTGGCGAGAGTTTACCATAGCGGATAAAACAAGTCAACTTTCATAAGCGGGCCGCTGGATATGTAAAACCACTTGATCAAACGATCTTGGATTAGACGAGTCACATCAGAATTTCAGCTTGTTCCCATTTAAGAAACGCAGATTTGGATATTAACAAATCCCGTTAAAAAAACCTCCCTCAAATCCTGAGGATTTGAGGGAGGTTGGGAGAGAGCCACAAGATAATCTTTCCCTCCCAGTCGATCCTAATTTAGCGGTAGCAGGTTAGTTATTCGAAGCGCAGCGGAAGCCGATTTTCGGTGAAGATTCACCATGGAATTCAGGTGAATCCATATCATCGGCATCAGGATTTGGGCCACTGGCGCTGCCACGGTTAGAGACCCGAATATCCCTTTCTACATCCTGATACGATCCACCGCGTATTACACGTAATTGAGTAAGCATTCCCCTTGCAGCAAGGGGACCGCTTGGATTGGCTGCAACCGCAAGGGAATAGTAAGCCGGATCATAAAAATCGGAGACCCATTCCCAAACATTGCCCGACATATCGAGTACGCCGAAGGGGCTGGCGCCTGCCGGAAAACTTCCAACACGGGAAACATCGTTGATTTTATGATCGAAATTGGCGCGTGAAGTATCCGGCCTTTCATCACCCCAGGGGAAATTACGGAAGTCATCACCACGAGCAGCACGTTCCCATTCTGCCTCGGTGGGAAGGCGTTTACCAGCCCAGGCGCAATAATCGGAAGCATCGCCCCAGGTAACATATATGACGGGGTAATCGGCATACTGCTCGGTATTAAAATATTTCTGATGCTTTTCAGATTTGAATAAATCTGGTGGTTCACAGGCACCTTGCTGAACACAAAGCATATACATGGCGTTGGTGGTTTCAAGTTTATCCATCCAGAAGGCAGACATGGAAACCTTGTGGTCTGGTTTCTCGTCTTCCTCGGCCTTTACATCAAGAGCTCCCATGCGGAAATTTCCTGACGGGATAAAAACTTGTACCATCCCGTCCACAGGAGATGTACGCTCTGAACCAGCGCTTGTATCCTGATCCACAGGAGCCGCAGTGGGATTAAGTACAGCGGGGGCGGCGGTGGGGAAAGCCGTTGCGATAGGAATCGGGGTCGGTTCAGCAGCCTTGCCAATCGCGCCACATGCAGTGACAAAAAGCATTATCACCATTAAAATAGGAATTAGTTTTTTCATCTCGTTCTCCTTAACTAAATTTTATCTATAAGCTGAGTATATCTGCGAGAGATTTTTTTTGTAATCACCCAATAGTCACAATTTAATGTTTTTTTGCGACCCACTGCGACCAAATGGTGTATAATTACAATCTGATAATGAAAAATAAGGCAAAAATTGCGACTTTTCCTCAGATATCCTATGAAATGACCAATAAGTCCTTATACCACCTACACACGGAATCATTATGACCCCATTAGCCAAGACCATACGCGTTTTAATCGTTTGCGATCAATCTGACACCGCCCCTTTGTTGGGATATATGATTCGCGAAAAGGGTTTAAATGCGATTATAGAGACCTCTGTACAGCGGGCAAGCGACCGGGCAATGGAGATCATGCCTGAGCTGATCGTGATTGATGTGAATGCCCCCCATCCGGAACGGATCGCTTTAGCTAAAAAATATCGCACAATCAGCAGAAGCCCTATCCTGCTCTTTTTGCCTGCTCATCATGAAACAGAAATTCTGGAGGCCTATCAGGCAGGTGTTGATGAATGTATCGTGAAACCGGTCAGCCCGGCCATATTTCTGGCAAAAATCTCAGCCTGGTCGCTACGCAGCACAACCTCCCCGCTCAAGCTTCCTGATTCGCCTCAGCTCCGACTTGACTCAACCAGACGGATAGCCCTGGGACCCAAGGGGGAAAAAATCAAGCTTACAAATCTCGAATTCCGTCTATTGAGTTTTCTTATGAATCGGCCCGGATATGTTTTTAAAAATGAGGAAATTTTTCCTGCCGTTTGGGGTATCTCTGCCATGGATGACCAGACAGCACTTAAAAATGTAATTTACCGCCTCAGAAAAAAACTCGGGAAAGATCGGGAATATATGATCCAAACCCTGCCCGGAGGTTATTCCTTTCGTGAGGATTAATTTCTTATCTGCACAGGCTCATTGAACATATTCAAGAGCAGTATGTGCGTCCGCATAGGGAGAATCGTTGATGGAGAGCGCTTTTTCCCAGGCGGCTTTCGCGTCTTTGAATTCATTCTGTCTATAAAGCGCCCAACCATACCAAAACCAGGTTTCTTCGGACATATTCGTAATACCGCGCGCATAATCGGCAAGTAACAGCAATTCATCAATACGGTCGGCATGGAAATAGGCCCAAAATGGGCCAAACTGATACCGGAACATGCGTAGAGGTAATAATTCAAGTTCGCGTGCTTTGTCATATGCTAGGGCGGCCTCTTCGTATTCTTCGAAGTAAACAAGGTTACTGCCTAGATTAAACCAAGCATAAACATTGTTCGGGTCGGCTTTGATTTCTGAACGGGAATTAGCTAGAGCATGTTGACGATTGGCATCCGGATTCCAATCGGAGCCAAGCAAGATTTCAAGTTCGTTTTCATCACGCGGATAGTAGAGCACCATATATAAATTATTAAAAGGCTGCCATTCATCCTCGAGCTGCTCGTAGGAAATCGTCAGATCAGCGCCATGATAGGAATCTTGCACAATAAAGGTCTGCGTGGTGTCATCGTATCCAGTCAAGAGAAGGTAATGCGCAGCCCACAGATCATCGGATGGCCCGAAGGCATCATTTGGGTCAAGACTGGTGACACTTTCAACAATAACAGGGTAATTAGCTGCAATTAATTTTTTTAGCATATCCAGGTCGCCGGCTACGCGATATCCAATATTTAGCCAACCTGCGAAGTTACGCACATAATAGGCCATCTCTTCTGGATTGACATTGCGATCCTGCAAAACTGGCTTGATTTGCGCGGCGATCTCGGATTGGTCACCTTCCCACCCATATAAATGCAATGCCATAGAAAGCGTTGCTGGCCCACAATTATTAGGGGTTTGCTCCTCATAGGGTGGACTGGGAAGTAAAATCTTCTCTGGCAAAGGTGCGCTGGTTGCGGCGGGGTTTACAGGTAGCGTTTCAAGGGTAGGCGTAGCGATAGCTAAAGTTTCGGTCACTTCAACAGTTTGTGCTATTGAAGGTAATGGCGTCACTGGCAAGGCAGTCGGTACCGGACCGGGCGGATTGACAATATTCCTCAGATAGATAATAAACTTTTCATACCGCCAGGATAGCGCCGATTCCACTCGTGGGATTTGTAAAACCAATACTGCCAATATGAACAGTACGGTTAAGATAATGATAATTTTCTTTTTCGACATGGCGAGAGTTTACCAGAAATACCTTAGCGTAATATGTGCTAAAAAGGTTCGAAATCATTTTTCCAATATTCACCGCTGCCCGTATTTATTTTTCTTGTAATCTTGCATCGCTTTTATATCTTCGGCTGAAATAAGCTGCGGTGTGCCAATACTCAAAGCTAGAATATAAATCTGGGCTGTTTTTTCAACGACATGGGAAACCGTAAGTGCGGTTTTCATATCCTCACCAACACACAGAGTCCCATGGTTGGGCAGGAGTACGGCATTACGTTCTTTTCCCAATCCTGCTGCCACGTTCTGACCAAGTTCTTTCGTTCCAGGCAGAGCGTAGATCGAGCAGATAATTTTATCACCTACGATTTGGGCAAAATCCTCGCTAATCGCAGGCAGATCCATTCCATTAACACCCAAAACAGTCGAATATATTGGATGAGTATGAACAACAGCATTCACATCTGGCCGAGAATGGTAGACTGCGATATGTGTCTCTTTTTCAATAGAGGGAACTCGCGCACCATCAACAATATTTAGATCATTATCTAATACAACAATATCATTGGGTTCAATTTCACGGTAATCCATCCCGCTTGGGCTGATATATACCAATCCCGTTTCAGGGTCCCGAACACTAATATTTCCCCACGTTCCCACAGTCAGACCTTCTTCAAGCATCGTCACCCCAGCAGCGACGACTGTTTCTTTATAGCGTTTACCAGTCATTATTGATTTTCCTTATCTGCACACAGAAAGAACCGCCAGGTTTTTGAAGCTTGGCGGTAAGATATGATTTATCTGAATTCTAAATATATAATAATAATGGCTTCATTGCCCATCGGCCTGAATACTTGCCAACACCTGCTGATATTCTTCTGAATTAGCCGGCTTTATGCTCAAGAGCATTGTGATCGTTTTAACTGCCTGCTCTTTATCCCCTGCTTCTAAAAACATTTCGGCAGCATTATCAAACTCTTTAATCGCCTCATCTTTATTACCAAGGCGATAGTATTGCTCTGCAAGAATTCGATGCACCTGTGCGATGGAGGGATGATCATTGAGCAAGTTCTTTATCAATTCAACTATATCGTTTTCTTCTGAGGGATGCTCTGCCAGGTAACTTGTATAGTTATCCAGCTCTCGCAACCCCTGCGATTTATTCCCTAGTTTAAAATTCAGATCTATCAGGCTCTTTCGCGATTCGCTGTCTTCTGGACTAAGAGTTCGAATTTGCTCAAAAACTCTGACGGCTCGTTTCCAATCAAGACGCTGCATATCAATATCGGCCATGCGCTGTAGAATGTGAATATTCCACGATCGCTCCGCGGTACCTTGCTGCGCTGCTTGCAATGCAGTTGTATAGGTTTTTCGTGCCATATCCAATTCTGCAAGGCGATAATATATATCTGCCAGGTTCAAATATTCCTTGATCGCATCGTCAATCTGGCCGCGTGCGGTTAGTTGCTCAATCAACTTTGTGCGGGATGAAAGATCCATAGGCGCAAGCTGAAGGATTTTACGCAAGTAGACAGAAGATTGATTTGCTTCACCACGAATGCTATATGCCTCAGCAATTACACTAAATTTTGCAATGGCTTCTTCGTTTCTCTCATCCTGTATTAGAAGATTACCGATTAGCGAATGGAGAGGGAGATAATTAGGGGCGAAATAAATCGCCTGAAAAGCCTCGTCCATTGCTGAGCGCATAAATCCTGCGCGTGCCAGCTCGTGGACACGAGAAATCGCTCCCAATACCTGGCTGCTCTCAGCCTGAATCATAACCTCGGCCAAAGGCATTAGCATCTCACCATCTGACTTGGGGAGTTCTTTTCGAGCATTTCGAAGATGGTCGCGCCAGTTTGTCTGCATGAGCAATTCACTCACATTCTCACATAATCGGACGTGAAAATCTTCATCATCTTCATTAGCCTGGGCTTCGATCAAAGGCTCATATAGCTGGCGCAGCGCGTCAGCCTGATCATCAGAAGCAAGAATTACATCGGCCAACTTTAAGGCCTCGAGATATTCTGTCGCCGCCTCGGGGATGCGCCCCAAGCGTTGCAATATCTGCCCCATCAACAAACGTGCAGCAAGCCCAAAATCCTCATGCTTCACTGATTGCTGAAGATTACGCATCGCACTCTCGAGCCGATCTCCACTAGAGCGGAGCATGCCCAAGTCAAAATAAAGAGCGGGATGCTCAAACCCTGCCGCGAGAGCATGTCCTAACTCATCTGCAGCGATTTCATCATTATTTTTCGACTGGGCATCAATCGCTTGCCCCAAATGCAAGACGATCTTTGTATGAGACAGCTTTTTTAATGATAACTGTGCCGTTCCATGCATGATAGCTTGCATTCCCTTACGTTGTTTTTCTCCCTCACTTTCTGAATATTCAAAGAGAATTTCAGCAAGTATCATCATTGCTTTTTTGCGCGCCTCCCCAATGGGATCAGGACTGCTGGAGACCTCTTTCAACGGCGTATTCAATTGTTTAACTTTGGCAATGCGTAGTGGCGCCGTTCCACCGGTCGGGCGAATCGGCTTCGGCAACAGCTTGTCCGAATTTAATAATACCTGTGCTTGTTGCGCGGCCTGATTACCAGGCATAATTTTTAATGCCCGCCCCACCAATTCGGTGGCTTTATCAATTTTCCCAGAACGTTGCATCAGGCTTGCAAGCGCTAAATATTCAGTAACGGCCTGCCCCTGGTGCTGCATCCGCTCATGAACCAGAGCAAGACGGGAATGCGCCAAAATATGTTCTGGATCAAGTTGTGTAACACGTGACCAGTTTTCAATAGCTTTCTGTACATCTTTTTGGGCCAGATACAATTCGGCCGCTTTGGTCGCAGCATTTGTTGCGTCTTCCAAATTACCCAAACGCTCTGATAATTGCGCCATTTTCTCAAAAGGCATAGGATCTTCAGGGGATATTTCGGACAAGGATTGATACGTTAGCAAAGCCTCATCAAATTGCTGAATCTGATATAAAGCCAATGCCAGACTTGAAAGCGCCTTAGGATTGTCTGGCATCTCTGTCAATGCACTACGATAGGAAGCCGCGGCTTTATCCCACAGCTGATCCCACGCTGCAGAATGACCGTTATTCATTGCTTTCTGAAAATTAGCTTCATTTCCTGTCATGAAAAAAGTCTCGTCAATTAATTTCTACAGATCACCCCACGTCAGCCCCCAACGGGCTTCGGTGGACAAGGGAATATCCAATTTATACGCTGATTCCATTGCGCTGGTTACTGCCTTAATAGTATCATCCAATTCATTCTGTGGACACTCGATAACCACTTCGTCATGCACCTGCAATAACATCTTACTATGCAGGCCAGTACCTTGCAAAGCCTTTGCCACATCCAACATCGCGATCTTCATAATATCTGCCGCGGTTCCCTGAATGGGAGCATTGATCGCCTCACGTTCTTCACGATTTCGCTGATTCTGATTGGACGGATTCTTCAAGGAGGGAAAATATCGTCGACGGCCCAACAGGGTTTCCACATATCCCTGCTCTGATGCTATTATACGGATATTGTCCAGATATCGTTTTACTCCAGGGAATTTCACAAAATAGGCGGTGACAAAATCTTCTGATTCAGCCAAAGTCAATTCTGTGGAACGAGTCAGCCCGAAAGCGGACATGCCATAGATCAAGCCAAAATTAACCGCCTTGGCATGGCGACGCATATCCTTTGTTACTTCCTCGAGACGAACTCCATAAATAGCTGCTGCCGTTGTGGCATGAATATCCTGCCCCGAACGGAATGCCGCCAGCATTGTTTCATCCTGGGCCATATGGGCAACAATACGCAACTCGATCTGAGAATAATCGATTGCGAGTAGCACATTCCCCTTTTCAGCGATAAAACCCTTGCGCACCCGGCGCCCCAGCTCAGAGCGGATTGGAATATTCTGCAGATTCGGGTTTGACGAGGCCAAGCGTCCAGTCACTGAGCCAGTTTGATTGAAAGAAGTATGTACGCGTCCCGTTGCTGGGTTAAGGGCAGCTGGTAAAGCGTCAACATAAGTGGATTTCAATTTGGAAAGCTCGCGTTGCTCAAGGATCAAATCCACAACCGGATGATCTCCGTGCATCCCCTCCAATACCGCTGCTGATGTGGAATAATGTCCACTTTTTGTTTTGCGCGTACGGTCCGGCGGCTGTAAACCGAGTCGATTAAATAGTATATCTGATAGCTGTTGGGTGGAATTTAGGTTGAAAGCCTTGCCTACCAGCTCAATAACCTGCTTCTCAATTTCTATCAGACGAGTTTCCAATTGTACAGACATTTCCTTAAAGAAAGGAATATCCAGCAAGATACCGGCCATTTCCATTTCGGCCAATACCTTAATTAGAGGCATCTCCAATTCATAAAGCAATTTTGTCCCCGCAACGCGTTCAAGGTCTTTTTTCAATAAAGGATACAGCCGCAGGCAAATTTCTGCATCAAGGGCAGCATATGGGGCAGCCTTCTCAATAGCGACATCGGCCATGCTGATCTGCTTTTTTCCTGTGCCGATCAATTCTTCTATCTCGATCATTTGCTCACCCAAACGCACAAAAGCGAGCTTTTTCAAACCAAGGCTGCGAGAAGCCGGATCAAGCAACCACTCGGCAATCATCGTGTCAAAAGAATGTGGCATTACATGCAAACCATTACGCGCCAGCAAAATAATATCGTATTTCAAATTATGCCCAATTTTCTGAATTTTTGGGTTTATTAACGATGGGCGTAATGCTTCCAGTACATCTTCGAGCGGAAGCTGTTTTCCCTTTTTATGACCGGTTGGGATATAGAAACCTTCACCTGTTTTGTACGCAAGCGAAATACCGACCAACTCAGCCTGCATCTCATCAGTGGATGTAGTTTCCGTATCCAGCGCGATCATCTCTGACTGTTGGAGTTTTTTCGCCAAATCAGCCAATCCTTCAGCCGTGTCCACAATTTGCGTGGTGATCGAAACAGATTCTTTCGGCGAGGAGATGACAGGTGCATCCGCCCGACTAAAGAGGGAAAGTTGACCCTCTGCAGCAGGTGGAGCGGCGGTATCCGTCAGCTTGTTGAGACGATTGATGAGAGAATGAAACTCAAGGTCGCGAAATAACGCCGTAACCGCAGGTGCATCAAGTTGATCCGTGCGGGATTGCTCAATATCAAGGTGTACGGGCAGGTCTATGCGGATGCGTGCCAAATCCTGGCTCAGATAGGCTGCCTCTTTATCGGTAGCAAGTTTGGACTGGAAGCGTTTCGGGATTTCATCCAGATGAGCATAAATGCCATCAAGGGTTTCGTACTGTGCAAGTAATTTTTGCGCCGTCTTCTCGCCAATCCCATAGACGCCGGGGATATTATCTGAACTATCCCCCATTAGAGCTTTCATATCCACAACCTGATCGGGGCGGACACCAAGCTTCTTTTCTACATCTGCTGGATAATAATCACGAGCGTCGCTCATTGAACGGCCAGGGAGGTTGACAATAACCCGTTCGTTTACCAGTTGGAGCAAATCACGATCTCCAGTAATGATCTTTACACCAAGTCCCTGTTCAGCAGCCTGACGAGCAACGCTGCCCAGCACATCGTCGGCTTCGTATCCATCCATTTCGAGCCGAGGAAGGTTGAAGCTATCTACAAGTTGGCGAATACGCTCAATTTGAGGACGGAGGTCGTCGGGCATTTTAGCGCGAGTACCCTTATATTCGGGATACATTTCATGCCGAAAGGTTTTGCCTACATCAAAAGCTACAGCCATATAATCGGGCTTGTCGTTTTCAAGTAGACGCATAAGTACGCTTGCAAATCCAAATATCCCAGCTGTTGGTTCACCGGTAGATGTTTGCCAACGATCAGGATTTGCTCCACTGAGAGCAAAATAAGCTCGGTAGGCCAATGCATGACCGTCAATTAAATATAGAGTTGGGGGCATAGCAATTATCTTTGTGATAAAGAAAATGGCGAAAATTTCGCCATTCGTGAAAATAAAATGTTCAGTTTGTGTTTGGCGAAAGGGGAATTAAGAACCCTGACGTTCACGCGTACTTTGGATATAATCTTTGACCAGTTTCGAGGGGTGTGGTTGGCTACCGCCCATAATCAGATAGCCTGGCGCCCAAAAATCGCCAGATGGATTTTCCTTTTTCAAACGCAAAAAATCTTCGAAAATTTTCTCTGAGGTTTGCTTGCGCATGACGCGCATAAGATGACCCGGAGATGATGAGGGGGGCACATTGACTACCCACTGCAAATAATCTGGCCGAACTGAAATATATTCCAACCGCCAACCATAGGCGATGCAGATGTTGGGAATCCACTCTGATATACGTACAGCAAGGTCACCAGTTAGGTGGTGAGAACCAAACCGTGGGATCAGCAAGCAGGCGTACGTAAGATCGTACATGCCGGGAGAAGCAGGCTGAAGGTTCACAAGCCCGGCAGCTCTACTACGGGAATGTGGGCGTGTTACATCTAATTCATCGGAGCCTGGATTATGTAATGGAGTTTCAGGGCGGTTGGTTTTCCCAACACGGGTCACCTCAAGATCAAGATCATATTTAGATCGTGATTCCTGAACCTGTGTTGCCTCGAGATCAACTTCTCTAGGCCCCTCATCCTGGAATAACATTCTTCCGGAAGTTACCTGGGGAGATTTTCGGGGTGATACCGATGAATTTTTAACTGGTGTTGAAGGGCGCGTCTCTGTTTTAGGAGAATGCATCTGACCATTGGCGGTCAATTCTTCGCGAAGGGTGCTGGTTTTACCTTCTGTAGAGGCACTAAAAGGATTAGGGTTGGGAATATTCTCCAATATATCCGAGATATTAGAGAACTGGGAAAGATCTCCATCTTCGCCTTCAAAATCAAAGATGTCAAGAAAGTCTTCGGTTTCGGTCTTTTGAGAGGAAGATTTTTCAGAGGGTAGCGTGGGCGTAGCCTCTTGTAATGAAAATTCAAGGGAATCAGCCAAATGCGTCGCCTGGTGACGAATCGCACTGAAAGGTGTTTCCGCATCAAAAACCATCGCAAGATTGATATTCTCGCCAAGTTGGGTTGCATAAAGCATATGCTCCGCCTTTGTGGCATCAAGACGGAGAAACTTGAGCAGGTCACCGGTTTTTTTATCTTCGTTTACAACTTGAACTAATTCAGAAGTTGCAGATTCCAAAAGTTGACCTGCGTAAGACCACATCTTTCGATTACGAATAATCAGTGTGGCTTGAGCAGATGATTCAAGTGTTAGGCGAGTAAGATGTTGGGCAGCTTTGCTCACATCCTGCAACCAAGGAAGGCTCTCCGAATCTTCAACCAGGTTTTTGCCTTCACCATTAGATGATTCTGGCAGGGAAGGATGTTCTTGCTCAATTTCATCATCCAATATACGAAGGAGATCTGGAATATCGAAGGGTTTACTCAGCAGGCTCCAGGGGCGGAGTGCTTCAAAAGTTGGGATCGTTTGGCTGTCAGAGATAATGACAAGGCGAATATCAGCATTTGCTTCACGCAAAATTTGCCCAAGGTCAAGAACAATTTCGTTCTTAATATCCGTATCTATTAATGCATGGGTGAAGTTCTGGCGCTGTATTTCGTCTAGAGCGGCCGCTTTATCATCCACAATCTTGATTTCACAAGAAAGTTTTTTAAGTAAGATTTGGCTAAGAAGTTCACCAAACCTAGGTTGAGGGGTCACTACTAGCAAGGAGAGATTCATCTCGGCTAAAAGTTTATCATGCTCAAGACGAGGATGCAAGTCAATCTATAGGGGGATATTTTATATTTACACATGATTACAAGTTAATTTTACAGGCTAATTTGAAATTCGGCTTGACTTTTAGGTACCGTTTATGCTATCAATAGGGAAACTATTTTGAGAGGTTATTAATGCATCGCGAACGCGTATCTGATAATGTTTATTGGTTTCAAAGCAATGTTTATGCACAGGTTACAGCTGGGGTTGTTGTAGGACCCAAGTGGGCTGTATTAATAGATACTTTGGCTCTTCCTGAAGAATCGATTGCAATTCGCGATTTTGTTGAAAGGGAGCTTCAAACCAGTATTCGATATATCATCAATACCCATTATCATGCTGATCATACATGGGGAAATTGTTTTTTTCCAGACGCAACCATCATTGCACACACTCGATGCAGTGAGCTGCTGTATGAACGCGGCATCCCTGCCCTAAATGATGCGAAAAAAAGAAATTCAGCTTTGCATCAGATTGAAATAATTTTGCCAACCATGACTCTTGATGATGGTGAATTATTATTGCAAATTGGGAAGAAACATTTAAAAATCATTCCCGCTCCTGGCCACAGCGAAGATGGGATTGCCGTATTAGTGGTTGAAGATCGGGTTCTTTTTGCTGGTGATGCTTTTATGCCTATTCCTTATCTTCCCGACGGAAATATCGAAGATATGTATGCTTTCTATGAAAATGTCCGGGAAATGTCTTTGGAGAATATCGTTCAGGGACATGGAGAGATCATATTGCGCGGCGAAGTTGAACCATCAATTAACGAAAATCTTTACTACCTCAATGCAATTGAAAAAGCAGCAAGAACCGCGCTTCGCAGAAAATCGCCGATGGACTTTCTGGCAAGCCAGGATGTGGAAAAATGTGGGAAAAGTCGGATCCATCTTGGTGGCTTGGCGGCTGAGCTGCATAAGCAAAACTTAGAATTCGCATATAATACAGCTCTTAAAGAAGTGGATGCGAACAAAAAGCAAGCTAGATAACAATAAGCCCTTGAAGTAAATACTTCAAGGGCTTAATTAATTTCATGTAACATTTCTTTATCATTCCCCCCTGGTCTCCCCCTCCCCCCATACCTTACCTTTTGCTCGCCAACCATGTAAGCGTTCTTCTCCTGCAATAAGGCGTTTAATATTCGGTCGCAATGCCCAGATTAGTAAAACTTCGGCCAGAAGACCATATAGAATATATTGCCATGGAGATAGCCCCAGCCATGCGCGGATGATAAAAATTACCATTGCGATTAACGCCACACTCATTGTCGTTACAGATGCATAACCCACAGCAAAAAAAATAAATAAACCAACTGGGAAAATGATCAGTATGGATGGTGCCCATAAACCTAATGCACCACCTGCGGTGGCAGCCCCACCTGCACCTCCACGCAAACGAATCTTCCCGTCTTTTTTTTCTGGCAAAAAGATCGAGTAATTATGACCGATAATCGCAGCAGTCGGAGCAAGAACCTCTACCCAGACACCTGCGCCAATACTACGGGCAATCCATACGGTGCTTGCGGCTTTTAGAATATCCAATATCCCAGTGGCAAATCCATACCAAAAACCGGCTGCCCGCATCACATTCGTTCCACCCGTTCGACCGCTTTCCACTTGTGTCACATCTTTTCCTGTCCGCAATCTAACAATTAAAAAGCCAAAAGGGATTGAACCAATCAAATACCCAAGAAATACAACTAGAATGCCTTGAAAAATATGCATTTTACCTCCAAAAAGTGAGCTGCCTATGGTAACACCTATAAACGCGAGGCGTTACTCCTTAATAAAAATCGATATGCACAAGCAGTATAAATTTGGTTCTGAATGAAAATAAGCGTTTATCCAAACCAAATACCTGCACTCCAAACCAAAATCAACATCACAGAAGGTTCAAAGACTGCTCTCCGAAGGGATATTCCTTCCAGGAGGCTGGCGGTCAGGCTTACCAGAGCATATAGCAAACCTAGCAGAAACATTCCATAACGGACGGGGGATATTGCCCAATAATGTAGTCCTGCGGCCAACTGAATGCCAATGAGCGCAATCCCTGCAGACCAGGCCAACTCACGACGTCCTCCAAGTCGAAGATGCAGGGTTCGCAAACATACGAAAAAAGTGGCGATGAAAAGTGCTGGAGCCTGTAAAAATAAACGGATATTCGCATTTCGCAAAGCTAGTGCCAAAATTAAATACAATGCAAAAGAAATCACTATAAGTACAACCATAGCCAAGGGATAGCTGGTGTCTCCGGGGCTAGCGACTACATATTCTGCCCAAAAGACCAAAACCAGAAGAATGCTACCTGCACCA
Source organism: Candidatus Desulfolinea nitratireducens (assembly GCA_014382535.1). Classification (GTDB taxonomy): domain Bacteria; phylum Chloroflexota; class Anaerolineae; order Anaerolineales; family Villigracilaceae; genus Desulfolinea; species Desulfolinea nitratireducens. Next base: position 3,518 of record JACNJN010000079.1, on the reverse strand, counting down.
AAGGCAACCCACCACAGAGGTCCATCGGGAAGCAAATAGAATGGGACGCCCAAAACCAGCGAGGTCAGCATTGGCACAAACCAGTGCTCAATCGTACGTTTTCCGGCCAGCATTGGATGACTACGTAACAACCAATCCATCCCACTTGCCGTCAGACCTGAAGCCAGAATTATTATCAGAAGCCGCAAATCCAGGTCAAAGCGTATTACTCTCCCAAAAGCCTGAAAACCAACAGTATACGCAGTTGTTGATATTAAACGTGTAAGCGCAAAAGCCAGTAAGACAATTGCTGTTAATACACTGACTCGGTTGGTATCTGGAAGGTAGCGATTTGTATTCATTTGGATTCTGATAGTTGATAATTGGAAGGATTGGCAACTTGTCCTTCTACGGTAAATATATTGTTTTTATCGGTGTGCCTCCATTGTACCTGCCTCCTGGAAAGATGCCAAGAGCAGGCCAATATGGTAAAATTGACAGGTTATGAAATTTCTAAACGACGAGAAAATCTCCCCTCCCCCAGGTGTAATTTCTTCCCTGAAATCGGGCTTTGATATCACAGCCAATCATATTGGGCTTATTCTCTTTCCCGTTCTTCTTGATCTATTTTTATGGTTTGGTCCTCACTTGCGGGTAGAGAATTTGCTTCGGATAGTGCACACGATGTTTGACGAACTTGCCCGAGAAAATCTTGTCCCTGCAACTGAAATTCAACGCATTCAGGAATCTCTGGGAGAATTGGCCTCTCTTGGTATTAATTTGTTTAGTATTTTGCGTACCTTCCCAATCGGCATTAGCAGTTTAATGAATCAGGTATTCCCCGCTTTAACACCACTTGGGGAGCCTGTCTCTTATCAAGTCGGTTCTGGTTTTAGTTTTTTCTTGTGGATTACCGGACTAACAATACTTGGATGGATATTGGGAAGTATTTACTTTACCTGGGTCGCAAAAGTGGCCCTGCAAGATAAAGAACAAAATCTACTTTGGGCAAGCAAAACTGTTTTCCAGGCAACTCTGCTGGCAGTCTCCCTGTCAATTATCCTAACTATGCTTGGGATACCGCTTCTGATCGTTTTTGCAATTTTTATGCAGATCAACGCCGGACTGGCACAATTTGCGCTACTTTTTCTGGCTTTCTTCGCTATGTGGATCATTGTCCCTCTTTTCTTCTCAGCGCATGGAATATTTGCCAAAAAAGAAAATTTGATCCGATCCGTTCTTAGCAGTTTTCACCTTTCTCGTTTTACGCTGCCTACCAGCAGCTTTTTCGTTATTAGTGTTTTGGTTCTCAGCCAGGGATTCAATATTCTTTGGCTGACGCCATCTGATAATTCATGGATGATGCTTGTCGGCGTTTTAGGACATGCCTTCATCACAACATCAGCCCTGGCTGCCAGCTTTATTTATTATCGTGATATGAACATCTGGCTCGAGTTGCTTTTAGAAAAAATCAACTCAAAAGCAACATCAGCGCAAGCTTAGCCCTACGGAGGTTTTTGTGGCTCAAGAAAAATCATATAAAGCAAAAGATATACAGGTTTTAGAAGGTTTAGAAGCAGTTCGTCGCCGCCCGGGGATGTATGTCGGCGGGACAGATATTAAAGCCTTGCATCACCTCGTTTACGAGGTTGTTGATAATGCAATTGACGAAGCCCTGGCTGGGTCTTGTGATGAGATCGATATCACCATTCACTCAGATGAAAGTGTCTCTGTGTATGATAATGGACGCGGAATCCCCGTCGATATTCACAAACAAACAGGCATGTCGGCTTTGGAAGTGGTCATGACCAAACTCCACGCGGGCGGTAAATTTGGCGGGAGCGGGTATAAAGTTTCCGGTGGTTTGCATGGTGTCGGCGTGAGCGCAGTGAACGCACTTTCGGAATGGTGCGAAGTTGAAATCAAACGCAACGGAAAAGTTCATTTCCAACGTTATGAGCGCGGTATTCCACAAGCGGATATAAAAGTGATTGGCAAAGCCAAAGCCACTGAAACGGGAACAAATGTAAAGTTCAAGTTCGATCCGACAATCTTCGTTGGCGATCTCAGCTATCGTTTTGAGACGTTGGTCCACCGCTTCCGTGAAATGGCATTTGTGACGCGTGGAGTAAAGATCCGCTTTGTAGACGAGCGCACCGACAGAGAACTAACCTTTTATTTTGAAGGCGGCATCACATCATTTGTACGGTATATGAATCGCCATAAGATTGGGCTACATAAAGTCGTTTATGTTGAAAAAACCATCGAAAATATTAGTGTGGAGGCAGCAATTCAGTATACTGATGCTTTCACTGAATCTGTCTATGCCTTTGCAAATACGATCAACACCATCGATGGTGGTACGCACCTGACTGGTCTTCGTTCGGCGCTAACGCGTGTGATCAACGACTATGCTCGCAAACATAACCTCTTGAAGGGCAATGATCCCAATTTTTCTGGCGACGATACGCGTGAAGGTTTGACTGCCATCGTTTCCATTAAGCATCCTGACCCCCAATTTGAGAGTCAGACAAAAGTTAAGTTGATGAATCCTGAAGTGCAGACCCATGCACAGCAGGTCATCGGAGAGGCTTTTAGCACATTTTTGGAGGAAACACCATCGGCAGCAAAAGCGATTATCCAAAAATGTCTCACATCAGCACGTGCACGCAGCGCGGCACGTAAGGCACGTGATCTCGTCATCCGAAAATCAGCATTGGAAAGTCTGACCTTACCCGGCAAATTGGCAGACTGCTCTGAACGAGATTCAAATAAAACCGAATTGTATATCGTCGAGGGTGACTCGGCAGGCGGTTCTGCCAAACAGGGTCGTGATCGGCATTTCCAGGCGATTTTGCCCTTACGCGGCAAAATCCTGAATACGGAGCGCGCTCGTTTGGACAAGATTTTAGGGAACAATGAAGTAAAAGCCCTGATCTCTGCGCTGGGCACAGGAATTGGTGACGGCTTTAACCTGGAAGGCCTCCGCTATGGGCGTGTGATCATTATGACGGATGCCGATGTAGATGGAAGTCACATTCGTACTTTGTTGCTGACCTTTATCTTCCGCTATATGCAACCACTGATCGATGCTGGACATCTTTATATCGCACAACCCCCGCTCTATCTCATCACCCACAAACGAAAATTGCGTTATGTTTATACCGAAGACGAAAAAGAGCAATTTATGAAAACTATAGATGAGGGCGATAAGGTTGGGCTGCAACGCTATAAAGGTTTAGGTGAGATGAACCCAACCCAACTCTGGGATACAACGATGGATCCAGAAAACCGAACGCTGCTCCTTGTCACGATCGAAGACGCAGCTGAGGCAGATCGCACATTCGATATGTTAATGGGAGCAGCTGTCCCCCCTCGGCGGCGTTTCATCCAAACTCATGCGCAAGATGTCCGCAATTTGGACGTTTGATCCTTCCAGATCAACCTTCCCTAATCATCCAATAACAAAATCGGTCTGTCAACAGACCGATTTTGTTATGAAATAACCATCTTTTCCGAAGTTATTGTAGTGTAAAATC
>JACNJN010000210.1 GCA_014382535.1 Candidatus Desulfolinea nitratireducens | reverse complement strand
TATTTTCTTTCGTACTTCCACATCCGGATAATGAAATTCAACCAACGCGTACTGGCAACCGTATGAAGGGGCAGGCGATCCTGTTGGATCATCCGGTCTATTCGATGCCCCAAGCGAAAGCCAACAGAGACTAAAAAGAGAATGAGAGCAAAGCCAATTGCCGACGCCACCTGGGCAATTTCAACACCTGCCGCCCGGTACAACTTTTCATAGAACCAGAATAAAGCATACCCTGTCCAGAGAAAACTGAAACTCAGCATGCCATATAAAGCCCACTTTTGGGTGCGTCCATATTCTTTACGGATCAAAGCCTTTTTTTCCATATAGCGGTATTTTACCAGCCATTCCAAACAAATGAAAACCGCGCTTCCTGATTTATTACCGTATTTCTACAAATCAAAATCGCCTTTTTCTTGCATCGCGGCAAGTAAAAATAGGGCAGCACTTCTTTTTTACAAGAAAGGATACGGATGTCCACTACCACTCAATCTCCACCTCAAGAAAAAGAAACCCCTGCGCAGGGAAAGGTTTGCATACCCGACGTCGCTCAACTCAGCCCCCAGGAACGGATGCGTCTGGATACTGCGGTAATGATCCTGGTCGATTACCTGCTTGCCGCCAGCGGGCAACAGACCCCAAAGAAATCCTGAAGTTATGCTATGATTTCCCTCATGGACTATCTCACCACACAGGATGTTGCAAAAAAACTGGCTGTCAGCCGGCAACGGGTCTTGGCCCTGATCCAGGCGGATCGTCTGCCCGCGACCAAGGCTGGACGAGACTGGCTAATCCTGCCAGCCGACCTGGAAAAGTTTGAAAAACGTCCTCAGGGGAACTACAAGCTCACGGAAGACCAGAGCAAGCTTATCCGCCGCCTGGCACAAGAGGGGCAACCACCCGAAGCCCTGGCAGAGCGTTTCAAGGTTTCCATCCGTACGATCTATCGTCATCTGAATAAATAAGCAAAAGCAAATTCCTTTTCGTTTATTCTCTATGGATTTCTTGTGTCGATATTATTGTTTATATATTATAATAATGACACAGATGTTCTAAAAAAGGAGCCCTGATGTCTATTTCACAATTTTTCAAAACAGAATTTAATGCTCTGGCAAAAAATGGCATGATCGGTCATCCCCAAGGGCAGCCTGCCTTTGGCTATCTACGGGTTTCATCCGCTGGGCAAGCAGATGAAGGGCGTTCCGGGCTGCCGCGCCAGATGATGCACATCCACGAAATTGCCTTTGAGCATGGCCTGAAGATCTCCTGGCAGCATATCTTTGCCGATGATAATTCAGGCTTTGAATTTGCGAACCGTCCCAACCTCTCCCGCCTACGCACGGCTTATAAATCAACAGCACGCCTTGCCCATGCTGTTGTCATCGAAGACCTGGATCGCCTTTCCAGAAACGCAGACTGGCATCAGGGCTTTTTGCTGGATGAAATGAAACAATATGGGGTCGAACCGCTTTTTTGGAAGAAGTTTTCCTCCCGTATCGAGCGTGCCGTTATGGGTGCGATCGCGCAAGACGGGATGGAACAGGCAAAACGCCGTATGGCAGAGGGCAATATCCACAAAGCCAAAAGCGGGCGTGTGACCGCAAGAGTGCCTGCCTTTGGGTATAAGCTCGTGGATTCCAAGGGGCGGGAAGGGGAGACAGTAAAGAAAGACAGCCACTACGCCATCCGTGAAGATGAAGCCCAAATCGTCCGTCTGGTTTACAAACGGGTTATTGAAGGCTATCCCTTGCGAGGCTTGGCAAGAATGCTCCAGGAAAAATATCCCCCACCTAGAAACGCAGCGAATTGGGAAGGGCGCGCCTTGTATAACATAATCAAAAACCCTGCCTACAAAGGTGATTTTGCTGCCAACCGTAGAACAGAAGTGAAGGTCCCTGTAACCGTTAATACGGGCAGTCTGACTGGACCTGTAGTGAAGATGGTCAAGAAAAGAGTTGCACGTCCAAAAGAGGAATGGATCATTGTGCCAGTGCCCGCGATTGTTTCAGTGGAGGAATGGGACCTGGCAAATAATATCCTTACAGCAAATAAAAAGACGAACAAGCGCAGTTCTAAATCCCATTACCTGCTGACTGGTTTCACTCGCTGTGCCAGATGTGGCTATAGCTACTCGGGGCACAGGAGGATATATCATCGCAAGGATGGTGAGAAGACGATTACCAGCGGATATGGTTGCAATGCCAAATCGCCCCGAGTACCAGCTTTTAGCGAAAGGGTTCAGTGTGACAGCAGTCAAATTTCCTCCAAGGTATTGGATCCGGCTATCTGGAATATTGTCTGTCAAGTCTTGCTCGATCCCCAAATTCTGCTAACTGCTTTGGAGAAGGAATTCATGGGGAAACGCAACGAGCAAACTTCTCGCCAGATCGATTTTCTGGAAAGTCAGATCCGCTCGGCAGAGAACGAGGACGAGAAACTCTACAAAGCCTATATGGCCGGCGTCTTTGATGAAATTGAATTTGCAGAGCGCAGGAAGCTGGTCAAAAAAAAGGCAGAGAAACTCAAACAGGAACTCGCCCAACTCAACGGAAGCCTGATCAGCCCGGAGAACTTTGAAGCTAGAAAACAGACCATCTTGTTGATCTGTCAGACCGCCCAAGAGAATGGCTTAGCCGAAGATGCGCCTTTTGAAATCCAGAAGCGGATCATCAAGACGGTCGTCAATAAAGTTACCCTGGATACCGTTGAGCGCTGGTTCGAATTGGACGGGATTATTAAAGGGCGATATCCACTACCCCCAAAAGGTTCTTGGAAAAGTAAGTCCTGATCTTTAGGAAGGAGAACAAGATGCCTATTCATGATTTTTTCAAGTCAGCCTTTGACGCCCTTTCAGTTAACGACGCGCTTGGACACCCGAATGGTGAAATAGCCTTTGGGTATTTACGGGTCTCATCTTCCGGGCAGGCAGAGGATGGGCGCTCTGGGCTGCCTCGCCAAGTAACCCATCTTCACGAAATCGCATCCAAGCAACGACTGAGAATTCCCTGGGGCTATGTGTTTGCTGATGATGATTCGGGCTTTGATTTTGTTCATCGCCCGGATCTTTCCCGTTTAAGACAGGAATATCGCAATCCTGAACGCAGCGCGCATGCTGTGGTGATTGAACACCTCGATCGTCTGTCCAGAAATGCCGACTGGCATCAGGGCTTTCTGCTGGATGAGATGAAGCAGTTCGGACTGAAGGTGGTCTTTTGGAAAACTTTTTCATCCCGTATTGAGCAGGCTGTCATGGGGGCAATTGCTCAGGATGATATGGAAAAAGCCAAGCAGCGCATGATGGAAGGGAATCTCCACAAAGCACGCAGTGGCCGTGTAACTGCAAAAGTCGCAGCTTATGGCTATAAGTTTGTCGACTCAATGGGACAGGAAGGACCAGCGGCCAAACGAGATACACACTACGCTATTCGTGAGGACGAAGCCGAGCCTATCCGCTATATCTATAGAAAAGTGATCGAAGGTTATCCCATGCGGCGGATTGCTGTAATGCTTGAAGGCAAGTACCCGCCGCCCAAACGCTTTAAGTATTGGGAACCGAAAATGGTTGCCAAAATTATCAAGAAACCTTTGTATAAAGGGGAATTTATTGCCCATCAGATGATGGAAATAAAGGTGCCTGCAAAGAAACAGCCAGACAATCTGACAGAGGCAACTGAAAAGCTGGTTGCAAAGCGGGTACAACGCCCTAGGGATGAATGGATTGTTGTCCCTGTGCCTGCGATTGTTTCCTTGGAAGATTGGGAGAAAGCAAATCAGCTCGTTGCAAATAATATAGGGCGAAGAAAGCCAAAACACCCTTTCCTGTTGACAGGCTTGGTTATTTGCGCAACCTGTGGTTATCAATATATTGGTAGACGTAAAGTAGAAAGACGTGAGGAGAAAGAGTATGTGCTAACCAATTACCGCTGCGCAGGCAGAGCAAATCGTGTAAAAGCGGTACGAGAGAAGATTGGCTGCGATCAGAAGCAGACTTCTATGAGAAGACTGGACGAATCTGTATGGACGGCAATTTATGAAGTTCTTCTCCATCCTGAAATCATGATTGATGCCTTGGAAAGGGAATATCAGGGAGAGACAAATAATCAGCTCCGTGCACAGATTGACTTTCTCGAAAGACAAATACGGGAAGCAAAACAAGAAGATGGGAAGATGTACAAGGCTTATCTCATGGACGCTTTTGACGCCGATGAGTATTCTGAGCATAGAAGTGCGTTGAAAGATCGGTTATATAAACTGCAGGATGAAGCGAGAAAATTAACTGAGAAATTGATGTCGCCTGAAGAGTTGGAAGAAAAGAAGCAAGAGATTTATATGATCTGCCAAAATGCTGAAAAGAGTGGGTTGGTCTTTGATGCGCCCTTCGATGTCCAGAAAAATATTATCACGACGATAGTAGATAAAATCATCTTGGATGCCAACGCAAGCACCTTTGAAATTCAAGGAGTGCTTCGAGGGCAGTACCTATTTAATGACGATGGAATTGTTGATATTGGAAACGGCGGGGGAGGTTTAGGAATAAAAGGGTCGGTTATATGTAACCCTAAGGGCAGGGGTTCATCGCTGCGATCAACTGGAAGTTTGCAGGAAAAGTTAGTGAGCCTTGGGCACGGCTGATGGTGACCAATTTATCTTCCATCGGTTGGCGCATCACTTCGAGTACGCGTGAGCCGAATTCGGGGAATTCATCCAGGAATAATACACCGCGGTGGGCGAGAGAAATCTCTCCGGGGCGGGGCCAATTGCCGCCGCCGACCAAACCTGCATGGCTGATGGTATGATGCGGCGCACGAAAGGGACGTAATTGCATTAAAGGAATATCGGCGGGGAGTTGATCTGCGACCGAGTAGATCCGGGTCACATCGAGGGCTTCTTCAATGCTCATTCCGGGCAAAATGCTCGGCATGGCACGCGCGAGGAGGGTTTTGCCTGCACCGGGCGGTCCCATCAAAAGCATATTGTGCGAACCCGCAGAAGCGACTTCTAGCGCTCGTTTGACGTGTTCCTGCCCCTTGATCTCGGAGAAATCGGTCAGGTTACCGGGGATGGGGATTTTGTCCACAGCGAGAGCTGTTTGGGCTTCGATCTTTTTTTCACCGATCAAATGCCTGTATAGCTCGGAAAGTGATTGTACCGGAATCACCTCCAAATCGGGGATGAGGGCGGCTTCCGCTGCGTCCACCTCGGGAACAAATATCCGCTTAAATCCCTCTGCTCTGGCAGAGGCAGCCATTGGCAGGATCCCCTTCGAATGACGAACTGTGCCATCCAGAGAAAGTTCGCCGATGACCATGGCTTTATCCATGCTATCGGGCGGGACGAGCATCTGCATCAGTAATACGCCAAGCGCAATCGGAAGATCGTAGGTCGGTCCTTCTTTGCGGACGGCAGCGGGGGCGAGATTGACGATGATCCGTTTTCGGGGATAGGGCAGACCGCTATTTTTGATAGCAGCCTGGACACGCTCGCGACTCTCTTTGACGGCGGCATTTGGAAGCCCCACAATATC
>JACNJN010000139.1 GCA_014382535.1 Candidatus Desulfolinea nitratireducens | reverse complement strand
TACGGATTGGGGACATTGATCTTACTCCTTACAGAAAGATGAATTTTCAGCCGATTCCGATTTAATCGCGTTCTATTGTTAAAACCACAACAACAAGAAACTCCTGTGCTACGAGGAACTTTTTCGCGCGCATCGTGTACGTATTAATAGCGCTATGTCATTGCGCGCATCCCGCAATAAGCTCTGGTCTCGGTTGATTTATCGGAGCAGAGGAAATCTGCTACGTCACATCACTTCTGGGGCTGTGATGCCCAATAGCACCAAAGTTGGTTACTTATTTATCTATTCCAATAAAAAGGGGTTCACCGCTGTGAATTCCTCCTTCAATAATACCATCTACAACTTTTGTCTCGCTAATATAATAACCATTTCTAATTGTAACTGGGGCGATTTTGGATTCCAGCAATTTTTGATCTTGAAAGATATAGGCAAAAATCGCTGGAAACAAATCTTGTAATACGGTAATATCGTCATATTTTTCATAATCTTGAGTTGGCCACCTGATAGCCAAGAATGTACCGTATCTGTCTTGAATATCATACCGGGATATTTTAGAAAGGTCGTAATCTTCCCCTGTGTGACTGCAATTTTTTGTTAGGTAAGGTCCATGATCCCCAGCAATGATTATGATAGCGTCTGGATCATTTTCGAGTAGTACCTTAAGGTCCTGTTTCATCTCAAGATTAGCTCTAATCAATTTCTCGTTGAATAAATCAATTTCATTATCTCTACATTTTCCTGAGTCTTGGCTATGACTTGGAATAAATGCATGTGTGTACATAAATCTTGGATAACTTGTTTTTGTAGATAAGATATTGGTTTTCTCTTCAACAAACTGCTCTCCAGACACCTCGTCAAAGCCGATGTCAAAGCGAAATTCTCCCGTGAAAATTGCTTTTACAAGAATATTTTTTGTGATAGGTGTGTGACCGGGAAAGGAATAATCATAAGTAGATGTGGTGCCTTGAAAGAAATAATCTGAGGGGAATATGCCATAAGTTTTGTACCCAAATTCTTTCAGTAGATTTTGAACTATCCCGTCTCCAGCAGTACCTGCTGTTCTTGGATCGCCATAGTGTTCAGTTGAAGCATTAAGGACTCTACTCATTGTTTCAACTGATTGCGGTGCAATTGAGTAGGTGCGTGGATAAATCTGAAATCCTAGTTCTTCCAGATATTTTTCTTGAGGTTGATTGTCAATTCCATAAGAAAGCATTGTTTCATTAACAACATAGGAGTCGTATATAAGAAGATAGACACTTGGAGTAAGCTCCGGTTTCCTGGAATTAACCAGTGTCAGGAGTTTGTTAGCATCTTTTGGGGAAAGGAGGGTAGAGAATCCTGAACTGACCTCTAAAAATTGAGAAATACTGGTGCTTAAAAAAACAATCATGACCAGCGTATATAGACTTTTCTGATTCTTGGAGAAGAAAAAAAACCAACTTAGAAGAAAAACAACAGTGAAAATTGCAAGCTGTTTTCTTAAAGTCCCCACCTCAATCCACCCAAGTTGATGGCTTAAGTCTCCCATATAAATAATCGAAAAGGTAAAAGCCAATCCAAAAAACATCAAGATTTGACTTGAGCTAATTCTTTGGAAAAATGCGGGGATAAAGAGAACAAAAAAAGCCACAAAGACTGTAAAAATAAGAAATACATAGATTGATTCCGAAGGAGAGAGAATATCTAAGTTATTTAAGATATATTGCGATACGGGAGTTAAGGGAAGCAACAAGAGAATTAGGTTAGCCGTAGAAAATCCCTCTTCTGATTTTAGTGGAAATGATATTTTTCTCTTCCCCAATCTGAGAAAAGCAATATAGATAAGGCTTAACGCGCTAGTAATCCAAAATATGTACTCTCCGCTTCGAGTCACAAAAACACTATTTACGCCTGTGGGAAGTAATCTTGAAAATGAGAGAAAATAAAAAGTCAAAATCCATAAAGGGATGAGAACATGAGAGAAAATAAGCTCTGTTTTCCTATTAAAAGTTAAGATCGATTTAAAGAATTTTTTGATGCATACAAACATGTTGGTCGCCCTCTAAAAGTTATGGATGAGAATACAATCTTCAATATTTAATATTTTACTTTACTCTTGGAGGACATAAAAACTAATCTTTAAAATCTAAAGTCACATCACTTCTGGGGCTGTGATGCCCAAAAGCGCCAAGGCATTGGCGAGGGTTTGCTTCGACGCGGCAACCAGCCGCAACCGAGCATCTCGAATTGCATCTGTTTCGGCTTTTAATACTGAAACAGCATGGTAAAAACTGTGGAACGCACTCGCCAGATCATACGCATAAGTGGCCATGATCATTGGGCGATATTCATTTGCGGCTTCTTCGACCTTAGCCGGGAAACGCGATAATAATTCAATTAATGCAATCTCATGGGGAGTCATTTCAAAGTTGAAAGGGGCATCATTCAATTTCTCAACTTTCAAACCTTCAAACTTCTTTAAAATACTAGCCGCCCTCACATGCGCATTCTGGATATATGGCCCGGTGTGTCCTTCAAAGCTGAGAGCTACGTCCATATCAAAAACGGTATCACGGCTGTTATCTACAGAGAGCATCGCATAGGCCAATGATCCCAAACCAACAGATTTGGCGACCTCAGCGCGTTCTTTCTCAGAGAGATTAGGATTCTTCTCTTTACTCGCCTCTGTCACCCGGCGTAAAGCCTCGTCCGCGACATCTTTGAAAAGCACCAAACGTCCCGCACGAGCAGACATGGCTCCTTCTGGCAGGCTGACAAAGCCATATCCAAGATGATAGCATTTCTCTGCCTGGGGCACACCCCAAAGCCTTAAGATGGCAAAGGCCTGCTGCAAATGTAGCGATTGGCGGACGTCAACGACATAGATCGAACGATCCACGCCATAATCTTCAAATTTGACTTTTGCCAGCGCCAGATCTTTCGTTAGGTAGAGGGTTGTGCCGTCATTACGTAAAAGCACATTCGTGCGATACTTTTCTTTTTTTAAGCCTAGCTTCTCATCAATATTGACGATCACCGCACCGCCTTCGGGGCGTTCATCTTCGGCGATGCCAAGAGCGATCAATTCATCCACGATGGCTTTGGAGGGCTGATCCACTTCGCTTTCGAAGAACCAGGCGTCCATGTGGATGTCGAGGGTCTCCAAAATATCTTTCAGCTCGACCAAACTCCATTCACGGGTTTCAAGCCAAAGGTTGCGGACGTACTCGTCCCCCTCATCCCATTTTCGATAAAGCTCGCGTCGTTCTGCATCGTAAGCCTCGCGCTGGGCCTGCTCTTCATCCGTCTCATTCTCTTTTTTCGTGAGCAGTTTTGTGGCTTCGACATAAAGTTTCAGCAGCCATTGCCCGCGCTCGTGAATGCCCTCTGGCTCCTGCCCTTTATAGAAATTTTCGTAAATCCAGAGAACGGTAATCACGCCCAGACCGATGTCGCCGGGATAGGCGGCACGGATGGTTTCAAAACCCGAAAATTCAACGAGGCGTGCGAGGGATTCGCCGAGGATGGCGTTGCGAAAATGGCCGATGTGAAAGGAGTGATGGGTATTCGGCTGTGCATATTCAACCATGACCCGCTCACCTTTTGGCTTGCCGCGCCCAAAATCACTTTTTTCCTGAAGAATGGCAGCCACTACGCGTTCTGCGAAATCTGCCGTGACAAAATAGAGGTTGAGATAGCCCTTGACCGCTTCAACGCGACTGATGCCTGTGGGAGTACCAATTTCGTCTTTGATGGTTTCAGCAATTTCCTGCGCCCGCAACGGGACTTTGACCTTCTTGCCACTTTTTGCCTCGTTTGCCGCTGTTTGAAAAAATGACGTGGAGGTACCCCACTCCCCGTTAAAGGGAATTGGCTGCCATTTTAGCTCGGCAAGAGGGACCTCGTTTTTAGCGCAATACGCGAGGATTTTATCTTCGATTTCGATGGTTTCTTGGTTGAACATAAGCGATTTTTACCAGTGTTTTCAGGTTGATTTTGGTGCGGGGATTATAACATGGGGACAGTGAGGAGTGATGCGTGATAAGTGAATTTTTGATAATGCGAATTACGCGAAAAGGTCGAATGTACCAAAGAAAGAGGAAAAAGCTTAGAAGAAAGAACAGCTACTTTTCGAAAGAATATTATTGCTATTGGGTATTGGTAGTTGGTAATTGATGGAGATCACTTAATGGGTGTTTTTATTTTTTAATTCGTCAATTTTATTGCCCATATTAAAGGACGCATCACTCGTCACGTTTCACTCTTCACAAAATCATCCTTTTTCATCTTTCAGTTTTTGCTGTACTATATCTAATTTCAAGAAAGTTTCCAGCAATGAAGGGTCGAGATCAGTTCCCCTTGATGGACATTAGAACAATAGAGATTAGCTATAAAATGATGATATCTGAAATATTTAACTGTAACCAACAGTTACTTTTGCCCTATATATTTCAAAACAGATAAAATCGCTCCACCTCGCTTCACAGATTTAATTATTTGAGCTTCTGGGTAAAACAAGTCTGAGTTCCAGCGGGAGGTCAAAACTGCATAGCCGCCGGTTTCTTCAAGATTAGCATCTTGATTTCTGGTTATTATCAGGTCCTTGCGAGCGTAAGGAAGAAATGTTGAATCCCCAACGATAGCGATATTTTCTTCATAATCGGCAATATGATTAACTTCTAATGCAAGCTCTCGATATGAAGTCCGCCAATAATCCATTTCAAATCGGCGAAATGCACCTTCAGTTCCTCCAATCAACGAATTATAGTAAATATACTCATAGGGATGTAATTTTATACTTGAATAAATCCCAGGAAGCGCAAGTGCAATAATCAAAAAGATTCGTATCCACTTTTTTTCTATTTTTGTAAAAATATACTCAATAGAGAAACCAATAACTATAAACATGGGAGGAAGTACAAACAAAAGCTGCCTGAAGTTATCATAAAGAGCGGAATTCATCACAATAAGCGCAATAATGATTAGAAGAAACCCTAGTGTAAAGAAAAGCAGGAAATCGGTTCGCACTTCAGTTTTGAGTATTTGCCATATGAATAAAACAAAACCTGAATAAAAAAGGACCAGAAAGGTTTCAGTGAGCTGAAGGTTAAATAAAACAGGCAAATATACATCTGGTATGTTGTTAGCACTATAGATAGCCCCATTAAATAATACATTTCCGCCCCAAGGAAAATTAGACATCATACTCAAACTCTCAAAAAAATGAGCAAAGGGTGCACTCCAAAGATAGGGCCAAGTTAAATAAGTGGTAATACTTGCCCATATAATATACGCGAAGATAAGAGGGTAAGATTTTCGACCGCCCTTCAGAAGCAAATATAAAACTACAATCAAACCTGCTAATGGCCCCAACACTCGAATAGAAATTGTATAGCCTAGAATAATACCCGCAAGAGCAACTCTCCATGTAATCATGTTTCTTAATATCTGTCTCATGGAGATACCTATATTTATCTTTTTCAAAGAAATACTTTTCATTTGATTTAAAAATGATAAGCTGTATCTCTTTGTTGATTTCTGCGATACCTTTGCAACTAAAAATACAAAGTAGAAAAGAGATGTAATAAGTGTCAAGGCTATCAAAAAAAATTCTAAACGAAAAAATAATTTATTTGCTTTACTAACATAGTCTTCCACCGGAGCAAGAGTGGCTTGTGTCGCAAAGTTGTAAAATATATTACCTGCCCAAGAATGAATGTCCGCTGAATAGAAAAAGACAATAATACTTTGTATTAATAATGGTGTAATTATCCCCAAAAGTATAATAAACATCGTTGTCATTTTTAATACTTTAACAAACAATGCCTTTTTTTTCGAGTTCGCCAATTTCCACCTTTCTTTTAAAATTTGCAAAGGTTTATTTAAGGAAACTACTGGTGATGGTTTTTCAACGATATCAGCCAAAATAAATCCTAAATAAATACTGAAAATGAAGAAAAACATAAACGGGATATCTTTGGGATTAATAAAGGAATGCCCCAATAATAACGGTTGAGTAGTAAATAGAACCAACACCGCCCAAGCCGTCCAGGAACTGAACCAGCGCTTTATCATTGCGTAAAGACATAATCCCGTCAATTGAAATAATAGAAAATAGGAGTAATGCCAGATATCAATGCTTGGGATTTTTGGTAATATCTGTGGTATAAAGCGCGTAATCCAGGATACTGTAACAACATAAGCGGGACCGTAATACTGCAGGTTTTTAACATCAAACACTGGTTCGTATAGTAAGCCGAAAAATGAATTATATGCATCCAATGTTTCTTCTGCATATAGAATATATATAGGTTCATCCGTCCCAATTCCAAAATCATTTACAACGAAAACACCCACAATCAAGTTAATTGCAAACCAAATTATTAGTAATGTCTTTTCATTTTTAGGCAATGTAATTTTTTTCATTTTATCTCAACCATATTTTGATCCGAAGAAGGAAAGAATTTGGAGTAGTTATTGAGCAATATTCATTTGGTCTCTCGGTCAAAGCGCGCTTTGTTTAAATTTTCTGACAGCACGATGCCCAGAATTCGATCAAAGTAATTTTATCACTCGTCACGTTTCACTCTTCACAAAATCATCCTTTTTCATCTTTCAGTTTTTGCTGTACTATATCTAATTTCAAGAAAGTTTCCAGCAATGAAGGGTCGAAGTAAGTTCCCGATTGATCTTTTAAATAGTCCACCACTTTGCTTGGATGCCACGCCAATCGGTAAGGACGGTCCGTAATCAGAGAATCCCAGACATCCACTATCGCAAAAATCCGGGCGGCCAGGGGAATTTCTTCTCCTGCAAGCCCTTGCGGATATCCTGTTCCATCCCAATGTTCATGATGGCAGTAGGGGATATCAATCGCCGGGCGGAGATATTGAATTGACGAGAGCATTTCAAAACTATAGATCGGGTGCTGTTGCATGATCTTCAATTCTTCCTCGGTGAGTGGCCCTGGTTTATGCAATATTTGATCGGGAACACCTATTTTTCCAATATCGTGTAATAAGGCCCCTCGCCTTATATGAACCAATTCGTCAGACTGCATTCCTGTAGCTTCAGCCAAAAGTAAAGTGATCTTTGTTACTCGTTGAGAATGTCCCTCTGTTTCCTTATCGCGTAAATCCAGCGCGTGACTCCACCCCTCCAGAGTTGCATCATAGGCCAGGGTGAGTTCGGCATTGGCATTTTCCAGCCCGATGAACAAGCGAGATGTTTCGATGGCAGAACCGGCCTGATCTGCAAATGCCAACAGATGTTTTGCATGAGCTGAGGTAAAGAAATCAGGTTTATTACTGTTCAGATTCAAAAATCCGATCACATTCCCCTTGGAGCGGATGGGTACGCCAAGATAAGATCTCACCCAGCGACTCTCAGGATGGTCTACCCACCCCGGATGCTCACGCGTGTTGTAAACAATTTGTGGTTCTCCAGTCTCACTCATTTTTAGCAGAAGAGGCGTCTGGTCTACGGGCATCTGTCGGTTTAATACGAATGCCTCTTCGGTAAACTTTTCATCACCACGGCGGCGAACGACGTGTACAATTCCATTGTCAATCAGCATAATATTGATTGCTTCGTGCGGGACAACCTGCTCTACATTTGCCAGAATACGATCCAGGACAAGCTCGTAATCCAGAGTGCTGGTGAGCGCTGCAGCTGAATCTTTTAATGCTTCAATTACATTATATTGTTCCCTCTCAGCCGCCAATAACCATGCACGTTCAATCGCTGATGCAGCCTGATCTCCAATTGACTCCAGAAAGATCAGGTCTTCCCGATTATATGCCTCACGTGTAAGGCTGCGACCAAGTGCCAACCAGCCTGCCAAACCGCTCTGGCTGGAAAAAGGGATGAATATATTTGCGTTTAATCTTGAGAGTTTCTCCCGCTCGGGTTCAAGCTCCCGAGGAATGCTTTGATCAAGTGTCAGATAGACTGTACCTTTTGTGATCTCCAGTAAACGAGCTAATGGGCTGTCTCCTTCAAAATCCAGGTTTCTGAGTGTGTCTTCCTCTTTGGGGATGATCGAATAAAACCTAAAAGAACCAGATGGTTCATCGCGCGCGAATAAATAGGCCTGTGCTGGTTGGACAGTATTCTCCAGGGAATGGCGTAATGCCATTACAACTTGCGGAAAATCCACCGAGGTTTTTAAAAAGTGACCAAACTCCCACACGCGCTCCCTGAGACCGCGGTTCCGGCGAAAAAAAAGGAGATCTATATTTCTTTGCACCCAGGCGCGTAGAGGATCATATACAAATACGAGGGTGATAGTGAAGATGATGCCAATGATGAATATAGAATTGTCAGCAGGAAGAGCAATGCCAGTAATAGTGTGGGTTATCGTAGTGAGGAATATATAACCAACTCCTGCTAAAGCTGCCAATATTACATAAGCTGATCCTCGCGCAATTAAGCGGTCTGTATTCAAAAGCCTGTGACGCAAGATGGCATAGGCAATAGCCAATGGGAATAAACTCAAAGGTGGAAGAAATGCTGAGACATTAAAGGCAACGGGTTCAACAGTTGCTCGCGCCAAATAATAAGCAATGGGGCTGAAAGCTATTACACTACCCCATAATATGACGCCTGCCTGTTCGCGGACAATAGGTGTTGGTGCGCGTAAACGCCGGTAAAAGGCCAATCCCAAAAAAAACAGGATAGCCAGAGACGCAAAAAGATATTCTCGCTGCCAGGCATTTACATAAGCAGTCGGGTTGTTGAAATCATATAAAATTTGCAGACTCATCAGGATCAATATACTTGCAGGGAGGATACCAATCCAGCGTAAAACGGGATATTTTTTGCCCCAGGCAGCTTTATGAGGAAATACAAGGCTCAGAGTGAACAGGCTCGCTGCGGCAATTGGGATGGACATCGTCCATAGCCAGGAAAATACATGGGTAGTGTATAAATCAAATAAGCTCCCAATACCAATTCCCATGGAAGCGCAAAAAATCATAAATGCCCGCCCGGTAACATTATGCCACCTTACCCTAAAAACCCATAAGCCAATTAAAAAATATGTCCATCCAATAGTATAGGGAACGATAAAAAAGGCAAAGAAATCAAAAGATGGGAATTTTTGAAGTTTAATCCTTAGTTGATTTATCTCTCCTTGAGAGCGGTAAAGAAGCGAAACCTCCTCACCAACTAAATGATCTCCCAGAATTTTTGTGATTTCCTCAGTCTCTCGAAGATCCTGTCCATTAATTGAAATTAGTTGAAAGGGATATTTGAGACCGGCTTCTATTCCCACCCAGGGTGTATTTCCTTGTTCTTCGACACTGTTAAATACAAGTGTTTGTTCAACGAAAGCACCAATAAACGGTAATTGTGCCCAACGATAGGCTAAAAAGGGCACAGTGATTAATACAAGCAAAGAGCTAACCAATATTATATTGGTTAACCAAAGCCCGAATTGGTCTATGCGCTGGAGAAATCTGCCATTATTTTTTGTTTTTTTCAGAAACATGCCGATGTTTCCTTTATAAACTCTTTGTAAATAGAAGTTCTTTAGACTTCTTGCAAAAACCCCTTTTGACAATGCTCTAGCCGCCGTCCTCGGCGGCAGGGACACCGCCGGGAGCACTTATGCAAGAGGTCTTTTCTTATTATCTGGATAATCCTAACATAGCTTATTGAGATTTTTCCTATAATAATTGATATACACCTGAAATACCATCCATAATAACATCCATTATTGCCTCTTAAACAAGAAACGATCTTCCTCGCTGGCAGACGAGGAGATCGCTCCCTGATGGACCTACAGGACTCGTATTACTACTTCATTTTTTATCAAGAGAACAGAAGCCCGCTCCCTTGTAAATCCTACCGTCGTTTTCGTAAAAAGGTCGGAATATCCAGATCATTATCTTTGTAGTTTTTTTCAATTTTATTGTGTTCTGATACAGGTTTTACATCGGCCTCTACGCTAACACTCTCTCGCGCTGGGCTGACAAAATGAGCCATATCTTTCTTTTCTTCGCGATGGCGGGTAGGGCGCAAGATACGGCGCGGAACGCCGCTGCGCTCAAAACCCGTCGCGATGACCGTGATGCGAACATCATCGCCCATGGTCGGGTCAATCACCGCACCGAAGATCATATTCACATCTGGGTGTGCGGTTTCACGAATAATCGCCGCGGCCTGATTGACCTCGAAGAGAGTCAATTCGGAGCCACCGGTAATGTTAAAGAGAACACCGCGGGCGCCATCAATGGTGATATCCAGTAATTGGCTGGAAATGGCTTGCTCAGCAGCTTTGCGGGCTCGCTCGTCGCCCGAGCCTGATCCCACCGCCATCAATGCTGCACCACCCTCAGACATGATCGTCCGCACATCGGCAAAATCGAGGTTGATCAAACCGGGGATGGTAATCAACTCCGAGATGCCCTGAATACCCTGATGTAAAACATCATCCGCCATACGGAAGGCATTCTGCAGGCTGGCACGCTTGTCTGCGAGCTGGAGCAGACGGTCATTTGGAATTGCGATCAAAGTATCAGCGTGTTCCTTCAATTTGCTGATCCCATCTTCGGCGGCCTGTATTCTGCGCGAGCCTTCAAAGGTGAATGGACGGGTAACCACGCCAATGGTCAGCGCACCCGATTCTTTGGCAATTTGTGCGATTGTGGCTGCAGCACCAGTTCCGGTACCTCCGCCCATGCCAGCAGTAATAAAAACCATATCACTGCCTTTGAGGGCCTCGTAGAGGTCATCTGCTGATTCCTCTGCGGCTTTACGCCCAATTTCGGGGTTACCTCCCGCACCCAGGCCGCGCGTCAATTTGTCACCAAGTCGAACGCGGGTGGGAGCTTTGGAAAGCATCAATGACTGGGCATCGGTATTGACAGCGATAAATTCAACACCCTGGATACCCTCAGCCATCATGCGGTCTACGGCGTTGGAACCGCCGCCACCTACACCAATTACTTTAATACGGGCAAAGGCTTCTGAATTACTAACTTTTTTCGAGTCCATTTTATTTCTCCTTTTCTTACGGTGTTACTTATCTGCCAGATAAGCTGCTAAAGAATATTGTTGTGGATATAATAACTAAGGCAAGAGTCTCTTGAGCCAATTTTTTGCTGCGTCCAGATTCATAAGCGGTTCTCCTTTTGCTCGGGATTTTCGGCCCTGATTAAAAGCGATTTCATTCTCATGTATTTTCATAGCCCACCGAAGCAGCCCTACGCTGGTTGAATATGCTGGTGAGTGCAATTGATCGACCATCCCAACCAGATTTTCTGGCTGTGCAGTACGAACGGGAAAGCCCAAAACCTCAGTAGCAAGTTTTCGAATACCTTCCAATGCGCTTGTGCCGCCTGTCAAGATCATCCCGGCGGGGAGCAAGCCATCATAGCCAGAGCGTTTGATCTCTTGCAGGGAGAGTTCGAAAATCTCCTCAACGCGGGCTTCGATAATATGTGCCAATTCCTGCCGATTGATTTGTACGGGTTTATCCTCGCCAAAGGGACGGATAGAGAAATAATCTTCGGCGCCAACCTCTGCGCGGAGTGCATACCCTTGTTGAAGTTTTATCTCCTCAGCCTGTGCAACGGGCAGCCGTAAACCATGCGCAATATCTGCGGTCACATGGTTACCGCCAACCGCCAAGACCATCGTATGCCAGACTTTGCCATCTACGTAGATAGCCATATCGGTTGTCCCACCGCCAATATCGCAGACAGCTGCCCCCATTTGACGTTCATTTTCAGTGAGCACAACCTCTGCTGAGGCAAGTGGATTGAGTACAAATTGCTGCACTTCCACACCGGCGGCACCTACGCACTGGCGAAGATTTTCAATTGTGGCTGCAGCGGCGGTGATGATATGTGTTTCCACCTCCAGACGGTAACCGTGCATGCCATTGGGGGACCGGATCCCATCTTGCCCGTCAATGCTAAAGCCGCGTTGAACAATATGGATCACCTCACGGTTGTGGGGGATGGCGACCGCACGAGCCGATTCAAGGGCGCGGGTAATATCATAGTCGTCCACAACCTCGCCACTGATCGCAACCACTCCGCGACTGTTGATCGAGGAGACATGGGCTCCTGCCATGCTAACCAGGGCAGAGGCGATCTCTATCCCTGAGCTTTGTTCAGCGCGTTCCACCGAGCGGGTGATGGCGTACGAAGCGGCATCAAGATCAACAATGATTCCCTTGCGGATGCCATTGGATGGCTCGATACCCACACCTAAGATACGCAGCACATCTTCATCTTCCACACGGGCTACGAGTGTACAAATTTTGGTTGTTCCTACATCAATTCCAACAACGATCTCTTCCATCAGATTAAGGCTCCGTCCGATAATATGGCGCGTGCGGGTATTCCAAATTGATCAAAACAGGTTGAATATTCTTCTGTGTTACCCAGGTTACTATTGATTCATAAATCCGTAATTTCAGCCCAATTTCTTCGGTAATATCGCCCAGTTGAACCGTCCAACCGCGCGGGTCCGTCCAGCCGAGACCAGATTGGGGATCATAAATAATCGGTGTTCCCGGCGGTACATGAGCGATCAACGATTGGAGCGCGGCCACCGTTGTGGGGGCAATAAAGGGTGGCGGCGCCAGCTCATCATAAGTAGATTCATCCACAACGGGAGCAAGTGGAGGCCCAAGGGCTGTGACGGTAATCAGTCCATCCACTTGCGCATTACTTCGGATGGCAACTCCATTCGCATCAATCCAGGCCATCATGCCATCCTGCTGCCAAATGAGTACGGGTTGACGTTCTTTCACGTTAACATTGACGAGATTGGGCAGGCTGGTCGTTATTTCGACATCTGCCAGTTCCGGGTAAGTGAGGCGTAAATGGCGTTCCATATATTGTGGCACGAGTGAGAACACTTTTTTTTCTGAGAGATCGAGCGCGCGGTTGATCTTTTCGGATGAAAGATATTGATTACCTCTGATCTGCGGGACAGAGACCATAAAATAAGGCGAAGTCCAGAGAAGATAAAGAACGATGCTCAAAATGATTGTCAATGCTGCGGAAGCCGCACGCCACTCAAGCCGAATGGCTGGCATGGCGAAGGAGCGCAATCCTTCGTAGGCTGGATTGAATGCGGCAGCTTCATACTGGCGGATATTCTTTTTACGTTTCTTGGCACCGACAAAGTTCGTCTTCTTCGAAGGGCGTATCGGTGAAACAGGCTTCAGGACGCGTTTTTCCTGCGCTTCCTGTGCTGCTTCAACGGCCCTGCGCTTACGGACGCTTTCTGCCCGGGTCATGGTCAATTTATGATTCACGCGTTACTCCGAAAACGTCGTTCTGTGCGGTCACGATCAGCTTTACGCTCCAGGGCAAGTTCAATCAGGCGATCAACCAATTGAGGATAAGAGAGGCCGCTGGCTTCCCAGAGTTTGGGATACATGCTGATCTCGGTAAATCCTGGCAGGGTATTTACTTCGTTCAGATAAAATTTATCGTCGTCTTTGTCAATCATAAAATCTACGCGGGCCATGCCAGCACAGTCGATCGCTTTATACGCCTTGACTGCGATCTGGCGCATCAGCTCGGCTCTTTCTTCAGAAAGTGGAGCCGGAATAAGCAATCCGGATGTTCCATCTATATATTTTGATTCATATGAATAAAATTCTCGACTCGGTTCTACTTCTCCGGGTACGGAGGCCTGTGGATCGTCGTTGCCCAGCACGCTGATTTCGATCTCACGGGCGTTGATGCCACGCTCGATCAGGATGCGGCGGTCATACGCAGCGGCTTCCATCAGCCCCTCACCCAGGCTGGAGCGATTATCGCATTTGCTAACGCCGACCGATGATCCCATATTGGCTGGTTTGACAAATACGGGGTAACCCAGTGTCTCGATTTTTTCGATGACTGCGTTCATATCTGCTTCGATCTCCGAGCGAAGGGCAAATACCGATTCCACAACGGGGATGCCATTGGCGATCATCACATCTTTGAAGATGCCCTTGTCCATGCCAACTGCCGATCCAACCACGCCTGCGCCTACGTAAGCCACATCTGCCATCTCGAGCAAACCTTGCATGGCCCCATCTTCGCCGTAGCTTCCATGCATGACAGGGAAGACCACATCAAAATCGCTTAGTTTGGTGTATTCAGTTTGACTCAAAGCATATAGTCCGGCCAGAGATGGATCACCGGGTAAAAAGACGGGGTTGAGTTCACCAGAGGCTTTACCGGAGAAGATCGCCAAAGTATTCTCACCGCTCATCCACGCACCTTCATGGGTGATGCCGATCTGTATGAGCTCATATTTTTGGGGGTCAAGCGCTCCCAATACCGATTTGGCAGACATTAACGAAACTTCGTGTTCGCCAGAGCGTCCACCGAAAATCACTGCAACTTTGAGTTTTTTAGTCATCATATTCACCAACAAATTCGATTTCCAGCGCTAACTGAATACTGAATTGTTCAAATACTGTCTTCTGTGTTAATTCAATTAATCTGCGTACATCACTGGCTTTTGTTTTGCCATGATTGATGAAAAAATTCGCGTGTACGTGACTGATCTCGGCATTTCCGATTCGCGTGCCTTTCAGCCCGGCTGCTTCAATTAATCTACCGGCATGGTCGCCCTCAGGGTTTTTGAACATCGATCCCATGCTTGCACCGGGTGGCTGCGTCTCTTTTCTCTGGTGGATATATTGCCGCATTCGCTCGTGTATTTGGGCCGGGTCGTCGTTTTTCAGCCATAGTTCTGCCGAAAGAATTACCCTTTCAACGGCATCCCGTTTTAGTGCACTGCTGCGATAGGCATAATCCAATGCCTCTACGGGCCATTCTTCCTGCCCGTGTCGGGTCAGTAAATCGGCGCTGCGTAAACTCCCGGCCATATCGCCGCCAAAAGCGCCTGCATTGCCATAGACTGCACCGCCTACTGTACCTGGGACGGTAGCTGCCCATTCAAGCCCTGCGAAACCACGTGTTGCGGCCTGATTGGCTAATTTGCTCATTGTCACACCCGATTCTGCCCAAACGACGGGATTCTCGCCTTCGTTGAAGCGAATTCCCTTGGCTTTATTGAGTAGAACGACACCGCGGAAACCTGCATCGCCAACGAGGAGATTTGATCCGCCACCAAGCAGAAGATAGGGCATTTCCATTTCCCAAAGTTGGGAGAGGCTTTCAACCAATTCATCTGCTGAGTGGACGACAATCAGCGCATCTGCCATCCCGCCAATCCGCGCAGAGGTATAAGCTGCCAGAGAGATGTTCTCTTGCAGGCGTTCGCCAAAGACAGTACGGAGGGTAGGGATAGCTAGTTTTTTCATATTTTTTTACTCAATCAGGATTGAGCTTTGATCAATCCTTTTTAATGATATGGTCAATCAAACGATGGACCATGTCAGAGTCCTGGAAAAGGAGCTTTCTGGCGTTGTTTGATACTTTCCTGAAATTCAGCTCGCCTGGGATTGGCTCCGGAATATCACTTAACACCATAGTGATTGGTGGCAACCCCATCACGTCGGTATCCATCTTGCGAAACTCTTGATCCTTCTTCATCTTCATTCTCCTTTTCTTCTTTATCAAGAAGATACTTGGGCTTTCTCTGATAATGCTTTCAACACCTTTTTGCTGATCTCAATCGCATCTCCAGCAGAGAGGATGATCAGCACATCGTTGGGGTGAAGATTTTCAATCAAATAATTGCCTGTCTCGTTCAAATCCGCGATAAATCTTGCTGAAGGGTTTTTCATCGCTGCGACAACTTCTGCGGAAGAGAAATCCTGTTTGGCCTCGCGAGAGGCGTAAATTTCGGTCACAATGGTCTCGTCAGCATCGTTGAAGGCTTGGGAAAATTCATCAAAGAGCATCTGTGTACGCGAGTAGGTATGTGGCTGCCAAACTGCCCAGATGCGTGCCCTCGGGTGGCGGGCGCGGGCACCTGCCAGGGTTGCCCGGATTTCGGTCGGGTGGTGCGCATAATCATCGTAAATGGTGATTCCATTGACGCTGCCGATCATCTCAAAACGACGTCCAGTTCCGGAATAGTCGCCCAACGCTCTCGCAGCATTCTCAAGCGACAACCCCTGATATTCGACCACCTTCAAAACGGCCAGCGCATTCAACACATTATGTTTGCCAGGCACTTGCAAGGAAATGTGATTATTTTGGACATAAAAGTCAAATCCGCCTGTGGTATTGGGCTGCAAATTTTCTACATCGTTCAAGCTGTAGGCCAGCGTATTGATATTGGCTTGCTGTGCTTCTTTAATTAAATCTGCCGCGCCCCAGTCGTCTCCACATGCGATCAAAACACCATTTTCGGGAATTAACCGGATAAATTCCACAAACGCAGCCCGGAAACTCTCAGCGGTGGGGTAAATGTCGGGATGGTCATGTTCGAGGTTGGTGACAATGCCAATGGTTGGTTTCAAGCCCAGGAACATGCGGTCGTACTCGTCGGCTTCGATGACAAAGGTTTTTCCCGTACCAGCATGGGCGTTGACGTTGAGACCGTTGATCACACCACCAACGATAAATGATGGATCTTGCTGGAGTTCGGTCAGTGTCCAGGCCATCATCGCGGTGGTGGATGTTTTCCCATGCGTTCCGGCTATGGCGATACCGATTTTTTCTTCCATCAGGCGGCCTAGAAAATCTGACCTTTTGTAAACGGGGATCCCCGCTTCGAGAGCAGCCTGCACCTCAGGGTTTGCATCCGGGATGGCAGACGAACGGACGATCAGATCTGCTCCCCTGATCTGGGCAGCTTCGTGCCCGATATGGACAGTGATCCCAATTGCACGCAGATCATCGACAAAAGGCGATTGGTCGCGGTCTGAACCCGTGACCGTATATCCGCTCTCCTGAAGGAGGCGGGCGATCGCGGAAAGTCCGCTGCCCCCAATGCCGATGAAGTGTGCGTGTGTCATAATATTCCTAGATGTAAACTACAATAATAAAGACGAATGCAATAATGACCGCAAAATAGATTCCCGGCTCACCAAGTGAATAGGGCGGCATCCATTTCATCAGGCGGGTGATTTCAGTTGTAATCCCTGCCGCCAAATCTGGATGGGGGGGGTAAAAAATATTGGGAAAAGGATATTGAGCTTCATTGAGATACGCCCAGAGAGTACCAACGACCAAATAACCGTTGATCGCACCCATTACCGCACCAAAGAGGGCATCCTGCAATTTCTCCTTGCGCGCTTTCCCTGAAAGAGCCCCGATGCTGGCGACAGTTTGGTAGCCAAAATAGACCAATGCAATAGTGATCCAGGTTCGGATCCAGAAGAAAGCAATATCTGTGGTGGGCAGATTCATAATCATGGGGACATATTTTCTGAGCAGGTAATTTAACGCTAAGGCCAGGATCACACTAAAACTAACCAAAAGCTCTTTTGCCCAGCCGCGCATTGCACCAATGATGGCAAATAAAATTACATACATCCAGAAAATATAAACAAGACTGATAACCATAATTATTTATCTCTTTCCGGCTAAAGCCAGCAATTCTGCAGCGATTTCCTGTGCAGCTTGCGGGCGGGCCAATTTTTTCATGGCAGTGCGCATGCCGTTCAGCTTTTGCGGATTTTGAAGTAACTCTTCCACAAGGGGAACCAAACTTTCTTCCAGGTTCTCATCTCTAACCATGATCGCCCCACCCTTTTTCCTCAGGTATTCGGCATTTACCTTTTGGTAACGCCAGGCGTAGGGGTACGGAACGAGGAGTGCAGGCAATCCAAAAAGTGGAAATTCACCAAGAGATGATGCACCTGCACGGGATACCGCCAAATCAGCCGCTGCCAACGCCGCACCCATATCCTCATGGAGATAGTCGAAGGCGTGATACCTTTGGGCTTGCTCCCGATTTAAGGAATTTCGCGCGGCTTCGACTTTTTTCCAATCCAACTTTCCGCTGATATGGACGATCTGTACCCGCTCAAGCAGGGCGGGGAGGTTGGCGAGGAGGGCATTATTTATCGAGCGGGCACCTTTGCTGCCGCCAAAAACCAGCAAGACCGGTTCATCTGTCTGCAAACCAAGTTTTTTCCGAGCTGTGGCCTGATCCCATTTAGCTAATTGGTTGCGGACGGGATACCCTGTGGTCACGATGCGATCTTTTTGCGAGAAGTAAGCGGAAGAAGCCGGGGCGGTGACTGTAATCCGGTGGGCGAACCAGGCTAAGGCCTTGAGCGCGAGTCCAGGCTCAATATCGGGGACATAGAGAAGGCTCGGAGTACGGAACCCAGCCACAGCCATCGGGACAGCCACATATCCACCGGTAAAGAAGAGCACCTCTGGCTTGAAATCACGTAGAATGCGAATGGACGCCTTCACACCACGCAATAAGCGGAGTAAATTGCCGGGTAGCATGCGCAGACCAACACCATGCACACCAGCAGCCGGGATGGTCGCAAAGGGAATCCCTTGCCGTTCGACGAGGTCGACTTCCATGCCGCCATCGCCGCCAACCCAAAGAAGGTCATGGGAGGTGTTATTCAACATATCAAGAACGGCGAGAGCGGGATAAACCCCGCCGCCCGTTCCGCCTGCGCAAATTAGAAGTCGCACCGAAGGCTCTCCATTCATCTTCTGCTTGTGCACTCTCGCCACGTTGACGAGAGACATTATATAAAATACCGATGGCAGCCAGCGAGGTAACCAGGCTGGAACCGCCCGCGCTCATAAAAGGGAGGGCATTGCCTGCAAAAGGCATCAGGCCGACCAAAACGGTTATATTGATCAGGGCCTCGATCCCGATCCAATAAACCAGTCCCGTTGCCAGCAAGGTCCCTAGCATATCGGGGGCACGGCGGGCGATGACAAGACCTCGCCAAATCATAACGCCGTATAAAAGTATAAGAATTGTCGCGCCCAAAAGGCCAAGTTCTTCTGCCAGGACAGCAAAGATGCTGTCGGTGTGGGGGAAGGGTAAACCGGTAAGCTTGGTGATGCTTTTTCCAATCCCAAGCCCCCAAAAACCGCCATTGATGATTGCCTCAAGTGACCGTTTAACATGGTACGAAGCCTTGGTTGGATCTAGTAATCCATGCCAATAAAAATCGACGCGTTCCCGTCCAGTTGCGTTGAATTGGACTATGATCCAGGCTACGACCGCAGCAAAAAGCATTAGCATGACGATTTGTTTCTTATCTGCCCCGGCGAGGAAGAAAAGCATACCTCCGAGAATGAAAACCGTGGCAGTTGCGCTCAAATCTGGTTGTAGATAGATCAGGCCGCCGACTATCCCAAGAATGATTCCCAGAGGGATTAAACCCAATTCAGTATTATGAAGCTGGCCCCTTTTTGCATAGAGCCAGACTGCAAGATAAATAATGATGACTAATTTTGCCAACTCTGAAGGCTGGACCGAACCTTGATAGACTGTACGTACAGCGCCAAGGCGGAGCTCGTTGATGAAAAGAACAGCGATCAGTGCGACGATTGTTCCCAACATGGCCAGGATTGAAATCCGTCGCCAGTGGTGATAATCAAGGTGAGAGAACGCAAACGCGACAGCAATACCCACTGCCAGCCAAAGCAATTGCCGTTTGAACATATAACCGGATGCTTCTTCCAAAATTTGCACCGAATAATCAGCACTGGAGGAGTAAAGCATTAACAAGCCAAAGGCAAGCAAGGCAATAATCGTGATCAGCAAGGGCGTATCTCCGCTTTTAACAGAGAGCGACGTGCTGGCTTGAGAACGTTTATTTACGAAAGTTCGAGTACCCATTTTCTGAAACTTTCTCCGCGTTCAGCGAAATCCTTGAATTCATCAAAACTCGTCCCGCCAGGTGAAAGCAAAACGACATCACCCTTTTCAGCAACTTTTGCGGCGGCTTCAACTGCATCTTTAAGTCCAATGCAATGAGAAATAGTATAGGGGCGTTCCCCTTGTCGGTGTCCGCCCAGTGTGGCAGCAATCTTTTGCGCAGCTTCTCCAAATAAAACCACATGGTCCACGCGCTGACGGATCAATTCTGCCAGCGAATTCCAGGGGAGGTTTTTGTCGCGCCCACCCAATACCAGGACAACCGGTTCATCAAAAGAGCGCACGGCTGCCATCGACCGCTCAGGGGCGGTAGCGATTGAGTCGTTGTACCAGGACACACCTTTCCATGTGCGTACCAACTCCAAACGATGTTCAACGCCATAAAAATCTTTCAGGGCGGCTTCCATTGCCTGGGAGGGAATGCCGGCTACAATGGCGATCGTGCAGGCTGCAAGAACATTTTGCACGTTATGGCTGCCGCGCAGTTGAACTGATTTACTTGCGATCAACTGGACATCCATGCGATCATCTCGGAAATAGAAATAATCGGAAAGAGGATATGATCCTGATTCACCCTTGACGAGGGGCTTGCTACCGAAAGTGAATAAAGTGCCGGGAGAGAGATTTCTCATTTCCCACGCACCCTCATCATCTCTGCCGACAATGGCAATATCATCGGCCTTTTGATTTTTTAGAATACGTGCCTTGGCGGCAGTGTAGGCTTCCATCGTTTCGTGACGGTCGAGGTGATTGGGCGTCACATTCAGTACCACAGCGATATCCGGAGAAATACTCATTTGATCCAACTGAAAACTGGATATTTCGAGAATGGCCAGATCATCTTTTTTCATTTCATCCACATAATTCAATAATGGGTCGCCAATATTTCCGCCAATCCAAACCTTTTTTTCTGTTTTGCTGAAATCTTCTTGAGCCATACGCCCAACAAGAGTAGTGGTTGTCGTTTTTCCAGCAGAGCCCGTGATGCCGATCGTGCGGCAGGGAACGGCTTCGAGGAAGATCTGGGTATCGTTTGAAAGCGGTATTCCGCGTCGTTGGGCCTCACGAACGATGGGGAGGCTTAGTGGAATCCCGCCTGAGAGACAGACGATGTCTTTGTCATTGAGCAAGCTGGAATAATGTGCGCCCAGCACCCATTCCACCTCCAGATCTACGAGGGAGAATTGTTCTTCCAGCAATTCATTTGACATCCGCTTATCGTTTATAGTCACTACTGCACCGTGATTTGTCAAATAAC
Organism: Candidatus Desulfolinea nitratireducens; assembly: GCA_014382535.1. Taxonomy (GTDB): domain Bacteria; phylum Chloroflexota; class Anaerolineae; order Anaerolineales; family Villigracilaceae; genus Desulfolinea; species Desulfolinea nitratireducens. The sequence goes on along the minus strand of JACNJN010000139.1, from coordinate 7,525 downwards.
GCGCCAAAGCCAGCCCTTGACGGGCTGCTCCGAGGATGAGAATTTTTTTGTTGGAATAATCAGTCATGATCACACCAACGCCAATCCAACGCCGAGCATGGCGGCGAGCAGGCTGATCAGCCAGAAACGCTGCACAACCTGTGTTTCGCTCCAGCCGAGTAATTCAAAGTGGAGATGAATTGGTGCCATTTTGAAGAAGCGTTTACCTTTGGTGAGCTTGAAGTAGCCAACCTGAATGATGACACTCAAAGCCTCGCTGACGGGAATAATTGCGATGATCGGGAGGAGGGCCCATTGTCCCGTCATCAAAGCGACGACAGCGAGGGTTGCTCCTAATGAGAGAGAGCCGGTATCACCCATAAAGAGGGAGGCCGGATGAACGTTGAACCATAAAAATCCGAAAAGAGCACCGACAATCGTGAAAGAAAATCTGCCGACAAAAACCTGCCCTTGCAACATAGCGATCCCACCATAGGTGATAAAGGCAGTCGCTGCGATCAACCCCGCCAGCCCATCGAGGCCGTCGGTAAAATTGATCGCGTTGGAGAAGCCGACGATGATAAATGCTGCGACGGGGATATACCAAATACCCAGGCCAAAGACTGCCTGGACGCCCGGCAAAATCAACTCGGGAACCTCGAGCATATATTTTAGAACTGTTGCGGTAATGGTAGCAAGGATGACCTGGATGGCAAATTTTGTTCTGGCGCGCATCCCATCACCACGTCGTTTGCCGCGGACCCCTTCCCAGTCATCCAGCGCACCGAGTAAGGCGTAAGCGAACATGACGATCAGGGGAACGAGAACTGAGCGTCCGGTGGGTTGCATTCCGATGATGGAGACCGCATTGAGCATGACCGTTATCAAAGCAACAGGAAGGATGAACATCACGCCGCCCATGGTCGGTGTTCCCATTTTGACCTGGTGGAAGCCGGGCTCATCCACACGAATGACCTTGCCAATTTTGAAATGGCGCAGGACGCGCAAAAGGGGAGAACCCCAGATGATGGTCATCATGAAGCTCAGTCCGGCGAGACTCAGGGCAAGAGAAATTTGTCTCATTTCTCTGCCTCCAATGCCGCGACGATCCGATCCATGCCCAATCCGCGGGAACCCTTGATGAGCACGATATGTTTATTGGTCAGGTTTTTTTCCAGCCACTCTGTAATAGAGTCTATTTCTTCAAATTCAAGGATGGCTTTTTGAGGCATCCCGGCTTTGCGGGCAGAATCGGCGATGATATGGGCGCGTTTTCCGAGGGTGAGCAAGGTATTGGCGACTTCGGCGGCGCGCAGCCCGACCATTTCATGACCCTGGTGTTCATATTGCCCAAGTTCGAGCATATCGCCGAGAACGGCAACCTTATGTCCATCCAGCTCGTCGAGAAGACCCAGCGCCGCAAGCGTGGATGAAGGAGATGCATTATAGGTATCATCGAGAATTACCGAACCATTTTTACTGCGTGCCGTCACGAGACGGAGTTGAGCACGCCCGTCACGCATCCCACTGACGATCTCCTGCCAGGTCAGTCCTTCGGTGAGGCCAATTGCAGTGGTACGCAATGCAGTGTGGACTGAATGTCTCCCAATCAGCGGGATGTGCATATGCAAGGTTTCGTGTTTATAGTGCAAGCGGAAGCGGATACCATCCAGCCCGAGGCCTTCAATCTGGTCTGCCCAGAGATCAGCTTCGGAGCTAAGCCCGTAGAAGAAAACACGAGCCTTGGTCATTTTAGCCATTTCCCGGACCCAGATATCATCGTAATTTAATATAGCGACACCCTCAGGGGCCGGAGGCAGCGCTTCGACCAATTCGGCTTTTCCACGCGCAATGGCTTCCTGTGAACCAGCCCGCTCAGCGTGGACAGTGCCAATATTGGTCACAACACCGACTTGCGGTTTTGCGATCTGGCAAAGAAAATCGATTTCGCCGGGTACATAGAATCCCATTTCAAGGATGGCACGCTCATGATCGGAGCGCAGCCCCAAAATTGTCAGGGGCAGACCAATTTCATTGTTCAGATTGCCGAAATTTTTCAGAGTTTTGTAGCGGCGTCCCAGTGTTTGGGCGGCGAGTTCTTTTGTTGTGGATTTGCCCACACTTCCGGTGATACCGATCACGCGCAGATCAAGTTTGCTCCGCCAGAAACGGGCAATCTCCTGTAATGCGACGATGGTATTGTCCACGAGCAGGCAAAGCGGCGCATCCAGTTCTCCCATTTCTGTTTGAGAAAGCTCGCTGCGCAGGTCAAGTGTGGCGAAATCACCCTTTATTTCGTGTTGAATGAGGGCAAAGGAAGCACCTTTTGAGAAAGCATCTGCGACAAAATCATGTCCATCCACATTTTCACCAGGGATGGCAATAAATAATGACTCTGCGCGGGCTAGGCGCGAGTCGATTACCGCATGAGGTATTGCGGCAGTCGCCTTTTGCGGTCGGGGCTGATTTAGCGCTTCGAGTATGTCTGCAATCCTAAGCACAAGGTTTCCTTATTGTCCTGAAACGAATTGCTGGCGAATCATATCCGGAGGAATATTCAACAGCATGGTGGTATCTTCTGCTACCTGGGCAAAAACCGGGGCGGCAGTATATGAAGCCCAGCTGGATGAAGTTGGTTTTTCAAGCCAAACATAGATCATGAATTGAGGGTCATCTACAGGTCCCCAGCCGATAAAGGAGGCATTGGTCTCATCGTCGGAGTACCAACCGTATTCTGTAGGGATTTGGGCAGTGCCGGTCTTTCCGGCCAAACGATAACCGGGGATAAGGGCTTCAGAATTTCCGTCTGCCAAAGAATTTGCCAGCATTTCATTAAGTGTTCGGGCAGTTTCTCTTGAGATCGGTCTGCCGGCATCTTGTGGGGGAAAATTATATTGTTTCTCGTCGCGTACCATTCCGTACAAAATATGCGGGGTGACCATTTTTCCTTCATTGGCAATTGCAGAAGCCGCCATCATCATTTGGATGGGGGTTGTCGAAATGCCTTGCCCAAAGGAGTTCGTAGCGAGATCAACGGGATACCAATCTGCATCGCCCGGGATCTTGAGCCTGCCACCGGCCTCTCCACTTAGATCAATACCAGTTGGATGCCCGATTCCGAAGCGTGACATATATTGATAGAAATTATCCGTTCCTATATCAACTGCGATCCACGCCAGGCAAACGTTAAGGGAATTTTGGAGGCAGCCAGTCATATCTTGCACGCCCCAGGCTCCCTGATCCCAATTTTGGATATTTGTTCCCCCAAACGAGAAGATGCCTGTATCTATATAAGTTGTACCTGGCGAAACAACTCCCAGGTCAAGGGCGGCAGCCATTGTCAGGATTTTGAAGACCGACCCAGGTTCATAGGGCATATTAATCGCCCGGTTATATTCGCTGGCGTTGTTGAAGACCTGGTAATATTCAGAAAAGTTTGAGAGATCAAGCCGGGGTGTGGAGGCCATTGCCAGTATTTCGCCATTCTTTGGATCCATGACGATTATTGTCCCGGCCTGCGCGCCGTAGTCATAAAGCGATTGATCGAGGGTGGCCTCGGTAGCAGCTTGTAATTCCCGGTCGATGGTCAGAATAAGGGTTGCTCCATCGGGGACCTGGGGGATTTCCTCAACCCGATTTGGATCTGCGGGAACCCAAACCTGAACTGGAATTCCGGCGAGGAGATCGTTATATTTTTCTTCGATCCCAAAAAAGCCGCGCCCGGATTGGTTTACAAAGCCGATCACATTGGAGGCAATTGTCTCTTCAGGATAGCTACGGCCGAGATGATCCCTGAAGGTCAGCCCGGCGAGATCATCTTGCCCTTGATGGGGGTTATTTTGAATTTCTTCCTCAAATTCACCTTGAATTCGCTTGAGATTATCTGCTGCCTCCGTTGAGACATAATCTGTCAATCTCAGATAGATTTGCTCTTCACCGGCATTATTGATTGCACTCAGTATCTTGAAATAGTCCAGATCAAGGACAGTGGAGAGAACGGTAGCGATACTTTGCGGATTATTGACTTGCTCCAGGGTCACACCTACTTCAACAACATTATGATTCCCGGCAAGAAGTTTGCCATTGCGGTCATAGATTTCACCTCTCGCAGGGTAAACCGTTTCCAGCCATCCCTTATTTCCTTCAGCAATATCACGAATGCCAGCACCATCCACACTGATTTGGATGCGTACTATTTGCAGGATGATCAAAACTCCGATTAATATGAAAAAGCTTGCTATGGAGAGAGAGCGCCAGGCGTATTCTTTTCTCATCGAAAACCGCCTCTTTGGACTTGCGATTCAAACCAATCGAAAAGGGATTGGGAGTATTTAGCTGATAGGGAAAGAGTATTAATGCTCTGGTCCGCGTTAGTAGCAAGGGTAATTGGTTGCCGGCCGTCGTAACCAGGAACGAGGATATAGTGAGTTTCCCCGACAGTGGCAAGTTGAAAGTCGAGCGCATCGCTACGCCCACTGATTGCCTCATGAGACAGGAGGCCTGCCAACTCTGTTTTGAGATTGGCGTTTTCTTGATTGCCAAGGCTGATATGCCTCTCTAACGTTTGAATTTCTCGGGCAACAAGCGTAGAGCGTGAGGAAACACTTAGATAAAGGGCGGCGATCATACTGGCACCAACAATGGCAAGCAAAACTGCGCCGGCCTTTTGGCGGCGGATTCTCCAAGGAGCTTGCTGAATGCGGTGATTGAAGATCTTCATATTTATCCAGAAATTCTTTCGGCAATTCTAAGACGCGCGCTGCGGGCACGCGAATTTTGGGCAATTTCCTCGTCACCGGGACGAATCGGTTTGCGAACGATTTCTTTGATGCTCGCCTTATGCTCGCAGGTGCATATCGGTTGACGCGGCGGGCAAATGCAATCCCGGCTTTCGTGGCGAAAATATTGTTTCACCAATCTGTCTTCCAATGAGTGGAAGGAGATGATTGCCAACCTCCCGCCTGGGGCGAGAGCCTGCACTGCTTGTGGCAGCACTTTTTCGATTGTGCCCAGTTCGTCGTTAACAGCGATGCGTAAGGCCTGAAATGTTCGGGTTGCGGGGTGTACGCGCATCCCTTTACGGGGTAGTAATTTTTCTATAAGGGAAGCAAGTTGACCCGTCGTGTGGATCGGTCGCTCCCTGAGAATGGCTTTGGAAATTCGCCGAGCGGCGCGTTCTTCACCATAACGAAAGATTATTTCTGCCAGTTCTGCTTCGCTGTAGGTGTTGATCAGATCGGCTGCGCTTTGTGGTTGAGCAGGGTCAAAACGCATGTCGAGTGGGGCGTCTTCCCGAAAGGAAAAACCACGTTTCGGGGTGTCAAATTGCATTGACGAGGCGCCCAGATCAAGAACGATACCGTTGACCAAAGGCCATTGGATATCCTGAAGTATTTCACTCAGTCTTGTATAAGATCGTTGCAAAAGAAGGCTGCGTCGCTCGTGAGGAGCCAAGGTCTCACGAGCGAGCGCAAGCGCTTGGGGGTCAACATCAATCCCCAGCAACTTTCCTTCTGGTTTGGAAGCATTCAGAATGCCAAGGGCATGTCCACCCGCTCCCAAAGTACAGTCAACGTAGTAGCCCTTGTTTTTGGGCTGCAACGCTTGCATGATCTCATGGTAAAGTACGGGTTGGTGCGCCGCACCCATCTCAGCTGCCCGAGAGGTCGAGGGCGGAAAAGCGTTCGATGTTGGCTTCAGCGTTTGCCAGGGTGTTCATTTGCTCATCCCATAAGGAGGGGAGCCAGATCTCAAAATACTCGCCTTGCCCGGCAACAGTTGTATTCGATTCGATTTGGGCAAATTGGCGTAAATCTTGGGGTAAATTGATGCGCCCAACTTTGTCAGGAGTGATAGAATAAGCATTAGCAAAGAAGAGACGACGCAATTCACGGGTGGCAGGATCGGCCAGGTTCATTCCGTTGATGCGTTCGTAAACGGCTTCAAAATAATCCATCGTCATCACCATCAGGCAGCGATCAAAGCCACGCGTGATGAACCCGCCTTCTTCCAGGCCATCCCGGAAGCGGGCTGGGACAATAAGCCGTCCTTTTGTATCGAGAGAATGTTGATATTGGCCTAAGAACATTTGTTCTTTATTCCTTTTAACAGACAAACGCCGGAGTTACCGGCGTTCTGGGAGATGTGGGTTTCCCTCCACTTCGTCCCACTTTCCTCCACATTCTACAGTATTTGATGTTAAATGACAAGTAGTACCTTTGACCCCCCTCCACCCCATAAAAGTACTGTGATGCTACCCCATGAATCATCCCAAAACCCTGTTTAATGACTTTGAAATGCAATTTGAAGATGCGCCTGCCTATATTATTCGGGCTCCCGGGCGTGTAAATCTCCTTGGTGAGCATACTGATTACAACGACGGGTTTGTCCTTCCAATGGCAATTGACCGTGTGGTTTGGATCGCCTTTCACCCCCGTGAAGACCAGCAGGTAAATATTTACGCAATAAACTTTGATGAAAGGCTCTCTTTCTCGCTCGATCATCTGGAGAAAGACGCAGGCTGGATGGAATATATCAAGGGTGTTGCCAATGCTTTGATCACTGAAAACTTCCCATTAAAGGGATGGGATGGAGTTATGGTTGGCGATGTACCTGTGGGCGCGGGACTTTCTTCCTCGGCTGCGGTGGAGATCGCTGCCACACGCGCCTTTTCACTTGCCTCCGGTTGGGAATGGGATCCGCGGCGAATGGCGCAAGTCGGCCAGCGCGCTGAAATTGAGTGGGTCGGGGTCAACTCCGGGATCATGGACCAAATGGTCAGCGCAGCCGCCATTGCGGGGCACGCTCTTTTTCTGGATACGCGTTCGCTGGAGTATGAGCATGTTCCTCTCCCAAAAGATGTCGCCGTGGTCGTCATGGATACCTCCACGCGGCGGGGCCTGGTCAGCTCGGCCTATAATACGCGCCGGGAAGAGTGTGAGCAGGCGGCAGAAATCCTGGGAGTGAAAGCCCTCCGCGATGCGGACCTGGAAGCGCTAATCGAGAAGAAAAATGAAATGAGTGAGTTCGTCTTCCGCCGCGCAAAACATGTTATCAGTGAGAATCAGCGTGTTCTGGATGCAATTGCTGCTTTCCAAAAAGATGACATCAAAACTGTGGGGAGGCTATTTAACGAGAGCCATCACAGCCTGCGGGATGATTTTGAAGTCACGAATGACGCGTTAAACTGGATCGTGGAGATCGCCCAGTCGCAGCTCGGATGTTTTGGGGCACGGATGACCGGGGCAGGTTTTGGCGGCGCGGCGATTGCATTGGTGGACGAGAAAGCCGTCGGAGAGTTTAAAAAAGCTGTTGAAGAGGGGTATAAGCAGAAATCAGGGATGGATGCAGTGATCTATATCTGTGAGGCCAGCGCAGGGGTTTCGGTTGAGAAAATCTGACCTGCAATAAACACGTTCCATCCCGAGGGGGATGCAATTTTCCAAGATTCCCAATAAATAAATAGCAGCAGCCCTTGATAGGGCTGTTTTTATGAAGCCACCTTTGAAGCCTGGGTAACGATAGAATAATCATATTACATTAATGT
>JACNJN010000099.1:4097-5580 GCA_014382535.1 Candidatus Desulfolinea nitratireducens | reverse complement strand
CTTTTTTCTATTATTTCCTGCATTCCAACACTCATCAATGCCGGCTGCCGTTCACCAAGAAAATCTATTTCAATGCCAAGCCCATATTGTGCGGCAATCTGCTTTGCCCTTTCCAATAGCTCTTCGTCCAACTTATCCATTACCTTGGCTTTCGGAGCTCTAAACTCCAGAGACAATTTTGCTTTTCCAGGAATAATATTGAAGCTGCCTGGTTCATATCGCATATTACCAATATTCACATAACAGGTTGGGAACTGTTCAATAACCATTTGGCGAGCCGCCAGTGAAAATGCACTTGCTCCTATGCCAGCGTCCCTGCGAGAGTCCATTGGTGCCGTGGCGGCATGATCTTCCTTCCCAAGAAAGGTTATGTTATAAAATACAATCCCTGCAATACTGCTCACAAGGCCAACATCCTTATTGGCTTTTTCCAATTTTGAACTTTGCTCAACATGCAATTCGAGATATCCGGCTATTTTCTGCAAGTCCCGCTTTGCATTTAATATTTTGCTTTCTTTTAGCCCTGCTCTTTCCAGTCCATCCACCAGGGCAGTGCGCCCTCCCCTGGGATTTTCAAGTTCCTTATCGGTCAATTTCCCTGTTAACGCATAGCTTCCCAGGAAACTAACCAGGGATCCCTCCTCATCAGTGAAATCAATTACTTCCAAATTAATTGGGAGGTTAATCCCTTCCTCCTTAATTCTTCTCAGAACCTCCAACCCAGCAAAAACACCAAGGGCTCCATCAAAACGCCCACCATTAGGAACAGAATCGAGGTGAGACCCAATGATGAGTGATGGCCTGTCATGATATGAGCAGGGTAATATCAGTGAATGATTTCCTGCTTGATCGACTTTGAATCCCAGACCAGCATCCAGAGCTTTATCCCTTATCCATGATCTGGCTTCCAAATGCGCATTACTAAATGTAGGGCGATGAACTCCCCCCTCATCTGTTGCCCCAATTTGTGAAAGCAAGTCAAATTCTTTTCTAAATCGTTCTTCGTCTATTTGAATGTTATTATTTACCATAGCAATATTATAATAGTTCTACTAAGAGAAGTGATATTTGGAACTCTTTTCCTATTGAAGCTATTTATTTAAAGGTCGCCAACAGTTTATCGAGAAAACAAGGATGTGCAAATGAAAACAGGTTTACGAATTGGGATCGATATTGGGGGAACATTTACTGATGCAATCGCTATCTCAGCCAGGGGCATCACCACTGCAAAAGTTCCTTCCAATCCTACAAATCCGGGGGAAGCCGTATTGGCCGCTGTAGAAGCGCTAAATTTACAGGAAACACCCGAACGATTTTTGCATGGGACCACTTTGGTCACCAACATGCTACTGGAAAGAAAAGGGGCCGATACAGGCTTTATCACCGGGCAGGGAATGCGCGACATTCTACATATCGGTCGACATGAACGCCCACTAACCTATGCAATTAAACAAGAAATTCCTCACCAGCATCACCCCCCTGT
>JACNJN010000099.1:0-3609 GCA_014382535.1 Candidatus Desulfolinea nitratireducens | reverse complement strand
CGTCGAACGCCGATACGCCTTGGGCTATCCGGGCCTGCTGCGGCCGGAAATGCCATCGTGCGCGTTGCTCACGATCTCAACTTAAAAAACTGCGTCGGCCTGGATGTCGGTGGCACCAGTTCTGATATCGTCGTTGTCCGTGATGGCCGATTACGTGAAGCTCCCTGGGAAGAAAGAAAGATCGGGGGTTATGTGCTTCAAATCCCAATGTTGGATTTATATACGATTGGAGCAGGTGGTGGATCATTGGTCTACCGTGATGAATTCGGTGCCATACACGTCGGTCCGCAATCTGCAGGCGCAAGCCCGGGTCCGGCTTGCTACGATCGTGGGGGCACACAAGCCACAGTGACAGATGCTGCTGCAGTGACGGGAAGACTTCCAGAAGATATATTGCTGGGCGGCACCATGCCTATTCGGGCCGACCTGGCTCACAAAGCAATTGCCGAAACTTTTGGCGTAAATGACCATAAGGAAATTATCCGTTCAGCCTTACAAGTTTTAGCATTAGCAGAAGCAAATATTGCATTCGGAATTCGCGAACGAACTGTGTCGCGCGGGTTGGATCCAGCAGAACTTGCGCTGGTTTCCGCTGGCGGTGCGGGATCATTATTGGCCTGTGGTGTTGCTGAGACTCTGGGCCTGGCCGAAGTGATTGTGCCTCATCGTCCAGGTCTGCTGGCAGCCTGGGGGCTATTGGTAGCTCCAGATAGAAGGGAGGCAACTGTTACTGTTTTAAGACGGCTGGATGAAATTAGCAAAGAAGAAACAAGAGCTTACTTTGCCGAAGCAGAAAATAAAATTTCCGAGTCTCTCCCTGAAGGAGCAAATTTTTTGCGAATAGCTGCACTCAGATATTTAGGACAAGGTTTCGAAGTTGAAATCCTGATCAATAATTCAACCGACTTAGATTCGCTTGAAAAGAAGTTCCATGAAGCTCATCAGCATGAGTATGGCTTCTCGATACCCGAAGCAGAGGTTGAGTGGGTAGAACTGCGCGCATTCTGGGAAGTTGCAGCTGAAGGCTGGGCTTTTCCATCAGCAGATACGAAAAAACAGGAACCTGACAAGCCTGTGTCGGTTTGGGAGTTACCATCAAATGAACCAGCTCCCGAGCCATTGAAAAGCCAGGCCAAATGTATCAGCCGTGACCTTCTTCTTTCCGGGTCGCACATAGAGGGTCCAGCAATCATCACTGAACAAGATGCTACTACCTATATCCCCACTGGATGGAAAGCTCAGGTAACTGATAATGGCTACCTAAGAATCAAAAAGGATGGACTGTTATGATGGCTAAAAATCAATCTGAATTGACCCTGGAAGATCAGGTCATCTACGGTGCGTTGACAACCCTTGCACGGGAAGTTGGTCATCGCCTCAAGCGTGCTGCATATTCATCTCTTATCCGTGAATCTGATGATTATGGCGCTGCGATCGTATCTTCGAACTTTGAATTGTTGGCAGAAGCTGAAACCACTCCCCTCCAAATGGGCCCTTTGGCCGGTTACTGCAGAGGAGTTATTCAAAGTTTGGAATTGGATGGAGAAGAACTGGACCCCGAGGCTGTTTATTTACATAATGATCCTTACCGTGGTGCCAGTCACAGCCCGGATATCGGCGCAATTGCCCCACTGTATGCAAATGGGGAATTATTTGGCTTTGTAGGAACCGCTGCGCACCATGTCGATATTGGTGCGGCCGTGCCGGGCACTTGCATCATCAAGGCGCATGATACCTTCAGTGAGGGCATCCGCCTGCAGGCATATCCGGTAGAACGGGAAGGGCAATCCGATAAGGCTGCCTGGAGACTGATCGGAAGCAATGTCCGTATGCCAGGATTAGTGATTGGTGATTTACGGGCCCAGGTTGCTGCCTGCCGGTGGGGCCAGTTGGGATTTGAGCGACTGGTAGAACGTTACGGGCTCCAGAAACTAAAAGATTCTACACAACGATTGGTACACATTGCTGAATTGAGGATGCGGGAGGCAATTCGGTCGTTGCCAGATGGAACCTATACATCTACAGGCTATCTTGATGGTTATGAGGATACTGGAGAAGTGGATATCCCCATCAAGGTAACCCTCGAAATCAAAGATGACGAGATTGACGTTGATCTGACCGGAAGCGCACCCCAGCTTGATAATGCGCCTATCAATATGCCCTTTTACGGCACGACAGACATGGCCGTGCTTCTTACCCTGCGCATGTTGCTATTACCTGAAACTGAACACCCTAATCTGCCGCATAATGCAGGTATGTTCCGCCCGATCTCAATATCTGCTCCTGAAGGAACAATCGTAAATCCCAGATTTCCCGCACCAACAATTGGGCGCTTTTGCGGGGGGCAAATGGTGGCGAATTTAATTGTCCGCGCCATGCAAGATGTCTTGCCAAATCATGTCTGCGCTGGTTGTTCAACAACAAAAGCGGTCACCTTTTCCAGTGTCCAAGACGGAGAGCCGTGGATCTATATGGATGTGACAGAAGGCGCATATGGCGGGATGCAAGGTCTGGATGGGCTTGACGCGGTTGATGTCCTGTATGCCAATACGAAAAATAATCCGATCGAGGATATCGAAGTCCATTATCCGCTTAGAGTGGAACGATATGAATTACGCAAGGATGCTGCCGGAGACGGTCAATTTCGCGGAGGCTTTGGCCCCATGCGTGATACCCGCATCCTCGTGGATGGTTTTATCTCTGTTGAGGGGGATGGATTCCGCCATGCTCCCTGGGGGCTAAAAGGGGGAGAAGATGGAGCAACAGGCGGAGTGATGATCTTTGAAAAAGGAGATACGGAAGGCAAACTTCTTTCTTCAAAAATAGACAATATGTTTGTAAAAGAGGGAACCGTGATCAGGGATCTTTGCCCATCTGGTGGTGGATTTGGTCCACCAGCCAAGCGATCAGCTCAAGCGAGGCAAGAGGATATTGATGATGGCCTGGTAACAAAGAAGGAGTGAAGATGCCGAAAGCGCTGGTTCTAAATCCAAATACATCCCAGGAAATGACCTCTGAGATTAGAGAAACTGCAAAGCGCATTTTTCAAAAACCCTGGGAGTGCAAAGTCCTTTCAGCACCAGCCGGGCCTGAATCACTAGAATCTTGGACAGATTACCACCTGGCAAGCGTGTGTGTATTGCCATTGGTTGAGGCGTACCAGACAGAGGTGGATGGCATTGTTCTAGCTTGTTTTGGCGATCCAGGGTTATACCTGCTAAAAGAATATTGCAAAGTTCCCGTTGTTGGGATTGCAGAAGCATCCATGTCATTGGCTATCTTGCTCGGAGCAAAATTTGGGATCCTGGCTGGGATGCGTCGAGCCGTTGAGTTGATGGACAGCATGGTACGCACCTATGGTTTGGAGGCACGTTACGCGGGCACTGAATCCCTGGATATGCGTGTGCTGGATTTCGAGACAGCGCGGGAGAAAACACTGGACAGGCTAGAGGCTACCAGCCTCAGGTTAAGAGAACGCGGAGCAGAAGTTCTGTTGCTGGGCTGTGCCGGGTTGACAAATTTCGTTGATGCGCTTCAAAACAGAGTAGATATGCCCGTAATTGATCCGGTAGAAGCAGGATGCCAGGTTTTGAAAACGATCCATGCCAG
>JACNJN010000209.1 GCA_014382535.1 Candidatus Desulfolinea nitratireducens | reverse complement strand
CTTGGATTTTAGGTGCATAGAACGATGAAAAAAGCCAATGAAAGAGATGAAGTGAATGACGAAAAACATGAACCCAAAGAAATTGACTATCGGGTGATGAAAGACCCATATTTTTATCTGATGATCTTTTTGTGGCTTCTTGCCTTCTGCTCGGGAGTCTATGCCATTTTGGTTGGCGCGATTGTCCCTTATTAGAGAATTTTGAAAGACTTATTTTTTTATGACTATGAAAAAAACTCTCTCCTTAGCAAAGTTTATTTGCAACGAAACACGGAAGCTTAGCAAAGAAAGACGTGAATTCTTTTTGCTGTGGTTAACAGACCATGCAGATATTGAAAAGCTATATGAAGATCCTCAAATGGAGAAGAATTTGAATAATTGGTTTTATTCCCTTTCTATTAACAAGGCTCTTAAAGAATACAAACTGATTATTGCTGAAATCAGATGGTGCGCTGAAGTGCCAATAAAAACACTGAGGAGAATTGCCTCTGCTGAGAGGCTAGACAACCGGAGGTCTCTTGATGAATAAAGCTATGAAAGGGAAAAAACATTTTCTTTTTACCCTAAGCATCCTATTATTTCTTTTGCTTTCCTTGAATGCTTTGCAAGCCCAAGCTGCACCACGCTTAGCTACGGCATTGATTGAAGGAAGAACTTATGACCAAGCCCATAATTGGGGCAAAATTGATTGGAGCGGGTCGGTATGGTATACGAATATTTACCATAGAAGCCTGACCGTGAAATCATCTGATGAAGGCGGGCAAAACTGCTCAAGTGGCTGCACAGAGCCAGTTACTCATATTAGTTCAGGGAGTTCAATTAGTGGCAGCTTCCTACGAGATGTTACCTATTTTGAAGCGATGGGAGCCTATGAATGGGTGGGAGGCGGTGTGGGCACGATCACGGTTTCTGCCTGCGGAGCCTCTGCCTCGTGGAACCTCCAAAAGCCCAATAACAATACGCCTGGTTTCAACAGTTTTCCAATCAGTGTTCCGGCTGGTTGCAGAACCTGGTCTGTGCGGGCATCGGGCGGACATGTGCATATCCGTTCTGTAGATGCGCTCTATGTCACGCCAACCGCAACGCCCAGTCCGACGATGACAGCTACGCCTACTTCTACGCTCACCCCAACGAACACGGCTACTTTTACAGCAACGCCGACCTCCACTTTCACCCCAACGAACACAGCCACTTTTACACCCACGGCAACTTTTACCTATACACCAACTAACACAGCTACTTTTACGCAAACACCGACCTATACGCCGACATTTACGCTCACGCCAACCAATACGGCGACTTTTACCCCGACATCAACTTATACCTTCACACCGACAAATACAGCAACTTTCACCCCGACTTTCACTCAAATCCCAACCAACACTTTGATCTTTACGCCAACATCGACCTTGCCAGCAAGGAATTTTCCCAGCCCAACTTTAGAAGCCACATACACACCTAGTCCCACGCTGACAGTTACACCATCCGCTACAGGAACAACCGTTCCGATCGCGTCCAAAACCCCACAGCCAGAACCAACATTTACAGCCACGCCAGTGGCTACATCAATCCCGCCTATTGTCTCAGAAGAAGAAAAATCTTCAACCCCAAATAGGTGGCCAATAGCTGGAGTTATCGGACTGCTGCTTATTTTTGCAACAAACAGTGTTATTGATCCACGCCCTAAAGCGCTCTCTCGATTAGAAGGTTTAATGAGCGCATTATCGAAGAAGAAAGAACTCTAAACCCCTGTTATTCTATTCACTCGGAGGAAGAAATGATTGACTATTTACTCGCACTGACTGTATTGATTGCCCTGATTGTTTTGGGCGCACTGATTAGCGTTGGAAATGAACGCCAGCGAAGAGCTATAGATAGTATTAGCCAGCAAACACAGGCTTGGGCTATAGAAGATTTGCGCTTAAAACGTGGACAGGTAGAAGCAAATATTTCTATTGATAATCCCATAGCATGGTTGAATATAGCTGCATCCCGTATTCTTGGAAGACAAACACAATTCAGCGTACCAGAAATAACAGAGAATCCGCTCGTAGTTTCCTTTGTAGATCAGTACACTGGAGAAACGATGGCCTTTTCCTTACTCTCACCGAAGACTCTGCGGACATTATCCAGAGAAAAGCGCAGTGAATTAAGCAAAAGAACGAATCAACATCCGCTGATTCCTTGGCGCAAAGGTATTACTTCATTTGAGATGACTATTTTGAATGCCGGGATTCGCTTTGATCTAGAATTGCCTGTGGCGTGGCAAGAGATTATGAAAGAAGAGACGAATAGCGAACATCTTTGGGTTTATATACTGCCTTAATTAGCCCAAAAAATATACTGCTAATAAATAAAAAATGGCCTTCACAGGCCATTTTTTATGAATCGCCCCGTAAAACCTACCTGCTTTAGCGGTGGGATATAAGGGGCTAAGGCTTGCCTGCCGGGGGCTTCGCCCCCGGCAGGGTTGAAAGAACATGCGTTCTATATTAGAATATCTGCATGTCTTCTGCCGAATTGCACCGGGATCGTACGATCGTATACAGTTGTAAATACCACATCGCCTTTTGTCCGAAGTACCGGCGAAAGGTACTCGTTCCTCCGATTGATGCTCGCCTCAAAGAACTGATCATCGAAAAACAAGAAGAGTACAGCTATGGGGTGATTGAGATGGAAATCATGCCTGACCATGTGCATCTTTTGCTGGATGTAGATCCAAGAACCGGCATAGATACCGTTGTACGTAAGGTCAAGGGCTATACAGCCCACACTATTCGCAAAGAATATCCTTGGAAAGCTTCCCCCACTTCACTGGGGATGAAGTCCAGGTTGCCATCCATGTGGATACGCTCACGGTTCATTGCATCAGTGGGGTCGGTGTCACTGGATGTTGTTAAGCATTATATCGTGGGGCAAAAAGGACAATGATCGTCCGCAAGGGATTCAAGTATCGCATCTACCCGAATCAGGAACAGCAGCGTAAACTGGCTGTGCAGTTTGGGCATGCCCGATACATCTACAACTGGGGGCTTGGGCAAAGCCAGGACAAGTATCCAGGATACAACCATCTGGCAAAGCAATTGCCAATCCTGAAAAAGACATCAGAGACTACCTGGCTAAAAGAAGCCCACTCGCAGGTCTTGCAGCAATCGCTCAAGGATCTGGATCGAGCGTTTCAGAATTTCTTTGCCAAGCGCGGGGGATATCCGCATTTCAAGAGCAAGCGAGCAAAGCAAAGTGCCCGCTATCCACAGCCGAAAGAAAGTTGGATTGCCCCGGATGGGCGGCGTATCCAACTTTCAAAGGTAGGTCATGTGCGCCTGGTCCTACATCGTCCGCTGGAAGGTGTGATGAAGAATGTGACCGTATCGAGAACCAGGAGCGGGCGGTACTTCGTCAGCATCCAGGTAGAGATAGAGATGGCAACACCGATCTTTGCAGGTGGAGCAGTTGGACTTGATCTTGGTCTTCGGGAGTTTGCCACGTTGTCCACAGGTGAGAAGATTGCGCCACCACAATACTACCGCAAGGCGCAGAAGAAACGCCGCCGTCTTGCCCGCCAACTATCCCGTAAAAAACTCGGCGGTCATAACCATGAGAAAGCGCGTCTACGGCTGGCTCGTCTGGATGAGAAGATTTCGAACCAGCGCCGTGATTTTCACCATAAGCTCAGTCGAATGCTCGTTGAAGAAAACCAATTCATCGGGCTGGAAGACCTGAACGTGCGGGGTATGCTGGCGAATCATCATCTGGCAAAGTCGATCGGAGACGCAGGCTGGTCGGCGTTCGTGACGATGTTAGGGTACAAGGGAGAATGGTATGGTTGCCAGGTCGAAAAGGTCAGTCGTTGGTACCCGTCTTCGAAGACCTGCTCGGTTTGTGGCACCAAGATGGAAGCAATGCCACTGAATGTACGCATCTGGCAGTGTCCAATGTGCGGTACAGTCCATGATCGGGATGTCAATGCAGCAATCAATATTTTGAAGCAATCTACCGCGGGAGCCGTGGAAAATAACGCCTGGGGACAGTCTGTAAGACCATCTACGGATGGCTATGCTGGACGAACCAGGAAGCCAACTCGCTTTAGCGGTTGGTAGCTCACTTATTACGGATAGTGCATCAGGTTGAATATGCGTTTCTTGTTGAGAAAGAGAAGCTGAAGCGATTTACTCCCCTCTCGGAACGGGGGATAAAAATGTCTCGAAGTTGTCCCGATTGATTGTCATTAGCTCTGCATTTGGATAGGCTTTCAAGAACTCAGCACGAGTTGCTTGCTTGATATTTCCACTTCCCCATTTGAATTCGTAACCAAACAGTTTCCCGCCGTATTCCTCAATATAGTCAATTTCCTTGCGATCATAAGTACGCCAAAAATAAGCATTAACGCTGCGGGCGGCAATCTGATTTATTTTACGGCGCTCCACCATTAGAAAGTTTTCCCACAACAGACCCATATCGTTTCGTAACTTAAGTGAATTGAAATTTTGAATGAGGCTATTGCGTACACCATTATCATAAAAATAATAACGTGTGTTTTTAGTAATTTCTTTACGCAGATTGCGTGAAAACCCACCTACTCGAAAAATAACGAAGACTTTCTCCAGCAGGTCCAGATAACGTTCTACTGTTTTTCGATTGAGCGCAAGACTGGTTGCTAGTTCGGAGTGCGAGACTTCTTGACCAATCTGGAAAGCCAGCAAGCGTAATAAATCCACAATTTTTTCAGAACGGCGGACACCTTCCATTTCAAGAATATCCCGATATAAATAAGAACCAACTAATTCCCCCAAAAGACGGGCACGTAAATCTGGATTTTCTGTTGTGACGATTGCCGGGTAGCCTCCCCAGATCAACCAACGCTCCAGTTGGTTGCGGGCTTCCAATACACCAAATTCCTGCTGTATTTCATTATAGCTAATAGGGTAAAGAGTAAAAGTAATCTTGCGTCCAGTCAGAGGTTCGCTGATTTTATTTGCTAAATCAAACGAAGCCGATCCGGTCGCCAGAATGCGAATATGAGGAAAACTATCCACAAGAATTTTCAAGTTCAAGCCAATATTGGAGACGCGTTGGGCTTCATCTATAACCAATAGTTCCGCATCTCCCAACACTTCACCCAAGCGCTGTCGATCCTGACTACCAAGTGCTTCTCGATAGAGAAGTTCGTCCGCATTAATGAAGCGACTTTTCAACTTTGTGAAATCTATTAGATTATGGGCTAAGGTAGTTTTCCCGACTTGTCGTGGTCCATAGAGTACAACGACCTTGCCAGGCAACAAGTATTCCTGAACTTGAGGGAGGATAGCACGCTTTATCTGCATAAATACATTATAGCAAACTACCTGTATTAATACAAATACAGGTAGTTTGAGAACGTATAATAATAGACACTATTTGGTGCTTGATCTGACCAGATATTTATATCCTGATATGTTTTCCAAACACTGCCCTCCCCCACTGTGGAATCGGCAAAAAGCCAAAACCCTTCCAATCTGCAACGACCACCGCGACCTTTTCAGGCACGCCTACAAAAGCCAGTCGCGCTGCCCGCCCAGCCCAGGGTTTGGCAAGCAAGGCAAATACCAAATGAAGATTATTGTCATCCGCATACAA
>JACNJN010000104.1 GCA_014382535.1 Candidatus Desulfolinea nitratireducens | reverse complement strand
GAGATTTTTATGAACATTTTTTGCACTAGGGGTTTTTCGACAGTCTCGTTAGCCCGCTCCTTACTTAGGGACTAACAAAATATTATCTGAAATACCTGTTATTATGAGTATTCGTATCCAAATTACTGAGGAGAAAATAATGTCAGGAAATTTAGAGTTACAAATAAAGTCTGCCGAAGAAGAATGGCTTAACCTTTGGAAAAACGGACCTACTCGTTTGCGCTGGAATAAAATCCCCTTGCAAGTTGGCGACATGGCTCCTGATTTTGAATTACAAGATTCAACGGGAGCCACAGCGCATTTGCACGATTTCTGGAACAACAAACCAGCATTGCTTTTGTTCTGGCGGCACTATGGGTGCAGTTGTGGGATGGATCGCGCCAAACGCTTACTAAATGAATACTCCGACTATATTAAGTTAGGCGCAAATGTGCTTGTCATTGGACAAGGCGAACCCGAACGCGCCGCCGCTTATATCCAAAAACATAACCTGCCATGCTCAGTGCTATGTGACCCAACCTACAAAGTGTATCAAGCCTATGACCTACTTGAAGGCAAACCATCCCAAATTGTTTTCGACGCTCCCGATGAATTCTTGCAAAACGACATGAACGCTGGAGTAAATTTGCAAAAGTCCCGACACGGCACAGAACGCGCAACAGTGGATAGCCCTTGGCAATTGCCAGGAGAATTTGTAGTGGATAAAACAGGAATAATTCGTCTTGCTTACCGTTATCAGTATTGCGAAGATTGGCCGAATCCATTGGTGTTAGTCGGAGCGATCAAGGAAGCCATTTGGGAAAACCAATAACGATAACTCCTGTCAGATTCAAAATGCCAGTGAGTAAGGAGAAAAAATGTCTGTCCCCATAGTCTTTATCACAACCTTTCAGATCGAGAACGGCGCCATCGAGAAGTTCAAAGAGGCGGTTCGAAAGTCAATAGATTTCCTTGAGACCAACGGTCCTCAGCTGATGGCAGAGGTCTGCATCGCTGAGAGTGAGATGCGTGCACACGGAATCCAGATTCACCGAGACTCAGAATCAATCCTGACTCATTGGCAACTCGCCGACCCATACATGCGCGATGTGATGCAATACACCACAACCACGCGTGTCGATATCTACGGCCAGCCAAGCGAGGCTGTCATGGAAGGGATGCGACGACTCTCATCCCAGGGGGCTGTCATTTCCGTAACGCCTCGATTCGTCGGCTTTAGCCGGCTTCCGGGCATTGAGTAATCTCACTAAGATCGCATCCAAATTATCCAGGGCTTAATCGCCCAGACAAGGCAAACGACATGACTACACACGTAGACACTATCATCATCGGCGGCGGCCAGGGCGGGCTCTCCACCAGCTACTACTTGAAACAGCGGGGCCGCGAACACATAATCCTGGAGCAGGCAGACCGAGCCGCAAAGGCTTGGCGGGAGCGATGGGACTCATTCACGCTGATCACACCAAACTGGATGATCCGACTCCCTGGAGCAGAGTACCAGGGCGATAATCCAGACGGCTTTACGAGCAGAGACGATATCATCGCCTACTTTGGAGACTACATCAAGCGATTTGACTTGCCGATTCGATACGGATGCCGGGTGACATCGGTCGAACCTATCAAACTCGGATACCTGGTGACCACTGAGAAGCAAAAATTCGAAGCAGCCAATGTGGTTATTGCCACTGGCATGTTCCAACAGCCGAAAATCCCCGCGTTCAGCGCCAACCTGTCAGCGGAGATCCACCAGTTTCATTCCAGCGAATACCGAAATCCGAAAGCGCTGCCTGATGGCGCGGCGCTTGTCGTCGGGTCGGCGCAATCCGGCTGCCAGATTGCCGAAGAACTCTATCAGACGGGACGCAAGGTTTACCTGTCTGTGGGCAGTGCCCCTCGTCTCCCGCGCCGCTATCGGGGCAAAGACATCACGCGGTGGTTGCATGAGTTGGGCTTCAATAACCGGACGGTAGAGAACCTTCCAACGCCGAAAGCCAAGTTCGCGGGGAGCGCGCATGGCACAGGAAAAGATGGAGGTCACACGATCAACCTGCATCAATTTGCGAGGGATGGCGTGGTCTTGCTAGGTCACATTCATAGCGCTAAAGGGACTCGGATCGTTCTAGCCCCGGATCTGAAAGAGAGTCTTGCCAAAGCCGACAAGTTCGAAGCCGATCTTGTGAAACAGATTGATGAATACGTCGAGAGGAAAGAGTTGGATGCGCCCACTGAAACCCTTCCCAATTTGAGGGATGGCTATGAGGCAAAAGAGATTCTTGAGTTGGATCTCAAGTCCGCCGGCATCACAACAGTGATTTGGGCAACGAGCTACAAGTTTGACTTTGGTCTGGTAAAGCTTCCCGTCTTCGACGAAGATGGATATCCGGTGCAGAAGCGCGGCGTCACCGAGTTTCCGGGGCTTTATTTCGTTGGACTCCCTTTCCTGCACACGGTTAAATCCGGACTGCTCGTTGGGGTCGGCGACGACGCGGCGCATATTGCTTCGGCGATCACGGCGAAGGATCAGTAGCGGCTGGGCAGAGGTATGAAATCCTCAGCGGGTTATGCACCGCCGATCAACTCCGCACATGTAGCGACATCTGGCATTACATTCAGACCAACGGGCACGGGCTAACACCGCGTGCACCTGACCCTTCGACAAGGCTCAGGGCAGGCAGTGTGGGAGTCTGCGGCATTTTCAAGCATTTTTCCCTGGCCTGTCGGCCAGGACAGGCTGGCTTCGAGTTTTTCCTGCTTCCAAACATTGTCCACGTCCACCCACCAGCAAACCTGTGTCCTGAAGGGGTATACACCGCAGAGAGCATGCGGGGCGTACGCAAACCGTTGGGGGGTTTTTCAAAATAATTAGAGATCACAAAGCATGTCAAAATCAAATGTGAAAGCTAAACCAGGCGCGAAAACCAATTGGTCGGCTGGAATTATCATTGGGTTGGGTATTTCCATTTTATTGATCGGTTCAGGAATTGTAAAAATGTTAGTTTCGGAGTCTCACGGTGTTGTTGATGTAACGACCGGGCGAACTGTATTTTTATTTGGGCTATATTTGGCACTACCCTGGGGTTTGCTAAGCCTTATTGCAGGAATCAAGGCCAAGGTGAAAAAGATGGTCGCTATCACAGGAATCATTTTTGGGGTAGTTAGCATTCTATTTGGGCTCATTTCGTGGATATGGTTCTTTATGGTTTCTCCGTTTGCATCAGCTTTTTCATAGTGGGAAGGTATTTGTAGGCAACATTGGACGGAGCACAGACCCAGGTGGAGCAAAGTTTCACCCTGAACAGCCAACAAGAGCAAGAAATGGGGGAGGCGAAAGAGGCAACCAAAGAGCGCGATGCCGCGATAGAGGCGGTCTCTGCATGGTTAAGCGATTTCAAGACAGTTGCCCGGATCGCTGTGGAGGATAAGCCGCAGTTCCTGCAGGCGTTGTATATTAGCGTTGGTTCTTAGCTTATAAAAAGACTTCCGAAGTTTTGAAAACTTCGGAAGTCTTTACGTTTATTATGCCATCATCAGCAGCGGGGTCTCAATATATTTTGCCAGCGCCTGCATGAATTGGGCTGCCTCGGCCCCATCACTGATCCGGTGGTCAACCGAGATGGTCGCTTTCATTCGCCAGCCAGCCTTGATCTCGCCCTCTTCCACGACGGGGACTTCCATAGCAGAACCAAGCGCCAGGATGGCTGCTTCGGGCGGATTGATGATGGCGATGAAATGTTCGACTTCAAACATCCCGAGATTGCTGATCGAGAAGGTCGAGCCTTCGATATCATCCGGTCTGATCTTGCCAGCCCGCACCTGCGAAGCCATCGTTTTGACTTCCAGCGAGATCTGGCGCAGGGATTTTTGATCCGCATTTTTGCAGACCACGGTCAACAGGCCACCTTCGACGGCGACCGCGTTTCCAACATTGATCGCGCCGTGGTGGGTGACAGAATTACCAACCAGGGAAGCATTCAAATTGGGGAATTCCCGTAAAGTCAACGCGACAGCCTTGACTACAAAATCGTTCACCGAGAGCTTCTCTCCCTCTGGCAAAACGCTGTTGATCTCTGATCGCATGGCCAAAATGGCTTCCATTTTATAATCATGGGTCACAAAGAATTGGGGAACTTCCTGGTTGACTTCCACGAGACGACGTCCGATAGCCTGACGTAATCTTGTCAGCGGGACATTCTTATCTTCGCGGGAAACTGCCATAAAGGCGGGAGCTGACAGGGACACACTCGCCTGTCCACTTGCTGCCGCTGCCTCAACATCACGCCGGACGATTCGTCCCCCGGGGCCAGTGCCGGCGATCTGACTCAAATTCACATTTTTATCACGGGCAACTTTTTTTGCGAGCGGCGAAGCTTTGACGAGATCAGGTTGAAGATCAGGGGTTGCTGCTTCAACGGGGGCAGGGCTGGGCGTCGCTTGAACCGAGGGAACTTCCACTTCAGCATCTACTGAGGTTTCGCTTTCCCCGGCAACTGGAAGATCCACCTCTTCCCCAGGCTCTCCGATGATCAGGATCGGGGCCGTCACCGGAACGATGTCGCCTTCATTGACAAGCAACTTCAGGATCGTTCCGTCGGCCGTTGCCTCGATCTCGACAGTAACCTTATCCGTTTCGATATCAGCCAACACATCCCCTTTGGAGACTGTATCGCCCTCAGCCTTGGCCCATTGAATAAGCGTGCCCTCAGCCATGTCGAAACCCAATTTGGGCATATTCATGATTTCAGCCATTATTTCATCACTTCCTTCACCGCAGCCACAATATCCGTCACTTGCGGAAGGGCCGATTGCTCCAAGGTTCGGTTATAGGGGAGCGGGACTTCTTTTTGGGCAACTCGTAAAATAGGGGCATCGACATAATCAAAGGCATCTGTGTAAATTCGGGTGGCAATTTCGGCACCAATGCCGTAGGATTTCCAGCCCTCTTCAACGATCACGGCCCGATTGGTTTTCTTGAAGGACTCCAGAACAGGTCCCATATCGAGGGGTCGCAGGCTACGCAGGTCGACAATTTCAACCTGGATACCTTCTTTTGCCAGTTGGTCGGCAGCTTGCATCGATAGCTCCAATCCCTTGGCATAGGTGACGATGGTCGCATCGTTACCTGGGCGCTGGATCTTGGAAACACCGATCGGAATGGTATATTCACCCTCAGGCACCTCTCCACGGATCTGGTACATGGTCGCATTCTCGATAAACATGATCGGATCATCAGAACGGATGGCGCTCTTGAGCAGGCCTTTGGCGTCCTCCGGCGTACCGGGGCTGACCACCTTCAGTCCCGGGAAATGAGCGAAGATCACATCCGGAGTTTGGGAGTGCGTGGCGCCAAGCTGGCGTCCACCCCCGCCGACAGCCCGGATCACCATCGGGACTTTGAATTGCCCTCCAAACATATAATGCAATTTGGGGGCCTGATTGACAATATAATCCATTGCCGAAAAGGCAAAATTTATCGTCATCAGCTCGGCAATCGGGCGCTGCCCCACCATGGCTGCGCCTATCGCGCCACCAATAATGGCGTTTTCAGCGATGGGCGTATCCTTGACACGTTCAGGGCCGTATTTATCATAAAACCCTTTTGTTACTGCGTATGTGCCGCCCCAAACACCCACCTCTTCGCCCATGATAAAGACAGACGGATCACGGTCCATTTCTTCCATCAGGGCCTGGGAAATTGCTTCCCGCATTGTAATTTTAGCCATAATATCCCTTACTCCACGTAAACATTCTCCCAGAGCGCTTCAGGTGCCGGCTCCGGGCTTGCTTCTGCAAATTCAATTGCCTTCTGTACTTCAACATCGACTTCAGCATCGATTTCATCAAGCTTCTTCGCGGTGGTGGTCTTTTTGGCAAGCAATTGCTTGCGGAAGGTTCTGATCGGTTCATTTTCCTTCCGTTTCAGGACCTCATCCTGTGTGCGGTATCGTTCCGGATCCCCCATTGAGTGGCCGCGGAGACGGTATGTTTCAACCTCCAGTAAATATGGCTCACTATTCGTGCGAACATAATCGATCGCCTCTTTGGCCGCATCGTGGACTTTCAAAACATCCCTGCCATTTACTCTACCATTCTTCATTCGATATCCTTCAGCCTTTTGGCGAATATCGGAAACGGCTGAAGCGCGATTTACAGCAGTACCCATCCCATACTCGTTATTCTCACAAACCCATAATACGCGCAAGCCCCAGATTTTCGAGAGATTCAGTGCCTCGTGGAAGTAGCCAATATTGGTCGCCCCCTCACCAAACATACAAATGGTGACATTGTCATTTCCTGCATATTGATCACCAAGCGCCATCCCGGAGGCAATCGGTAAATGTCCGCCTACGATGGCATGCCCGCCCCACATATTCTTGTCCGGGTCGGCCATATGCATTGAACCGCCTTTTCCCTTCGACATGCCGGTCGCTTTACCAAGCAGTTCTGCCATGACTTCATTCGCCGAAATACCGCAATTGAGGGCCACGCCATGATCCCTATAGGCTGTTATCACACGATCCCTGGGCTCCCGCGCCGCGACTATTCCCGTTGAAACGGCTTCCTGACCGATGTAAAGGTGCATAAAACCACCGATCTTGCCAGCCTGGTACAGTTCCGCGCCGCGTTTTTCCAGACGGCGGATCAATACCATCTCCCTATACATTTGGAGTTTTTTTTCTTTATTCATAATTTCTCCGTATAAATCTTTTGAAGTTTATGTTCAATCGACCATCTATATTCTGACAAAATAAAAGCCGGGAGTTTTCCTCGTCGGCTACTTTATAATTGCGATGATGGGATAATTCTTGCGTATATTATATCTGATTTTTCACACCTTTTTTATATGAATTCTAAAAGAATTTTCACACGTTGCCAATAATAAGTTTGAAATTTAATGATAACCAATTTCACAAAGGAGTTGAATCAAAGTATTGACCTCCGTATAATGGATAAGGTAAGTGCTTTCTTCTTCGTCATATAAAATCACAGGAGACAGAAATGAAGACAAAATATCCTTTTTGTATCGTTCTTTTATTAGCCCTGGTGCTTGCCTCATGTGGAGGCGGTGCTCCTGTTCCAGAAGCATCAGATGCCCCCCCACCTGTCGAAGATGCCCCTCCCCCAGCCCTAGAGCCATCGGTGGACCCAGAACCGACTGCGGTTCCGGAACCTGATTTTGTCCCTCTGCCGCCGGATGCACAACGCATGGAATTCGAAGCCTCTGATGGTGCTTCCCTGGTCGGCTATTATTATCCGGCTTCCGTCCCAGATGCCCCAGTGGTTGTATTGATGCATTGGGCGGGCGGTGATCAGACTGACTGGCAGAATAACGGGATGATCGCCTGGCTGCAAAATCGCGGTGTAGGCGGGATCCAAAAATCGTCCCGGCAAAGCGCGATTTACCCTGTCATGCCAGAAGATACATCATTTGCTGTCTTCACGTTTGATTTTCGCGGATTTGGGGAAAGCAGCGGCTCATTCAGCCGTGATGGTGGGCTTTTGGACGCAAAGACTGCATATGAATTCGTAAAAACTATCGAGGGTGTGGATCCATCGCGTATAGCTGGAATAGGATCGAGCATCGGCTCAGACGGGGTTGTTGATGGTTGTGCAGAGGGTTGCCTTGGTGCGCTTTCGCTCTCCCCCGGCAGTTATTTAACTCTCACTTATTCGGATGAGGTTAAAAGACTGGATGCTGAGAAAAAACCGGTCACCTGTATTGCCTCTGAAGGTGATGGCACTTCAGCGGCTGCCTGCAACAGCGCAGCCGGTACATATTACAAAACTGTCATCTATCCAGGAAGAGATCACGGAGATGAACTCCTTCAGCAACCAAATATCCCGGAAGGAATTGGGCAGGTAATCCTTGATTGGCTAATGATCGTATTTGAGATGGATGTGTAAATATCTGTTTTATTCAAATTAAAAAATAAGTGCTTTGCATCCATATTTCAGACAGGCCGGCAAAGCACTCATTAAACCTATTGCATATGTGCTCCCGGCGGCGTCCCCACCGCCGCCCTAAAGGATGCTGCGCGAAGGACGTCGGCTAGAGCAGTTTCAAAAAGGGACTTTTGCAAGTGGTCTATTCATTAAAGGGAGAGAAAATTGACAATTTGCTCTTAGGGTTTGCGTCCCTTTGGTGACTTCCCTTTTTAAATAAATTATCTCTTTCGCTCTCTATTTTCCAAATCGAACGATTAGCTTCTCATCGTTGTCATAAAAGGAGCGTGCCGAAAAAGGTGGGTCACCGGGTTGCATTTTGTGGATCCTCTCGAGTAAAACGGCAACATCTTCCACTAATGGATAGCTGCCCAACGCCTCAAGGGGAATCCATTCTTGCGCACCCTCCTCTGAATATTTCAGTTGACCCTCAATATTTTCCCCAACATAAACAGAGATACAAATTCCAGCTCTGGGCTCAATGTCAACCATCAGCGTACCAACCAATCGCAAATCGGCAGAGAGACCCGTTTCCTCGCCAAGCTCGCGCTGGGCAGCAGAGAGCAAATCCTCTCCGCGTTCAACATGCCCCCCCACGCCGTTGTATTTATTCGCCCAAATACGTTTGCTTGGTGCGCCTTTAAGAAGCAGTACTTTTTCATCTCGCATTAAAAAGATCAGCGTTCGCGGAATACAGTTGTAGCGGTCCAGGCTAAGACCCTGATCTGAAACTGGCATATGATCTCCAAATAGTTAAAGGGTGGAATAATCCTATTTCATCAACCCATACAAGAGAACACCCGCTGCAACAGCGAGATTAAGCGATCTTCCTCGTCCGCGCATTGGGAGTGCGACAAGATCGTCACAGGCGGCAATTTGCTCTCTGGAAAGCCCCTTTTGTTCGTTACCCAGGAGCAATATCCACTTTTTATTATTTAGCTCGAGTGAAGACAAATCGGTTTCGCCGTGAGCAGAGGTTCCGATTAATTGAAAAGAAGATGATTTTCCCCAGGATGCAAAACCATCAAAGGTGGTCCGCACCACTGGTACCCAAAAGAGAGCACCCATACTGGCCCTCACAACCTTGGGATGGTAGAGGTCTACGCCACCCTCAAGCAAAACTAAACCATTTGCACCGACCGCGTCCAGGGTCCGAAGGATAGTCCCAAGGTTGCCAGGGTCTTGTGGAGCAATAATTGCAGCAAGATGTTCAAATTCCGAAAGCTCTTCAAGATGTAGTTCTCGTTGATGGACAGAGGCAAGAATCCCCTGAGGGTTTTCTTTACTGGCAAATGAGTGGAAGACATCGGCAGATACCGATTGGCAGCGAATATCCTTTTTAACGGAAGCAGCGATCAGGTCATGTGCGTAATCGCTGGTGAGGAGATCGGGCGCGTAAAGAAGGTTTTCTATAACCCAGTCTGCTTCAACTGCCGCCCCGACATTGTGAATCCCCTCCACGAGAAAAAGCCCTCTTTCTGAGCGGTTTTTTCGCTGATCAAGTGCGCGGAATTCCTTAACCAGGGGATTGCTCCGGCTGGTGATCATTTCCTTCTCTCTCATGCAGGGATATTAGTTTTTAGGGCAACAAGAGGAATGGCTTCAGCCATTTTTTGGCAAGTTTCATAATCAGGTGGAAGGCTCTCTCCTAATATTGTTTTGATCAACTGGGTAAACGCCGCCGGGTATTTCTGGGCGTATGCCCATAAATTTTCAAGTGCAGCTTCCGGTGAAATTTTTTCAGCATAGGCTGAATATTGCTGGTTTTTTACCTGAACTGTTACTTTCGGGGTTACGAGAATATTCCTATACCAATCCGCCTTTTTCCCCCAGGCCGCAGCAACGTAGAAATTTTTATTTTCGTCATCCTGATTAACCACCTCAAGAACAACATAACGTTTTATTCCACTTTTTCTTCCAGTGTGGCTAAGCATCAAAAACCGTTCACCAAATAACCAGCCCAGGCGGGCACGATATAGATAGATCGGGAAGCGCATAAAGGCTCTTAAGAGAGGTCGTTCGCGCATTGGTTTTCCTGTCATTCTGCTCATTAGATTCTCCTGCACAAGATTGAATTACAGAATTATACCCCTGTCCTAAATGCGTCCCATGCTATAATCCCAATCAATTTACTGTTGACAAAAAGGAGTTCACTATGCAAAGAAAACCCTCGCTTTTCGTAATAATGATCCTTCTTCTCGCTCTGACTGCGGCATGCGGTGACAAAACAACCACAATTGCTGAAGTTGCGACACCTGCCCAGGCAACCCTCTCTGCCCCTGAAGTATCTGCTAAAGAGCCACCAGTCTCGACGGGAGCAGAATATGATTTCCCACTTCCAAAAGATGTTGATGAGGGGTCAGTAATGGATCTGGGAAATGGGTCGATCAACTTTCAGACCACACTTAGCCTATCCGATGCAATTACCTTTTATAGATTTGCCTTTACTGAGCTCGGCTATGTTGAACGAGAAATCCTGACATCCTTTGAAGATACAGGATTCAGTGTTGTTTTTGATGGCCATCCCAGCGGAAAAGCGATTGTTGTTCAAGGTGTCGATCTGGGCGAAAGCGTAAATATTAATCTTCGTTTTGAAGATATTTAAAACACATATTGGTAGACAAAGAAGCCCTTTGCTCAAAACTGCAAGGGGTTTTTTCCTTTTTAATAACTGATGAAAATTAATCCACGCGATACTTCAGCAAGACTCCCCCATCATTTAATTTATCCACCGAAAGCAAATCCAATTTAACATCCATCAGAATCCCATCTCCATCAGCGAGGGTGGGCGCGGTCGCCCCGCCAAAGATGAGCGGAGCGATATAGACCTGGACTTCATCCACAAGCCCCTTAGCAAGCAATGCAGCGTTCAGACTGCCTCCGCCCTCGACCAAAACTTTTTCAATGCCCTGCTCAGCAAGGGTCTCCATCGCGGCAGCTAAATTTACACGGGATTCGCCCAGCACAAAAACTTGCGCACCTGCATCTCGCAAGGTTGTGAGCTGGGTTTCGGAAGTCCGCCGTGAGGTAAAGATGATAATAGTTGCCTCACCAGCAGTCATAAAGCGGCTTTTAACAGACAAAGTTGCGTTTGAAATGATCCCCACTTTTGCGGGATTTGGTGAAGATCCAATCGCAACCCGTTCTGCACGTAAGGAATCAGATTTCACCAAAAGGCGCGGATCATCGTCAAGTAAGGTCCGTCCACCAACGATGATCGCATCCTGGGCTGCCCGAAGGCGATCCACCCTCTCCCAATCATCCTCCGAAGAAATTGAGGCTCCCTGGCGCGCAACGCTGTCGATTTTTCCATCGAGAGTCATGGCGACATTTAATATCACTTTCATTGGACGCTCCCCAGAAAATCAAGTTGATGGGCGATATAGATCAGCGTACCATCCCTGACCTGGGCGTGGCGGGCACTCGCCCAGGCATCCAGGTGGTCCTGATCGGTATCCGCGTCACCGCCGAGCGCATTTTGGATGGTATTGAGTATGAAATGAAGGAAGTACGCTTCATCAGCGGGATAGCCTCCTGCCCCAGAAAACACAACCCAATCAGAGCTGCCCGCTGCAAGAATTTCGCCGCCCGCCGCTTTGAGATGGTCAAAAAGATGCCTCCCAGCACGGCTATCTCCGGATAGTTTGCCGTTTGTGAGACGAGTATCCATGGTATGTTGGTAGCGGGCCATGATCTGGGCATCATTGGGAATCTGCGGTTCAAAGATGGTTTCGCCATCAAAATTGATCGTAAAGTAGAAGTGGCCACCGGAACGCAACAGGTCGAAAAACTGTGGCAATGCTGCTGGAATATCTACCAGATCAAGAAAAGCGTGCGCGATGATCAAATCCCATTTTTGGGAGGCAGATTGCGATTCAAGAAAGGTGAAGATATCTTCAGCAAGAAAAGTGATTTTCAATTTACGGGCATTTTTTTGGAGAAGCAAGGCATCTTTTTCCCAAACCGCATCAAACCCGTGCTTTTCCGCCCAGGCTGGCAATCGCCGACGAGCTTCTGCGATATTTTCTGATTGCTCATCGAGCAAAGTATATTCGGCATTCTGCAAAACTTGCCTCTCCAGCAAACGCTCAATCATCGTGCCAATCCCACCGCCAATTTCCAATATCCGGAGGGGCTTTTCGGTATCTTTTATTAACGCTGAGAGCTGATCCCAAAGCTGTTGATTAAGGGCGCGGTCATCCACGCTTTTTTTTGCCGTTAGGTAGCGGATAAAGTTTGTGTAATCTTCCATAAAAATTCCCTGATGTTTGCCATGCTTTGATCCCAGGTAGGGTGTGCAAGGTAACGTTTTCTGGCGGCGAGACTCATTTGGATGAGTTTTTCCCGATTCGATGTCAATTCCCGCAGATGCCCCGCCAAGGAGGAGGCATTTTCCGCCTCAATGAGAAAGCCATCCACATTATGCGTGATGATCTCATGCGCTGCTCCCTCCTTGCTGGCAATGGCTGGGAGAGCGAAACCCATCCCCTCGAGATAGGCAATCCCAAATCCTTCATAAGAGGAGGGCATCAATAAAATATGATTCTCCTGGAGAGCGGCTCTTAGATTTTTATCATGCATTGCTCCGAAAAAAGTAACTCGCCTCTCAAGACCGAGGTCAGCTACCTGACGCCGGATTCGCTGAACATAGTCGCGATCTACATCGAGGCCACCGATCACCGATAGTTGATAACTTCCCGGGGTAAGCTGGGAAAGCGCATCGAGCAAAGTGTGTAGATTCTTGCGAGGAATGACGCTACCCAAAAAAACGATTTTTAGGGGATCTTTTTCTCTAGCCCGAGCAGAAATTTCCGCTTGATCAATTTGGGGTTCGAGACGATTTCCAGCAGGGTACGCGACTACGTGAGGGCGGGATTTGCCAATCGTTTCCTCAACAACATTCCGCGTAGTTTGACTGTTGAAGATAAAGCCATCCACACTTTGCAGATAGGCTCTTTCCGGGAGACGGTAAAGACAATTTTGCCAATCCCTCCGTTTTTCACTGGAGCGCAAATGGTGCACAATGGAAATGATCGGACAGCTGATACGATCTCTTAATCGGCGGTTCAGCAAGAAGAGCGAGGGATGATTTAACTCATCCTGGATCAGCACATCAAAACGGGAGCCAGCCAATCGTCGCAGGAGTGTGGCAGAAAGATTATCTCCGAGATGAGCAGCATAATTGCGCCACGGGAGCGAAATGATTTCCACATCGTCACCATGGTCCTGCAAATACCTAACAAGTTTACGATCATAAAGATAGCCGCCAGAAAGCGTATCCAGATTGCCATAGATCAGTAGTCCAACACGCATTAACGCCCCAGCCTATACGATGCCCAGGCAATTTCGCCTTCCCAAAGCTTGACAACAAAGGCGGAAATATTCGGTGCAGCTATCTTTTTTTGCAAAGTCTCACACAGGATTCGGGAAAAATGTTCAACAGATGGATTCAACCCCTTAAAGGCCGGCAGCTCATTCAGTGTATTTTCACGGTATTCTGCAATAAGTGCCTCCAAATTGGCCTCGATATCAACAATATCCACGAGGTACCCGTGTTCGTCGAGGCTGGTCCCCTCAAGTTGTAATTCGATCTGATAATGATGGGAATGGAGTTCATTCTCTGCCCCCCAATCTCCTCCGATCAGAAAATGCTGAGCAATAAAATTACATTTTACGGCGACAGTGTACATGGTGTTCCTCCAAAAAAGCTCCACAAAGGCACAAAACTCACAAAGTTTTTCTTTGTGTTCTCTGTGTCTTCGTGGTGAAAACTATGGATATTCAAAAACGACTTGTAAAAGATCCTGTGGATTTGTGTCAAGCATGAGATAGGCCTGCTCAGCCTCTCCAAGCGGGATGCGCAGCGAGATCAATTTACCTGGTCTAACTTGCCTCAACATCTCCCAGACCAATTCAAACCGCCGGGATTTATCCCAGCGTCCACTAAGATTTGGGGCAATTGTGCTGACCTGGCTACTGATCAATTGGATACGATTCCGGTGAAAGCGTCCACCCAAATCGAGGGTGACAGGCTTCTGTCCATACCATGATCCGACGATGACTCTCCCGCCAAAGCCGACTTTGTCTATCGCCTGATTCAGCGCCTCAGGTACACCGGAAAGTTCAAGGGCAAGGTCAAAATTCCCATCTTCAACCGCTCCGGGAGCGAAAGCTTCATCTGCTCCGAGGCTAAGCGCAGTTTTCCGCCGAAATGGATAGGGGTCAACAACTACCAAATTCTTCAACGGAAATTGGCTCAGCAAGGCCGTCGTCAACAAGCCAATAATGCCTTGCCCAAAAACGATCACTCTCTCCCCGATCAGGGGACGGGCATCCATGACGAGATTTAGGGCCGTCTCCATATTTGGCATAAAGACGGCCTCTTCATTCGAGATGTCATCCGGGATCAAAAAAAGCTCGCTCTCTTTGGCAAGAAAATGGCTCTGATGGGCCTGAAAGGAAAAGACACGTCTCCCCAACAAGATTTCCGGGATATTTTCGCCAACTTTTTCAATAACGCCGACCGCAGCATAGCCATATTTTAGCGGATATTCCGCATTCTGCTCCTGGAGGAAGGCAATATTTTCATCCACTGCCAAATCTTTGGGGAACTGCCCCCGATAAAAGAGCATCTCTGTACCCGCACTGATCGCCGAGAGGTGCGTCCGAACGAAGGCTTGATCCTCCGCCGGGGCAGGCATCTGCTCCTCGTGAATAGAGACCTGATTTGGTGCTTCAAAATAGAGGGCCTGGCGATTTTTCATAGGAAATTTATACCCCATTTCTTGGCTAATATCCAATAAGCTTTAAAGTTAGTTAGTGAGGTGCAATAAGGTTTGGAAGAACTTTGAACCTATCCTAAAAACAAGTGAAATGTGAATTGCATCTTTAAGATGCGTTGCACATTGGGTTCGAGAAAGAATCATGCCCTTTGAAAAACCGACTTGCAACGCACTTCTAAAGTGCAATGCAAGTCTAGCCTTCTCTTATAGCGAATTTTTGGATAGAAATTTAATAAAAGTGAAATTGTGTTCAACGTAAATTTCTTCTACGGCTTAGTGGGACTTTTTGCTCCAAACACTGGTTTATTTTTATTCTCGCTCGAATTATTATTGCTCGTAAGGGAATTTTTATGCGAAGCTGCACTACCGATCCATAAACCGAACAGACCAAATAATGTGTCCCGGACACGGATAAATAAACTCATGCTGACCCCAAATACGGGATCCAAACCCAGCGATTGCATGGCGATCACCTGCCCCGCTTCGAGAGCGCCCAATCCACCCGGCAAGGGTGTCAGGAAGGCCAATCTCGCGAAAACGATTATTGTCAGGATGTTGATCAAGCTCGTTTCCAATCCCAAAAATCGCAGGGCGAGAGCGTATTCCCCGAATAAGGATAGCCAGATCAATGCGGAAAGCAAGCTGGACTGAATGAGGATGCGCGGCTGTTGGCGGCAGAAAGCTCCGATTTGTGATTCCGCGTTGAGGATTGTTTGGCGGGTCGCTCTCAGGGAGGTTTGCCAGCGTTTATTTAGCGGAATCAAACCTAAAACCCACGTCAGAGGCATCTTTCCCATCAACAGAGCGAGGAGGTAGCCCACCAGCAGGATGACCATCGTGGTGGAAAACGAAACCACTATTTCTGTCATTTCCTGGAAAAGGAAGCCCTGCCAGGCCATAAGCATTATTCCAATCGATAAAAATGTAAAATTAGCCAGCATTTCCAGCAACTTGTCGAGGCTGACGGAAGCCAATCCGGTATCGGTCGGGACCTGATGGTTGGCATGTAAAAAATATATTTGAAGCGGCTCACCGCCAAATTGCGGGCCGGGCGTAAAGTAACTTAAACCAAAGCTGGCCAGGCGATATTTTGCGAGGGGAAAATAGGGGATCTTATAACCCAAGGCACGGATGATAAGCCACCAGCGGCTGCTAAATAGCAGAAGAATTGCGCCATTGAGAGCGAGGAGGATCCCAAGAGATAGTATACTGAGACGGCTGAGCGCATCCCAAACTTGCAGGAGAGAGATATCCCGCCATGCCCACCAAAAAAGGGCAGCGATCAATAACCACAGGAAAATAAGGGCAGACTTCTTCCTACGCATGGAAATCTTCTCCTGCACGATGATAGATCAGCCATTCTTCAGGAGACCAGATAGAAAGAGCACCTGACCCTGTAAAAAGAAGAATTGCAGAAAAAAGGAGCAAGCTAAAATGGAGTGGTGTAAGAAGCGTGAACTTGAGCATCAGCCCCAGAAAAACAAGAGCGAACACAGCAGCAAGGCGTCCCATCACCCCAAAGATGAGCATTAAAATAACAATGATTTCCAGGATAAGCCAGAGAGGGCCAAAGGGAAGTTGATAAAGACCAAAAATATCCACGGGTTGAAGCAATGCAAGATATGCCAATCCTGCTGCAGTCAGTATCCGTAATCCAAGAGGCAACAAGCGCATCCATGCGGAGGAGAGGAGATTTTCAAAAAATACTGCTCCTTTTTCTGGATCAATCTTTCCGGTAACAAGAAACCAATCATAAAGAAAGCCGCCCAGAAATGGGATCATGAACAAGGTCGCAGCAATCGTAGTTGCAGGGGGAGCAAAGAGGGGTACGAGCATGGCGGTGATAAGTCCCATTTGAACACCAGCAAAGATGCGTCGCCGGAAACTATGCGGCAATTCCAGATTCTCCTTTCCCTGTCGTTCACGGATCCAAAGACCAGCCAGGAAAAAATAGCGCGCCAGACCAACGGGTAAATACCAAACAGGCACCTGTCCGTACCAAAAAGCCAGCCCAGTGACGACCAACACGCCCCAGGAATCATTGTTCATGTCGAGCGCCGCACCCAGTTCCGTGACGTGATTTTGAATCCGTGCGAAATAACCGTCAAGAAGATCGGTAATATCCGAGAAGAAATACAGAAAGGCGGGTACCCATCCCAGCCACCCGAAGGGCCATGGGGAGAAGAGAAATCCGGCCAGGGCGGCGATGAAAAATCCACGTACAAGAGAAAGTTGATTCCCCAATCCCAGGTCAGGGAGGAGTGCGTACTCGCCAGCTCGATGATTTTGGGGCAATGCCTGCCAAAGAGCAATAAGCTGCCATGCAGCAAGGGCGGCAGTCAATCCAAGCCAGCGCAGCGCATAATTATGTTCCCAGAAGTGATCAAGCAAGAAATACCCTGCTCCAGTGAGAAGGATAAAAAATAGCCCTGTGCGCATCCAATCTTTTTTCAGATTTGTCAGGGCTGTGGTGTTTGCTGTTGAAAGGCTCATCAATAAGTGGGTGGATTGGGATTATTCACAAACCAGGTCAGATAAACCCATATCCCCAGCAGGGTTGTAAGCATATACATGCCATATGCGATGCGCATAAAGAGCTTGTAATTCTTGAATTTTAAAGCTTTTGGAACCAGTCCGTTTCCGCGCAAGGTGACAAATAAACCAAAGGTGAGGGCGAAGAAACCCACAAAAGCGTGTAAGGTCGTGATGGCATGGAATTTCTCGCCGAGTTGAGCTGGAATACCGGGTGCAACAAAATCCCGATAGGGAAGGATCATCATCCATAAAACCATAAACGCGTTCAAGGATGCAGCGGCTGTTTGTACCCAGCGATGCTGCTCATATTTCTTTTTCACAGCCAGAAAAACCCCCACTGAAAAAAGGGCGGCGATCAAAATCATCATCACCAGAGTAAAATCAGCGGCAAAGTTTGCGCTGGTACCGAAGAATCCCGGCCGATGTAAAAAGTCATTCATTAGAATATCTCCCATTTACTGGATAAATTTGGTCTAATTTTACCATGTACAAAAATACACATACGTATGGAAATTCAATCTTTCGTAATTGGATTTGAAATTGGTGAAAAAGCGATACAATCATGTTCATGCGACACATATTTCGATATTTCCCCTCCTGGTTTCCTGCGATAATAATGATGGCTGCCATTTTTTTCTTCTCCTCCATTCCATCAGATACCATGCCTGAGTTTGATTGGGCGGATCTATTTGTTAAAAAAGGTGGTCACCTGTTTGGATATGGTTTGCTCGCTTTTGCTTATATTTTCGCCTTCAAATTTGACCCTTCAAAACTAAAACTTGCCTGGCTCCTGGCCATTTTCTACGCAGTAACAGACGAATTCCATCAATCTTTTGTGGCAGGAAGAATGGCCAGCTGGATTGACGTCACAATAGACGGCACTGGAGCAGCCCTTGCGCTCATCCTGGTGAAGGGAAATATGAAAGAAATTGGGGCATTTTTTACCGGATCTCCTGATAAATAATCCCGTTGAATATTATTATAAACATTCTGCTGAGCATTCAGTAGACCTTTGCCCCTGGCTGCAAATCTTGAGCTAATTATTTCCGTCTGATTTTGGTATTCGTTTTTTGGGTGTAAAGCACTCCTGACCGGCGATGCATTTCTTTAAATACTTATAAATTTTTGAAGGTGTTGGTGAAAGAGTGGCGGTCGGAAGGGGAGTCCGCGTATGTGTTGACACTACGGTGAACGTTGGAGTTGCAGTTGCGGGCAATTCAGCGAGAGTGATACGCGGCGCGATCCATAGTACTCGATCCCCATCGGGTGACCCAAGAGATAATACTGTGAAGACAAAATTAACCTTTTCACCCGCGAGTGGAGATAGGTCCAGGTCAACTTCAAAATTGAGTCCATCATACCTTTCACCAAATCCCCAAAACTCGTGAATTTGACCATTTTCATCCTGGTAATCCAAACGAATGAGAACCGCACAGGATGTTGCCCCTTCTTCGCATCCCACAGTCGCCTGGAAGCGTGACCCATTTACAACTGTGGTTGCGGGGAAAACACCCTGGATAAAGCCGTTATTGGAGGTCTGAGGAACTGTTAATAAACCTGGACCTGTGGCAGGATTATTTCCTTCCAGGATGAAAGAATTACCCGGTTGAATGAAACCTCGATCGTCATTTTCCACGCCGGGACAGGATAATATGCCACTTCCGCTTCTCCAGATTGCCTCGCAGGTATGAGCACTAAAATCATATTCTGTGGTGACAATTGGTGTTGGTGAGACTGTCGGAGAAGGAGTAGCAGTGGGCGTGTCAGTCGGGATAATCCCAACAATAATCTTTATCCAGAATGGCGTATCATTTTTAATATTATTATTAATCCCAAAGAGCTTTCCTGAGGGGCTTTGGATCTGCCAATTACTCTGGTAATTTCCTATTCCATTCGGTGCAACCAAAGAAATAGTAATATCTGCCACTTCTCCAGGCTGAACAGTGACAGGCAGAGGGAATTCATCCTTTTCGCCCATTGTATCTCCACCAACAAACACAATCTTATAATCTGATGTCCAGATACAAGTTCCGATATTTTTCAATCGCCATGTTTTGGAGAATTGTGCTCCTGGCGGGAAGAGGGTATCGTCAGGAATATTTACATCCCCAATAAATACAGCTTTATCACAATTGGGATCAATTGTCGCTGTTGGCGTATTCGTCGGGGTGGAAGTAAAGGTCGCCGTTGGCGTCCTTGTGGGCGTATTGGTCGACGTGGAGGTGAAGGTTGCAGTCGGGGTACGCGTCGGCGTTTTGGTAGGGGTGGATGTAAATGTCTCTGTCGGCGTCCGTGTCGGCGTATTGGTCGGCGTAGCCGTAAAGGTCGCAGTCGGAGTCCGCGTCGGGGTTTTGGTGGGCGTGGTCGTAAAGGTCGCAGTCGGAGTCCGCGTCGGGATTTTCGTGGGCGTAGATGTAAAGGTTGCCGTTGGCGTATTGGTCGGCGTGGAAGTAGAGGTCGCAGTCGGCGTCCGTGTCGGTGTATCTGTTGGAGTAGAAGTAAAGGTTGCAGTCGGCGTCCGTGTCGGTGTATCTGTCGGAGTAGAAGTAAAGGTCGCAGTTGGCGTCCGTGTCGGTGTATAGGTGGGCGTAGGGGTATGGGTTGCAGTTGGCGTCCGGGTCGGTGTTTTAGTCGGCGTGGATGTATTTGTCGCAGTTGGCGTCCGTGTCGGGGTTTTGGTCGGCGTGGAGGTAAATGTCGCAGTCGGAGTCCGCGTCGGTGTATCTGTGGGAGTAGAAGTATAGGTCGCAGTTGGCGTTCGACTCGGGGTATTGGTGGGCGTAGAGGTAAAGGTCGCGGTTGGCGTTCGACTCGGGGTATTGGTGGGCGTAGAGGTAAAGGTCGCGGTTGGCGTTCGACTCGGGGTATTGGTGGGCGTAGAGGTAAAGGTCGCGGTTGGCGTTCGACTCGGGGTATTGGTGGGCGTAGAGGTAAAGGTCGCGGTTGGCGTCCGCGTCGGTGTATTGGTCGGCGTAGAGGTAAAGGTCGCGGTTGGCGTCCGCGTCGGTGTATTGGTCGGCGTGGAAGTAAAGGTGGCAGTCGGCGTCCGTGTCGGTGTATTGGTCGGCGTAGATGTAAAGGTCGCAGTTGGCGTGTTGGATGGCGTATAAGTAAAGGTCGCGGTCGGTGTCTGCGTTGGTGTATTGGTCGGTGTATAAGTAAAGGTCGCGGTCGGTGTCCGCGTCGGTGTATTGGTCGGCGTAGATGTAAAGGTCGCTGTCGGCGTGCTTGTAGGCGTTTTAGTCGGAGTATTGGTTGGAGTATAGGTTAAGGTTGCAGTCAGCGTTTTTGTGGGCGTATTGGTTGGCGTAGAGGTAAAGGTTGCAGTCGGTGTCCGCGTGGGTGTATTCGTCGGTGTTAAAGTAAAGGTCGCTGTTGACGTTTGCGTAGGTGTATTGGTCGGCGTCGACGTATGGGTCGCAGTCGGTGTCCGAGTCGGCGTATGGGTCGTTGTAGGCGTTAATGAGGGTGTTTGTGTAGGTGTTTTGGAAGGTGTAAACTTTAACGTTGGTGTCCGCGTCGGTGTTTTGGACGGCGTGGGCGTAAAGGTTGCAGTTGGCGATGGCGTCCTGGTGGGGGTGTGCGTAGCCGTCGAAGTTTTAGTTGGGGTAAATGTGATAGTTGCTGTCCGGGTTGGCGTAAAGGTTGGGGAGGGTGTGAATGTCATTGTTGCAGTTGGAGTCAGCGTTGGTGGGGCGCCTTTTAATTCAAATTGACCTATTGATTGCAGTTCCCGTCCTATAAAAATTTGAACTTCATAAATACCAGGCAGCCATTTCTCGGGAGACGGGTTCCACTCTGTAAACCCAACTCCTGTCGGATTTTGATTCCAAGGTTCGGTATCAAAATTTACCAATTCCCCCTCCCGGTACCACAGGGCTGTCCATTGTACACCCTGAGCTATGTCCCGGTATGAAAATACGGCATACATGCGTTTTATTGGATTATAAAAGGATGTGCTGGGGAGGACTGCTTTGTAATCCTCCATTTCGGCGGAAAATCTTAAGGAACTGATGGATACACCAGCCTCAGGGGTTAAATTTCCCTGGAAGAGTGCCTCTACAATGACAGGTATTGTGAGGGTTGGTGTTGTAAGTATTTCCGTTGTCGGTGTTTGAGAAGGGTTCCCGGGCGTAAGACGGGATCGCGTTTCAGATGGGGAGAGTTGACTGGCCGTCGCAACCGGGATGCTGGTTTTTGGTTCAGGAGACGAGCCAATCTCTATTAAATTTTCTGGTATCTGTGCCAGAGGCTGCGGCGCAGATTCCCCTTGTAGAGAAGGGGAATCTGCGCGAGAAATTGGGATTGCGATTGTAATTAAGGTAATAGTAAGAATGCCCAGGGCCACCGCCCCACCCAAAAAACGCCTCCCCGTCCACATTTTTTTTTGACGTATAGACCAATTATCAAGATGACGACCCGCCTGAATAGATCGAATTCCTGCTCGAAGGCTTAGCAAAAAACTAATGCTTGTCAGGATGATTGCTGAACCAAGACCGATGAGAGAATCCATGTGGACCATTATAGCATGCGGGTTCTATATCTATAAAGCCCTTGATGGTTGGATGGTCCAAATATTCGCACAAATAGAATTGATTTGACGCAGCAATAATGGTCTCTTTGCCATCGATCCCATTCGTTTGTCAGGGGATTTTCAGATCAGCATATTCAAATTGCCTTTCCCCCAAACTTACCCTACTCAAACTCTAT
Organism: Candidatus Desulfolinea nitratireducens; assembly: GCA_014382535.1. Taxonomy (GTDB): domain Bacteria; phylum Chloroflexota; class Anaerolineae; order Anaerolineales; family Villigracilaceae; genus Desulfolinea; species Desulfolinea nitratireducens. The sequence continues at coordinate 6,868 of JACNJN010000104.1, read as the reverse complement.
ATCAAAGTCCTCGTCTGCCAATAAATCCCCCATTCTTTCGATGTGAATATCGCTAAATAATGCATCCTGCCAAGCATCAACCCGGTATCGTTTGACCAGCTCAAGCAAAGCTAGAAAGGTGACCACCACCTCAATCCGACTATTGGCCCCCTCAACCATCTGGCGAAAAGTCGTCCGCTTTTCAGAACTCAGGATTTTGGTGATATGGGAAACCTTTTCCCGAATAGTCACCCTTGGAGCACGGATAACCGTCCCCAGTTCGGCCTTCTCGACTTCACGGGCAAAAATCGTTTCAGCGGCTAAAATGAGATCCGCCAGAGTAACATCCCCCATCTCGAAACGAGATTCAACTTTGGGCGGGGCAGCGATCCGCAAATAGGTCCGCAAATCCTGTTTGCCTCGCTCACTCAGCCAGTTTGCCACTTCCTTGAATTTCTTATACAGTCGTAATTGACGGGCCAGGGCCTCGCCGGGGTCTTCCTCCCCTGCTTCACGCACAGGCGGGCGTGGCAATAATGCCTCTGATTTAATTTGAACAAGTTTTGCTGCGATGACTAAAAATGCTGAAATCTCATCGGCATCCATGTTTTCCAGCGCACGAATACGTTCCAAATACTGGTCTGTGACCAAGGCCAAGGAGACACTTGTTATATCGAGCTCGGCACTTTCGATCAGGTTCAATAAAAGGTCGAGCGGTCCTTCAAAAACGGGCGTACTGACTGAATAAGATTCAGATTGGTTGCGGACAATATCAATGCTCATAAGGGGCGATTATAACAGACCTGCTGGGGTAAGGTGCCGCATACAGTAGGTACTGTCAGTGGCAAGCGTTATAGTGTCGCGTCCAGTAAATGCTGTCAGCGGTAAGTAACGTCTGCGGTATAATGCGCCTATGACAAAATTGACCCATTTAGACGACGCAGGAAAAGCCCATATGGTGGATGTGGGCGCAAAACCAGATACCGAACGTGTCGCTGTTGCCCGCGGTGAAATCCACATGAAACAGGCGACTTTCGATTTGATTGCAGCGGGGGAAATGAAAAAAGGTGATGTATTAACCGTTGCCCAAATAGCCGGTATCAACGGAGCCAAACAGACATCCGGCTTGATTCCCTTATGTCATCCCCTGCCGCTGACACATATCTCAGTGGAACTCGATCTGGACGAATCTCTACCCGGTGTGCAGATCACTGCCACAACACGGACACGCGGCAAAACCGGCGTCGAAATGGAAGCCCTGACTGCTGTCTCTATCGCGGCCCTGACGATCTACGATATGGCAAAGGCTGCTGAAAAAACCATGCACATTGAGAATATACGTCTCGTTGAAAAGCATGGTGGTCTGAGCGGAGATGTGGTCAATGCATAAGGTCAAGATTATGTTTTTTGCCACGCTGCGCACCCGGGCTGAGCGTCGCTCCATGGAGTTAGAAATTGAAAATCATCTCACAGTGGCAGGCCTCAAAGAAATCCTGATTGCCCAGATCCCTGCGCTGGAGGCATCTCTTCCTTCAACCCTGATCTCCATTAATCGCGAATTCGCTTTTGATGAAGAGCTTATCCCTGAAGGCGCGGAGATCGCTTTATTTCCGCCTGTAAGCGGAGGATAGCTTTCACCATGAAATTCCCGACCATTTTTTCCATCTCAGAGGAAGAACTTGACTTAAACAAACTCCTCGATCAAATCACGCTCACATCCACAGGCGCAGCAGCAATTTTTACAGGCATGGTGCGCGGAAGAACAACGCGTACGGGCAAGGCACAAGGGATACATTACAAGCCGCACGAAACAGATCATCTTGAATACGAAGCCTACAAACCAATGGCTGAGGCAAAGATGCTCCAGGTCGCCGAGGAAATCCGCGAAAAATGGCCCACTGTAGAAGGAATTGCCATCGTCCAGAGGATCGGGAAACTCTATCCTCGTACACCAACAGTATTGATCGCCTGCACAGCATCTCATCGGGACACTGGTGTTTTTGATGCCGCACGTTATGGGATTGACCGCCTGAAAGAGATCGTTCCTGTCTGGAAGAAAGAAATTACACCAGAGGGAGATGAGTGGGTTGAAGGAGAATATTTTCCCAAGCCGGGGGAATAATATAATTCGAGAAAAAATAGTCTCACAATAACTCTCTCCCCCGTGACGAAGTGCGCTCGCGGGGGTTACTCTTTTTTAGAAGAATATTTATTTGGAGGCAGCATGGAAAAAATTGTCATTACTGGTATGGGGACTATCAACCCTGTTGGGTTAACGGTCCAGGAGACCTGGAAAAACATCGTCAATGGAGTGTCTGGCGTTGCCCCGATCACCCGCTTTGATGCATCTGGCTGGATGGCGCAAATCGCCTGCGAAGTGAAGGATTTTGACCCAAAAAATTATATGCCCATAAAGGAAGCTCGTCGTCGGGATCTTTTTGAACAATACGCAACCGCTGCGGCACAAGAAGCTTTGCAAAATTCTGGATTGGAAGTCACCCCGGAAAACGCACCACGGATTGGCGTGCTCGTCTCCTCTGCTATGGGCGGGCTCGCTTCTCTTGAAGAGGCAATATTCACACTTAAGGATGAGGGTGCAAGACGTGTGAGCCCATTTTTAATCCCAATGATGATGGCAAATGGCGCCGCAGGAATGATTGGGATTGATACTGGTATCAAAGGCCCCGCGATGTCTGTCGCATCCGCTTGCGCCTCTGGTATTGACGGAATTGGCCTGGCCTGGATGATGCTTCGCTCAGGAATGATCGATGCCGCCTTGACGGGTGCATCTGAAGCGACAATTACTGAAACAGGAATCGCCGCATTTGATCGAATCGGCGCTTTATCACGCCGGAATGATGACTACACGACAGTCCCTGCTCCCTTCGACAAGAACCGGGATGGCCTGGTAATGGGCGAGGGTGCGGGTATTTTGATGCTTGAGAGGGAAAGCCATGCAATTGGGCGTGGTGCAAATATCCTCGCGGAGTTAGCCGGGTATGCATCCACCGCAGATGCTTTCCATATTACAGCACCCTCCACGGGCGGCGTTGGGGGCGCGGCAGCAATTTCACAGGCACTCGCGACGGCTCAGGTCAATCCAGATGAAGTGGATTATATAAGTGCCCACGGCACGGCGACCCAGCTCAATGATGCTTCTGAAACGAAAGCCATAAAAGCGGCGCTTGGACAGCATGCCTATAATACAGCCATCTCCTCCACCAAATCAATGACCGGGCATATGATGGGTGCGACAGGTGCGCTGGAAACCATTTTCTGCGTACAGGCAATCAGGGAAAATACGTTGCCACCGACGATCCATTATGAAACCCCCGATCCTGAATGCGACCTGGACTACGTCCCAAATCAGGCCCGCGAGAAAAATGTGGCCGTAGCGATCAGTAATGCCTTTGGTTTTGGCGGACATAATTCCGTTCTGGTGGTCAAGGAATATTTGTAAAATTTTATAAATTCATTAAAGAGGTAATAGAGATGAATATTAAATCGAAAAACTCTCAAAATATTGTAGCTCCATTTTTTGAGCAACCACAGGTTGAAACCGATGTAATTCCCGTCAGAGAGGGTGTTCCTTTTGGTATTAAACGTGTTTTCCATCCAGAGATTGGTATCGGCGGAGCTTACGGAGCCTGGGGTAAGAGTTATGATAATGAGGCATTGATTCCATTATTGGAAGATCACCTTGGCAAACCCCTTCTCAAGGAGGAGCGGATGAATCTGGCACCTTTGGGATTTGTCCACAGACATCACGGTCCCGTTTTATCAGATGATGAGCAACTCGAGCTGGAGGTTGAAGTGGGGGCACGATTTTTGCGTGAAGCAGCAAAAGCAAATGGGTGGGAACCTGAGGAGGTGGAGGGAGTGCTCATTGGCATGACCGGGCCTGTATCAGACGACTATACGGAAAAGATCGCAAAAAAGGCAGGCATTCCTGAAAGTGCCATAAAAATCAGCGTTCACAAAGCCTGCGACAGTTCAATGGGCGCATTGCATCTGCTGTTGAATCCAGACCTGGCGGTTCACCAACAGACAAAAAGGAATGTCGCAAAGGAATTATTTGGAAAGAAGGTTTTGATTGGGGGAATTGAAGGACTAAGCAGGGTGGTTATGAAGTCTCGGGATATAAGCGCATTGCAGTTATTTGGGAATGGCGCTGGCGTTATTGGTGTGATTCCGGGGCAAACCATGAAGTTTCTCGTGGGTAAGCCGCATGAGGTATATGATGAAAAAGGCGTGCTGACTGTGGCCATGTCTTATCCACACTCCGGGCAAACTAAAGTGGATCAATCAATGATCGAATTTTCTCAGTCCGGGGATAATCATCTCCGCTTTGCCGGGCTGATGCATGAACCTGAAGACAGGATATCATCAGTAGCGATGGCCAGCCCCATGGGAATGGTTAAGCTCTTTGTGCGAACGGGGGTTCAGGTTGTGTTCGATGTTTATGAAAAGTACCAGGCCATGATGGATGAAATGGGAATTGCGAAGCAGATCACGGTAGGAATTGTGCACCATGCCAATTTGAAGATCAATTCGTTAAAGGCAAAGCAGCTTAAGGACATTGGGATACAAATCCCGATGCCATGGATACTTAGTGAGTTTGGGAATGTTAGCGCAGCATCCAATATGATCGCATTTTTGCGCCAATTACCCCTGATAAAACCCGGTGATCACATCCTTTTTGATGGTTTTGGGGCTGGAACATATTACGATACTTTTGCGGTTGCGTTTTAAGCGCAACCTGAAGCAATCCAAAAATCGCCTTATTTAATTTCGTGATGATGGAAAAAGAGTATTTGTAAAGCTTCAAACCTCATTATTAATAAACAGAAATAATCCCCAAGTCAATAACCTTGGGGATTATTTCTGAATACAGTATTCTGGAAAAAATTCAAAGGATTAATCGAACACTCTCAAGAGCCTTATGAATATTCTGCATGGAATTGGCATAGGAAATTCTTAGGTAACCTTCACCGTGTTTTCCAAATGAGTTGCCGGGCAGTAAGGCCACGCCCGCCTCTTCGAGAATCAGATTCGCCAACTCGCTTGAACCCATCCCTGTGCCAGTGATATTGGGGAAAACGTAGAACGCACCCTGTGGTTTCTGGCAAACTATACCGGGGAGGGCATTCAGCCCATCCACAACGGCATCACGGCGGCGCTGATATTCGGTCACCACCACATCTACCATTTCCTGCGGGCCGGTAATCGCTTCCAGCCCCGCAAATTGGGTAAAATGGGCTGTTGAACCAACAGCATGAGTCAGCAGCAACCCAACGCGATCGGCCAGTTCTTTGGGCATAATACCGAAACCTAGCCTCCAACCAGTCATCGAATAGGTTTTGGAGAAGCCATCCACGATGATAGTGTGCTCTTTCATACCTGGCAGAGACGCAATGGAGGGCGCTTCGAGATCATCGTAAACGATGCGGGTGTAAAGTTCGTCGGACATCACCCAACAATCATAACGTTTAGCTTGGGAAGCGATGTGCTCCAGGTCTGCAGACGGAATGACACCACCGGTCGGGTTGGACGGAGAATTCAGAATGATAAGTTTCGTCTTCTGATTGATGAGGCGATCGAAGGCTTCCAGGTCGAAGGAAAACTGATTCTGCTCCAATAGCGGAACGGCCACTGGTACGCCGCCAGCTACCTTTATCATGGCTTCGTAGGTGGGAAATCCAGGATTTGGATAGATGACCTCGTCGCCAGGTTCGATCAGTGCCAGCGTCGGAAAAAACAGATTGGGCTTACCACCGGGGCTGACAATGACTTCTTCGGGGTGAATCTCAATCCCTCGCTGCTGAGAGGCTTGCTCCGCAATTGCTTCCCTTAACGATGGCATGCCTGAAGGGGAGGTGTAGCGCGTCTTCCCGTCTCGGATAGCCGCTATACCCGCCCTACTGACATTTTCAAAAGTGGGATAGTCAGGTTGTCCAATCTCGAGATGGATGATCTCTTTTCCGGCAGTCTCCAGTTGGTTGGCGCGTGCCAATACCTCATAAGCCCCTTCAGGTTTTAAATGATTGGTACGGTTGGCAAATGGCATTTTTTCCTTTCTTATCAAGTAACAAGCTCAAAATCTAAACCATTGTTACTTGTCCAGCATCTTCATTAACTCATCGTATTCGTCATCTTTCATACCAAACCAATTTTCCCTAGCCGGAAAGATCTTGTCGATGACCTCGTCATGATAGGATTTCAAGCCATTCAGGATAACTTCACCGGCGTTCCCAAAGACCTTTGCCATCTTGGGCTTGAACTTTGGGTACAGGCCAAACATATCATGATAGATCAGCAATTGGCCGTGGGCATCCGGACCGGACCCCAGCGACATAATGATGCAATCTTCGGCTCGCTCGGTGATGATCTTACAAATCCGGTCTGGTACCATTTCAAGCAAAATGGCAAATGCACCTGCTTTTTCAAGCGCCTTGGCATCGTCAATGATGGTCTTGGCCAGTATGGCGTCCTTCCCCTGGACCTTGAATCCGCCTAAGGCACTGACGGATTGGGGCGTCAGACCAAGGTGTCCAATTGCCGGAATGCCAGCGTCCGTGATACCTTTGATCCGGTCTGCCATCGCAGCGCCACCTTCCAGCTTAATGGCATCACATCCGGTTTCGGACATGAATCGTCCGGCATTCCGGATGGCCGTTTCCACGCTGGGTTGATAACTCATATAAGGCATATCGCCAATGATGAAGACCGTTGGTGCGCCGCGCCGCACAGCTGAGGTGTGACGGACCATATCATCCATCGTAACGGGCAGGGTCGAATCGTAACCGAGCATTGTCATTCCAAGGCTGTCTCCCACCAGGATCATCTCAATCCCAGCCTGCTCTTGCAAATAGGCGGTGGGATAATCGTA
>JACNJN010000064.1 GCA_014382535.1 Candidatus Desulfolinea nitratireducens | reverse complement strand
TTATTCAACATTTCGATGTGTACCTACCGTTGATGCAAAACTGTCAGGTGGCTAGATAGAAATTTACTAATTGTGAACCCTGGTCTATGATAAATAAAAGTTTATTATGGTGATGGCTTTTTGAAGGTAAATGTTGAAAATAATATAAATACAACCCTACTATAGATAAAAGAAGTGGAAAATTTGAGTAGCACACCAGGGTCATGAAAAGCATATTTAGAGAGAAAATATATTTGTCATGCTGAAGCAAAAGCATCAATACCTAGGCTTCTCTTAATTGAGGGTATCTACCTTGCGGCGGACCTCCCTTATATCGTCCCACATCATTGACTTTGGAGCTCCAGGCTCCTTGGAGGGGTTTCGCAATAGATAGGAGGGGTGAAATATTGGCATGATCCAATGTCCATCCATCTCAATCCATTGCCCACGTAATCGGGTGATCCCAGTTTTTCTGAGTATGGATTGACAGGCAACATTCCCGGTTAGTAAAATAATTGGCGCACCCACCAGCCGTATAATTTCGAGCACATAAGGACGATAATGTTCGATTTCTTCCGTCGTAGGTTTCCGGAAGGTTTTTCCTCCCTCCCCAGGTGGCATTCTGAAAACGGAATTGGTGATATAGATATCTTTTTCCGAATCAAATTCCACAGCGGCAAATATTTTTTCCAGCATCTTCCCTGCTCGTCCCACAAAGGGTACCCCCTGAATATTTTCCTGCGGCCCCGGTGCCTCCCCTACCACCAACACTTTTGCATGGGGGTTGCCTCGGCTGATGACGACCCGCGTGCCTGCATTTGCCAAAAGATCATCTTCCATTTGCAGCATTGTTTCAATGAGAGAATCGAGCGTGTTGAATTTTTGCATCATACTCCTCTAGCCAAGCAAAACACCACTCCAGGGAAGCAGCTTTAGCTCTACTTGCCCATTAATAACCCCTAAACTTTCGTGGTTAAGGTAATTTTTGACTTCCTGACCATCTTCCCATAATGCGTCAACCGGGATGAGAAAGGTCTTAATATCATCAGAGAGATTTAATCCAATTAAAATTTTTTCATTGCCAAGCTTCCGTGCAATTGCGTAGACTTTTTCATCCGCCAGTAAGCGAAAATATTCTCCGCGGCGCAATGCGGGATGGGATTTTCGCAGAGCAATCAGTTGTTGCACCCATGGGCGCAGGTCGCCTTTCCAGTTGTTTGGATCCCATGAAAAGGCACGTCGGCAATCGGGATCTTTATCGCCATCCAGCCCGATCTCATCACCATAGTAAATTGCAGGCGCCCCAGGATAAGCAAATTGAAATAGAAAAGCCAGTTTTATTTTATCGAGATTTCCATTCAATTTAAAATGAAGACGTTCTGTATCATGTGAACCAAGGGGGAGATACATCGCCCTGATATTTTCTGAGGGATATGCCTGGAGCAACGATTCGACCTTGTCTCCAAATTGCGTGGCGTTGATTTGGCCGGTGAGGCTCTCAAGCAATGCATTGCGGACAGGGTAGTGCATCAAACCGTCAAAATGCTGGTCGTCCACCCATCGGGGATCCACTTCCCAGATCTCACCGAGGATATAGGCATCTGGGTTTACTGATCTGACAATTTGGCGGAAGCTGGCCCAAAAGGCGTCATCATCGATCTCGTTGGGGACGTCCAGTCTCCACCCGTCCACACCGGCCTCGATCCAGTAAAGAGCTACGTCCAGTAAATATTCTCTCACTTGGGGATTGTCGGTATTGAATTTGGGCAACGATTTGAAATTCCACCAGGCGGCGTATTTTTCTGCATCTCCTTGCGTGTAGGCATCAAGCGGGAAGTCGTTTACATGAAACCAGTTTTTGTATGGTGAATGCATTCCATTTTCGAGCAGATCTGCAAATGCGAAAAATCCCCGCGAGCAGTGATTGAACACGCCATCTATAATGATGCGCATCCCGTTGCTGTGAACGGCATCGACCAGAGCATCGAAGTCTGCGCGATTACCAAGCTTGGGATCGATTTTATAATAATCGCTGGTGTTGTAGCGATGGTTCGAGGGGGAGAGGAAAATTGGATTCAAATACAGGGCAGTCACACCCAGGTCAAGGAGATAATCCAGCTTTTGAATAATGCCGCGCAGATCGCCTCCCTGATAATTCCATAATGTGGGCTTGCTGCCCCATTCTTCGACATTTGGAGGGTCGTTGCCGGGATCGCCGTTGGCGAAACGATCTGGAAAGATCTGGTAAAAAATAGCGTCTTGCACCCAATAAGGGACGGTCATAAGGGCCTCAGTTTGATTGAATTTATGATGCGGTTTTCTCAGGCGATTTTATCACTAATCTTTTGAATTTTCTTTTGAAGCCTGAGACCGTTCATGTTATGATTGCGGCTCTTGCCAGGGAAAAAGTTTTGGAGAAAAGAAATGACGGAAACCAATCCTGAAGATTCGAAAAGAGTGCAAAACTTTTCAAAAATCGCGGTTATTATAGTCGCCGCGTATATTGCCGCGCAGATGCTATCTGATATAGCCAGCCTGAAAATTGGCGTTGTGGCCGGTTTTGCGGTGGATATGGGAACTTTTATTTATCCGATCACTTTTACGCTTCGAGATGTGGTGCATAAGGTTTTAGGGAAGAAGAATACGCAGGTTTTGATTCTTTCAGCTGGCGCGATCAATTTGTTTATGGCCGGATATTTGATGTGGGTGGCCAGCGTTCCCGGAGATGCTGACTGGGGATTAACGGCTGAGTTTTCTGCAATATTGGGTCCCCTTTGGCGGATTGTTTTTGCTTCAATTTTGGCTGAGGTAATCAGCGAATTGGTTGATACAGAGGTCTATCATTGGTTCGTCACCAAAATCACGGATAAATATCAATGGGCGCGGGTCCTCCTCAGCAACAGCGTCAGCGTTCCTATTGATAATATCATTTTCGCAGTCGGCGCTTTTGGCGCCCTGCCAGGGTTAGAAAATCACTTTTTGACCCTTCCCTGGAATATCGTTTGGCAAATCTTTACTTTCAATTTGATCGTAAAATATGTTGTTACATTGGTCAGTCTACCGTTGATTTACACTGTCCCCGATCGGCATTAGATTATTTAACGGTATATTTCCAGTCCCGATAAGCCTCATAGGCAGGGATGGGTTGTTCATCTTCCTCCCGCTCCTTCATCCGCTCAGCAAGCCATTGGAACCATTCAAAAGCCGTATCGCGATCCAGGCGTGCACGGAAATCCCGGATGTAGCTCTCCAGTTTTTGCCAGGATTGAATTACCGGTCCGCTGTATGCGTCGTCAAATAAATCCAGGTCTACCTCCCGGCGATAAACGAGAATTCCCAGCCGCTCCCAGGTACCAACAACCATATAAATGGCAATATATTCATCTTTAGGTAAGTTGTCGATATACTGATTGTCAATATCATCTGGCAAATTAAGGATCAGGAGAAGCCCGCGTACAAATTCGCTGGTCTGAAAGGAATTAAGCATCAGGATAGTGCTCTCACGTTTGCGCATGGCCCGGAAGTTTCGCAGGTTTAGCAGACCAAAGAGAATGCCTACAATGATAGAGGCGTTGGAAATAATTTGAAAAATCAGGGATAGATCCATTTACATCACCTTATACGATGTGGGAATTTTCAAGTGAGTATAGCATGGGACCTGGAAATTGTTATCGCGCTTATTATATGAGGATATGTATTTACTCAGCATCTCCAGAAATGTCTCTGCGAGGAGTACGCGTTTGCGACGCGGCAGTCTCCAAGACTGACTGGGAGATTGCTTCGGCGATAATACTGCCTCGCAAAGACATACCTGAGTAGTTACGATTTTGTTTTGAAAAATCCTTAATTATTTAATATGTTGAAAGGTAAAGGTCTGGAGTTTTCTATGTCCAGACCTTTTACGTAAAAAAAGAAAGTACATGTTCTAAGGTGTGCAGACCCCTCCAGGCTGGGGATTGGATGGACAGGGAACAGTGCAGACCGAAGCCTGATTTTGATCGTACACAAAGCAGCCTTGAGGCGAGGCGGGTGGCGCATCTGGCAGCGCAGGCCCGGTGCCAATGGGTGCCGCGTCAACCGCGCCGCTGGTTTTCACAGTCACGTAGGATACCCAGCAATCTGTCCCGAAAGAGGGCCCCGCTATCTGAAACCAGGTATTGCCCTGATTTCGTGCCAGGACCAAGGCGGTCTGGCCTTCAAAGAGGGTATCTGCGATATCGTAGGCTGTGCCTGGTCCATAGCGGCAGTTGGCATTTTTGGTGGCGGTCAGCTCGGGAGTCTCAGAAGCAACGGATGGGGGTAAACCAATTGGATCTTCGTAGGCACCCGAATCGCAGGAGGTACCGCCAGGACGCAGCTCGCCTCGCTGGTCTTCCGGCAAACACCGGCCAACAGCTGCATCAATGGCAGGACTACCATCGAGTAGAGCATGAGTTCTGGAAGGGCCGCCGTTATCAGCTAAGGGTCCTAAAAGGAGTGCAGCGCTTGTGTAGGTGCTTGCCGCAGGAAAACCGCATGAGCCATCTGTGTCTATATTCGTGCCAGTAACCGTACCTCCGCCAATGGGAATCGACGCTATACACTGCCCGGCGGTGTTATTGGCGATAATCGTATTGTCGACAGGAAACCTTCCTGGCCAAATACCATTGCCGCCATTTTCAACGATCGTTGAATAACTTATGAAGCTGGTTGTATTATCCCAACCCAACGCCAATCCCGTGCCTGAATTATTACTGATCGTGGTGGTTAAAATTCTTGCTATGCCATTATTGTTTACGACAGCTGCACGATCACCTGTCTGATTATTGGCAATTAAGGATTGGGTAATCTGAAGGTAACTGGTATCGCCGTGGTTATTCACCGCAGGTTCATCACCCAGATTCCCGGAAAGCTCACTTTTACTGATGTAGACACGACCCGAAGCGGCGTTAACCAGCCCCCCATATCTATTATCAAGCACCTTGCTGAGGGTCAATAAAAGGGTACCTTCGTTATAAATAGCACTAGGATTAGATGGATCAGCTCTTGGATTTAATCTCAGGCCATTATTTTGGATCGTGGAATTGGTAATGATTGAATGGCTGCCGGCTCTCAAATTTAATCCCATACTAGAATGATCCCTGATAATGGTGCTGTCGAGATCCAATTCCTGGCCGCTGCCTAAAACTATGCCTGTATTTAGATTTGCGATTATCCGGCTGTCGGTGATCCGGATAGTACCGCTGCCCCGGGCAAGAATGCCAGCGCGTTGAGGAGCAAAAATGCCATTCCCGCTGATCGTGACGTCGTCAAGAATGAGCAGTGTTCCGGTATGATCAATGCCATGAGATTGATTGTCCCGAATAACCGTTCCGGTAGCCAAGAGCAACCCGCTGTTTGAAATACCTGAACTTCCGTTACCATAGATCTCTCCCCCCTCCAGGATCATTTCTCCACCATTATCTATTCCAGAGCCGTTGAGAACAAAATCAGGATCGATATTTTCATCAATGGTGTTTCGGATAATCACATTGGTAAGCCGATCGACGCCAGTGCTGTTATGGGTGATACCTGATCGAAAGCAATTGTTCAGGATGACGTTAACCAGGATGGCTTCACTATCATCACGCGTCTCTACACATCCGCTAGCTGAACCTCTACGGGTGTTTTGAATGGTCAGGTTTTCAAGTCGGACCTTTGCTGTGCCAGCGAGAAATACACCCCCTACCGCACTTCCAGCGTCCAGGATTGTGTCGGCTGCACTCTCACCGATGACGGTGACATTTTGAGTACTCCAAAGGTGCAGCAAACTCCCGGATGTTCCGCTCTCCACGTAGGTCCCGGTATCCAGGTGAATACGATCAAATGGCCTTGACTTCCTATAGGCTCCTCCGAGGGTCAGGCAGGGTTCTGCAGGGGTGGTGCAGCTATTATCATTGTCACCATCTGTGGCCACATACCAATCCAAGGTTAAATCTACCGAAACTTCATCAACAACCACTAGCTCATCTGGATCCGGAGTTGGTGTGGGGGGGCCGCAGGCAGAGAGCATCAATCCAATTATGAAAAAGAACATTATTTTTTTGTATTTATATAAATCAAGCATTCTATATCTCCTTCATTACCAAATAAAGTGAGGGGCAACACCTATCAATTTATTATCAATGGATATTCTTTTCCATACTACAATATCCCACCAATTCAGTCAACTTTGTGAACATTATCACTTCAAAGTTTTCATGGAATCGGAATTCAAAAAGCCTGACATCCAGATCGATTCTGTGGATATCAGGCTTTTTGTTTGCCTCATTCATGTAGTGCTGGCTGCCATAGATTAGATTGTGCAATTTTCCTGGAAAAATTCTACATTTGACCTTTTTTCATCGCCGTGAGCAAGGCCATATTTTTGTGGATTGGATCAACCGCAACTCTTTGGGCTACCTTCTCGGCCTCAGATTGGGCTGTGGAGCAAATTTCGGCCTCATCGATTTTTTGGGCTTTTCCATCTCGCAAGATTATTTCTCCAGCTACCAATACGGTTTTGACCTCCTGGCCGCTGCCCCCATAAACCAGATTTGGCACGATCGTGCGGATCGGCGTCTCCAGGACGGGCGTCAGATTGGGAGCACTCAGATCTACCAGGATCAGGTCTGCTTCTTTGCCTGCTTCCAGCGATCCGATCTGATCACCCAATCCGATGGCCTGCGCTCCCTCGATGGTTGCCATCCGCAGTACTTCCCAGGCTGGCATCACTTCAGGATCGCGGGCTTTGATCTTATTGAAAAGAGCCGTCAACTTCATCTCATTGAAAATATTATTGCAGTTGTTGCCGGCAGCCTGATCGGAGCCCAACGCCACCAGGCCTCCAGCCTCTCGAAACGCGTACGCTGGCGGGACGATCCCGTCAATGATCCCAATGGAGCCAGAGCATAAGGCCATTCTTGCACCACTTCGGGCGATTAATGCAGCCTCCTCATCGGTGGCCTCGGTCAGGTGGACGGCCAACAATTGATCGTCCAGATAGCCAAGTTCTTTCAAGTATTCAGGAGTACGCTGGTCAAAACGTTTCAACATCTGATTGATCTCACGGTCACCCTGGGCAACGTGCATGTGGAGCATCAGATTTTCCTTTTCAGCCAGGCGTTTGACCTGGAGCAGTTGATCGCGGGAGATCATGTCGGGTGCTTGCGGGCCAAGCATGGTCGTGATACGCCCTTTCGCCGCACCATGCCAGTCGTGGATAAAGGCAATCGCAGTGTCAATGGCTTGCTGACCAACTTCCGGATCGAGGGGATAAAGCTCGCCAATTTTCAGGCCAGCCATACCGCCTGTTGGCAATGCATTGATCGTGGGGGTTAACCGGGCGCGAACACCAGCCCCTTCGAAGGCCTCTGCCCAACCGGGATATGGTTTGGAGAAATCGCCCATTGTGGTTGTACCGGCTTTGATGGCTTCCAGGATGTTGAGTCGAGTTCCAGCCAGGGCTGCTGAGGGTGTGACATGGCGCGCATAAGGAGCCAGCGCAGCCTGCATCCAATTACTCACATCCTGAGCAACGCCCCGCACAACCGCCCAGGAGGTATGCATATGAGCGTCGATCAGACCCGGCAGCACAGCACAACCGCTGGCGTCGATAATTTCATTGGCCTCAAAACGAGTCTTTAATTCAGATGTAGGGCCGATAGCGCAAATTCGAGATCCTTGAATCGCTACCGCCCCGTCTGGGATGTAGCCCACGCCTTCTCCCTGCATGGTAAATAGGTGAGCGTGAGTGATGAGGGTATCAATTTTTTCAGGCATCTTTATTCTCCACGAAATCTATCTTCTCATTCCAGAAATAAATCAAGTTTAGGCAACAAAAAAAGTCTGATAACTTTGTGCTATCAGACTTTTGCTAAGTTATTTCAGTTTTTCTTCCACCCAGCCAACAACGCTAGCGAGAGCCTCATCCAGCTTGGAGGCGTCCTTGCCACCGGCCTGGGCCAGTGTTGGGCGCCCCCCGCCGCCGCCGCCCAAGGGCGCAGCAACAAATTTGACCAGATCGCCGGCCTTGATCCCGCGCTTGACGAGATCATCGGTCACGGAGGCGATCAGCATCGGTTTATCATCCACGATACAGGCCAGGACAGCAACTGCGTTTTGCGGGTTGCGCTCACGGAACACGTCTGCCATTTGGCGCAGTGTTTCCACATTGGCTTCTTTGAGTACTGCCGTTAATACTGCCACACCGCCGACATCGGAAGTTTCATCCAGCACGCGGGTGAAATCCATCGCGGCCAAATTCTGACGTAGATGGGCAATCGTATGCCGCATCCCTTTCATTTCACTGAGCGCAATTTCAGCCCGTTCCTGCATCTTGTCCGGTGTGGTCGCCATCATAGCAGCGGCCTGATTGAGCACGCGGAATCGCTTCTGGATCAGATCATAGGACGTCCGACCGGTGATCGCCTCGATCCGGCGAATCCCGGCTGCTGCACTGCCTTCGCTGGTGAGGATAAAGGTGCCCACCTCGCCGCTGCTTTTGCAGTGCGTACCTCCGCATAATTCATTCGAGAAAACATCTCCTGAGCCTGTCGAAGGATCCGCGCCCATTTTGATATTGCGGACGGTTTCACCATATTTCTCGCCAAAGAGGGCGGTTGCCCCGCCATCCATCGCCTCCTGGAGCGATTTGGTCTCGATCTCCAGGAAATGATCTTCGAGCACCCGCTCGTTTACATAGCGTTCTATTTTTTCAATCTCATCCCCCGTCAGAGCTTCAGGATGGGTAAAATCGAAACGGAGACGATCCGGTGCAACCAGTGAACCAGCCTGTCGTGCATGACTGCCCAGCACAGCATCCAAGGCAGCATGAAGCAGATGCGTGGCAGTGTGGTTGCGCATGATATCTTTGCGGCGCGACTGGTCAACAGTCGCAGTCGCCAGATCCCCAACTTTGGGAATGCCGCTTTCCACCTCACCTACATGGACGATTAATCCTGGTGAGGGCTTTCTCAGGGACGTGATTTCAATCCGCCAATCCGCGCCGACGATATCGCCCGTATCCCCAACTTGCCCGCCGCTTTCCACGTAGAATCCGGTCTCGGGCAGCACTACTTCGACCATATCCCCAACATTTGCCGATACGACGGGGGTTCCGTCCACCACCAGGGAGAGAATTTCAGCTTCTACTTTTAGTTTCGTATAAGGATCATAGAGAACGCCATCTACACCCAATTTGTCTTTTTCTTTTAACTCAGCAACAAGATTGGCATACATCTCGGCATCCTCGCCGCCGAGGGCACCCATGGCTTTGCCACCACCGGATGCGATCCGATGTTCGTCCATCGCTGTACGGAAACCGTTCTCATCCACATCAAGATCTTTTTCCTTGGCAATATCACGGGTGATCTCAAAGGGCAGGCCATAGGTGGCATAAAGATTAAAGGCTTTATCCCCGGCCAATACCTTCTCTCCGCTTTTTTTCAAACCATCCAGCAAATCATCCAGATAGGCTGTTCCGCTCTCAACCGTCTTCGCAAAACGAAGTTCTTCGCGGGTCAGATTGTCGAGGATCGTCTGACGGTTATTCTCGAGTTCCGGATAAAACTCCCCATAGGTATCCACAATAGCATCGGCAACCCTGGCGAGGAACGGTTCCACTAAATTGAGTTTGCCCCCAAAACGGGCCGCTCGTCGGATGATCATCCGGCAGACATAATTGCGGCCGATATTTCCGGGAACCACGCCATCCGCGATCAGGAAGGCGGCCGTACGGGCATGATCTGCGATCACACGATAGGGGGTGAAGTTTGCCAGCATGGCCTCTTCATCGTCCCCCGTCATTTTGCGGATGGCTGCCAGCGCTCCAGCAAAGATATCGGTTTTATAATTTGAGTCTACACCCTGAAGGACGGCGAGAATCCGCTCAAAGCCCATCCCTGTGTCCACATGGGTAGCAGGCAGGGGATCGAGGGTGTTCGGTCCAAGTCGATTATATTGGATAAAAACGAGGTTCCACAATTCGATGAAGCGGTCTGTATCCAAAATTTCTTCTGTGACATCCCCCTCTTCCGGACGCAAGTCGATATGGATCTCTGAGCAAGGTCCGCAGGGGCCGGTATCAGCCATTTCCCAGAAATTATCTTTACGTCCCATATAAAAAAGTCGGGAAGAATCAAAACCGGGCTGCTCCTGCCAATATCCTGCCGCTTCTTCGTCAGCGGGGATTTCACCCTTTTCGTCCTTGAAAACAGTGGCATACAGATTTTCTTTTGGGAGCTTCCAAACTTCCGTCAGCAGTTGCCAGGCCCATTCGATAGCTTCTTTTTTGTAATAGTCGCCAAATGACCAATTACCGAGCATTTCAAAAAAGGTATGGTGAGTATCATCCCGACCAACATCCTCGAGATCGTTATGTTTGCCAGCCACGCGCATGACCTTTTGCGAGTTGACTGCCCGGGTATAAGGGCGTTTATCGGTGCCGAGAAAGACATCCTTGAACTGGACCATTCCGGCGTTGGTAAATAGCAAGGTGGCATCGCCCCCCGGGACAAGCGAGGACGAAGGCACAAAGGTATGTTGATGCTCATCAAAAAAATCAATAAATTCTTGGCGGATCTGCGCGCCAGTATATTTTCTTTCTGTCATGAAAGCTCCATATTTGAAATGTAATGGGCTGTATTATACCAAGGGAGATTTATAAATGACCATTGTTTTTCAAGGGATGATTTTATATAATACTTTTAGTAGTTTGTCTCACTAATGCCGTGGAGGTGATGATGGGCAAAGCAAAGATCACGATTGTTACAGACAGTTCTTCCTATATTCCCGAATCCGCAACCAAAGGACTTGATATTGCAGTTATTCCTCTTTGGCTAATATGGGGCGAGGAAAATCTTCAAGATGGGATCGATATTCAGCCTGCCGAATTTTATAGGCGATTGAAAGAATCTAATACGCTCCCGACCTCTTCCCAGCCTTCCGCAATGGAGTTTGAGAATTTCTACAGATCGGTTGCGGAAAATTCAGACCAGATCGTGAGCGTATTGGTTTCCTCGAAACTCAGTGGCACAATTGCCAGCGCACGGACCGCCGTCAGTGAATTGCCTGAACTCTCAATTCCAATTGTTGACTCGTTAAACTCATCTATGGGGTTGGGCTTTGCTGTATTGGCCGCAGCCAGAGCGGCAGCCGAGGGAAAATCAGTTGAGGGGGTTGTTGCAGCCGCGGAGGCAATGAAATCAAAGATTCAATTCATTTTTATCGTTGATACCCTGGAATATCTACATAAAGGTGGCAGGATCAGCCGTGGCAAACGCTTGATGGGAACTGCGCTAAAGATCAAACCGATCCTGCAATTTGAAGACGGCGAAATCAGACCTCTGTCTCAAGCGAGGACTAAAAGCAAAGCCATCGAGCGAGTCTACGAGATCATCCAGGAAAGACTCGGGGGAAAGAAAATTGTTGAGGCAGCAGTTGCTGATATAGATAATGCAGATGAGGCAGATGCGGTCGCCGATCAGCTCAGGGATCAATTTGGTGTGACCAATATCTTGCGTGCTGATGTTAGTCCTGTCGTAGGTACGCACGTTGGCCCGGGGACCATTGGGATCGCCTTTTATACTGAATAATTTTTTATGGGAAAATTGATTGCCATAGTCGGTGCGAGTGGAGTCGGGAAAACAACGCTGGTTAAAGCGCTCGCTGAATCTGGCGAATTTGCGACCGGCTACGAACAGCATGAAGAACGCCCTTTTCAGCAGCTTTTCGATCAGGATAAGAGATTCGCGTTACATAATCAGATTGATTATTTTTTGTTACGCGCTGAGCAGGAACGCAGCTTGCGTGCTGAGCCGAGACCTGCACTGATTGACGGTGGTTTGGATGTTGATTTCCATGGTTTCGCACGTCTTTTTCACAAGCGCGGCTATCTCAATGATGAAGAGTTTGATCTCTGCAAACGGCTTTACAATCAACTTCGGGCTGCCCTCCCTCCACCAGAGTTAGTTATTTACATGACTGCCTCAGTGGAGGTCATTCGCCAACGACTAGCAAAACGAGAGCGGATCAACATTGCTACCTCGGATGATGCAGGATTGCTAAAAACTTATCTGGAGGAATGGCTTAATAATCTCCCACCTGAAAAAATTCTGAAGGCTGATGTGTCTGAAAACGATCCCAATTATGTAGGGCAAATACCACAATTATTGTTGGAGATGGAAAAAAGAAAAATCCCATAGCGGGTATACTTTTCTTCAAATCCCAAAGTAGGGGAACATCGATAAGGACATCGCGCAATATGGACGCAAAACCAATTTCACCCAGGTTCGTCAGGGCCATTACTTTAGGCGCGTTCCTGGCCTTTTTCCTTTTTGGCTTCTCCGATAATCTGAAAGGGGCCACATTCCCGGTTTTGCTGGACGATTTAGGGTTCGGCTATGCACTTGGGGGCACAATATTACTGGCATCCTATTTGGGGTTTTTGATCGCAACTTTAATTACCGGCCCCTTAACAGATTTAGCTGGAAAAAAGATCGTCATTTACCTGGCCTGTGGCAGTTTACTGATCGGTATGTTTGGGTACAGTACTGCAAGTACGTTTTGGGCATTGATCGTGGCAATGTTCATCATGGGATTAGGGTTGGGTGCATTGGAGGTCGGGGCAAATCTCATCATTGTCGATGTCCATCGCGAAGATAAAGGGCGCTATCTCAATCTCCTGGCATTCTTCCACGGGATAGGCTCCATGGTCGCGCCATTATTCGCAGGTCAGTTGTTGGTGGCAGGCTTTTCATGGCGCAGCATCTATCAATTTGGATTGGGTTTGGTTCTGCTGGTGTTGATCTATTTCCTGATCGTCAAATATCCGCGTACAAACAACAATCAAAGCAACAAACTGGATTTCAGGGAATTGGGGAAATCGGCTTTTTCCCATGAGATGATCTTGTTCTATACAGGGATGATCGCATACGTAGCAGCTGAGATCGGCATTGGCGCCTGGCTTGTAGAATTTCTGCAGAATGCCAAGTCTCAATCTGTATCCCAAAGCACGTTCTATCTGGCCCTATTCTTTGGTACGATCACCGCAGGACGTTTTATCGGGAGCTTCCTTGTTGCTCGCGTAGGCTATCTCACAAGCATGTTGTTCGCTGGGCTGGCAGCTTTGATCTGTGTCGCCATTGGTACTTTTGCTTCGGTCGGGCTGGCAGTTTTCCTGCCTCTGGCCGGGTTCTTCTTTTCCATCATATTCCCAACGTTCACAGCCGCAGTCTCCGATCTATATCAGGAAAACGTCGGTACGATCCTGGGCTTGCTTTTTACCTTCGCTGGGCTTGGCGGTATGCTGGGCCCTTGGGTCATTGGTCTTACCAGCGATTGGCTGGGAATACAAGCGGGATTTGGAGCAGTTCTGGTCTTCCTGGTCGTAATGAACATCTCTTTGGGTTTGCTTGGCAGGAAACAAAACCCTGTAAAGATTGCACCATAATCAATATTGAAAATACAAAAAATTCATATCAAATATTAAGACAATAATGGTAGGATTAAGAAAATTATCTTTAAAGGAATCCTATGAAAAACTCCCGTATTGTCAAAGAAATTATTGAGCCGCAAATGGCGATGGAGGGTGCAGGCGTGCTGCTTCGTCGCTCAATTTCTCCACAGGCGTCCAACCTCCACGATCCCTTCCTGCTTTTCGATCACTTTGCCTTCAACAAACCTGCAGAAGGACCGCCAACTGGCTTTCCGATGCACCCCCATCGAGGCATCGAAACCGTAACCTATATGCTCGAAGGCTCTGTCAATCACCGTGACAGTCTCGGCAACGAGGACCTGATCGGCCCGGGAGATGTACAGTGGATGACCTCTGGTGGCGGAATCATGCATGAGGAAATGCCCCGTCGCGGCCCGAGTGGCAATATTTATGGATTTCAGCTTTGGGTTAATCTTCCTTCAAATCAGAAGTGGAGCCGCCCAAAATATCGCAGCCTGACCGCTGCCAATATCCCGACCGTTGAGAAAGATGGGGCGACCATCCGTATCGTTGCCGGAGAGATTGATGGGACTCGTGGTCCGGTCGCAGATATCGCCGCCGACCCTATTTACCTTGACGTTGGGCTTGCTCCCGTTTCCCAATTTAATTATCCTGTCCCTAGCGGGCACACCGTGATAGCTTACGTTTTCGAAGGGAGCGGTCTGATCGGCGCGGACGAAACACCGGTCGTTGCGACCAGCATGGTTTTTTTTAACGATGATGAAGGGTTTCAGGCCAGAACTACAAATTCTTCACTCCGTTTAATGTTGATTGCGGGAGCGCCCTTCAGGGAACCGATTGCCCCTTACGGGCCTTTCGTGATGAATACGCGCGAAGAACTCCAGGAAGCTCTCCGTGATTTGCAAGCGGGGACGTTTATCTGGAACGAGGCAGATTCGCGTTTTCAGGAGTAAGGATGTCCAGAGTTTGAACCACCTATTTTAATGTCTGTGCCGTGTATCCAGTTGGCTGGCAGCCAGGTTCAGTTTCAGGAATACCCACGGCGCACCAAATATGACCCATAAGGTAGTGACTCCGTAGCGGATATAGCGGAGGAAATAGCCAATGCTGGTTTCATCTGCCGCGATCAGGCTGAAAAGCGGATCAAGGCCGTACAAAAGGGCGAAGACACCGATGATCCCGACCAGATATCTGCCGGTACGCTGCAGACCAGAACCAGCTACTTTAAAGGGGGCATGGACCTTCATCAGAGCATATCCAGCTGCGGCGCCGAAAAATGCACCTGCCAGGGTGAAATAATGCGTCAGGGACCTGGCCTCTGTTGACAGATGGTACCAGGCTGATGGGTCGGTTGACTCGGCGATCAGCGCCTGAACGATATATCCAATGGCAATGAAAATCAGTGAGACGAAAAATGAATACCAGATCTGAAATTGGATACTGTGTGATCTGATCCAGTTCGTAAATGTCTTTTCATAATTAATGAAAAACAGTAGAACCATCAGACCAATCGCCCATCCGAAAAGAATATCGTGAGGGAAGTGGACGCCCAAATACAGCCGCGAGAATGCAATCAAGAAAATTAATAAGACAGCCGTGATCCACAGCCAGCGCTTTTTGGTCCGGTATGCCAGATATCCCCAAACGGAAAGCGAATCGCTGGCATGTGAGGAAGGGATTCCGTAGGATTCTTCCATCCCCAACCCTTTTACATCACCGACCCAGTATGGGCGGGGTTGGTGTAAGAGCTGCTTGAAGGCTGAGGCAAAAATATCTGTGGTGAGGAGGATCATGAAAACCCGAAAACCGAGTTGGGCATTAATAACCCAATATATTAAGGTGATAAAGACCATATAGAATTCGATTGTTCCCATAAAGGTGAAGATGTTCATGGGGATATCAAGTGCTGGACTAAGTGTTTGCAGTGATTGGATCAACGCGATCCCAAATTCCTGTAACACGTTCATAGATTCCTCCTACTGAGAGTTTTGATATCTGAGTGTGAAAAGCCTCCAACCATTCATTTTTGGATGCTATTTTTTGTTTGACTATGCCATTGCTTCGACGGTCTTGCGCATCCGAATGGTGACGCCAAAGGCCAACCCAAGAGATAGCAGGTAAATGGCCCCGAAGATGGTCATGAAGCCCGATTGCATCGTGTAAACCATGACGAGGAACACAAGGAAAAGTATTCCTTGCACCCATGTCCATATCCGTAATTTGGAAAGATAGTCGCTGTCCGTGTTTCGCTTTCGAGCGGTTGAAGCAAGAAGAAGAAAGAAAAGAGCGAAAAACAGATTTTCGGTCGGCATCATTAATTTGCTCCACCATTCGGGTGGCGTGACGTTGGTCCACAGGTTCACCCATGAGGGTAGCGGCCAAAGGATCTCAACGCCGTTGAACCAGATGAGCAAATCCAGCAGGATGTGCATAAGGACACCGATGCCCAGCCCCAGTCCCAGGTTGCCCCATTCGGAGCGTTTTGATGCCCAGGCAACAATGTAAAAAACAAGAATGATCGCTGCAACAAAAAACAAACTATGCGTGAGGGTACGATGTAAGCCCTCGGTCGATTTCCCCGTGAGGGTTGCTGCTGCAACAGCGAAATTGTCGGCGTCTGGGAGAAGATTGCCCAAAACGATGCCCAACATGAGCCATTTTCGGGTTGGTGTCCATTTTCGGATAGCCATCCCTACCATACTGTGAATCCCTGCTTGTGGCATTGGTACCTCCTTATGCTTGAAATTACCTGAATAAATTATTGCATATACGATAGACAATTACAAGTGAAACGTGGTCCGGGATTGGCAATGAGGCTCATGCGGGTAATATTTCCAGGAAACCACCGAATTTATCTTTTTGCCATTCATAGGTCGGGGTTACGGGGGGCTGATGATAAGGCAGAGTGAAATACTGAACCGTCAGATCGTCGAAGTGATCTTTAACGACTCCAAGAGTTGTATCGTAATCAAGCAGGTCGTCATAGATCGACATCCCAAAAAATCATCTTTGGCTAAATGGTTTATCTGAATAACAATAATCAACAGATAAGATTTCCTGCACCGTATACGCGAGCACGTCCAATGTGGACTGCGATATTCTTAGGGCGTCTCTGGTTTGTAAGATCTGTTTGTCGAAATTGCCAACTCTGCTAAATAACGAGTAAAGGAGTTGATCAAAGAGACAGGAATCCAATATTTGGAGCAAGTATTTTTGCATTTTTGGCGATTTGAGTGTTATGAAAAAGTGCCTGATCCACCATTGTCTCCTGGAAGAATAGAGTAATGCCCTGGTGCTTACGCAAGGGGCGAGCAGAATAACATTATCGATGCGGTCTTGCAGTACCTCAAGCGTTCGCATGGCGAGCAATCCGCCGAACGAAAACCCCATCAGGTTAAAGGTCTCATGTCCCATTGCGTCCATGAAATTGGCTACGGTTTGAGGAACCAAATAACTTTCGAATTTCTCAGGGTATGGGGAAGAATCACCATGCCCGGGCAATTCGAAAAAATATGTGGTGTAGCGTTGTCCCATGAATTGAGCCAGAGATTCCCACTGTCTGATCACGGAGATTGTAGCGGGAACAATTACCAGAGGTGGGCCGCTACAGACCTTCATATAGTGTAAGTTCGTATTTGGTAAAGAAACTCGCCCAAAGGTGGTTTTTGGGGGGATGCTCATCGTGTCTCCAGTCCCTGCCTGATTGGTCATATATACTAAACAAAAATTAGCAATCAAGGGCAAGAAGAAGCACTGGAATCGATTTGTAAAAGAGATGATTATAGGACTTACGCATTTTTATAGTCCTAGTCCCAATGCTCTGCGTTGGGGTATTGTAGACAAGCTACAACGCAGCGAGAAAAAAGGTATTTTGCGTAAGTCCTGGATTAGAAATTATTATGGCAGAGGCAGCCAGATAAATTAATTAATCCTATTAACGAACCTGTTATGGTGCAAACGCAAATAAACATTTTAAATATTCCCCCTCGCGAAAGGTGACCGGGTGATCGAGTGCATGCCCGCTGCGTTCAATCTCTTTTAGCGGGCGTCTGACCTGAATAGCAGCCTGATTGACTGCCCCGAAAAATGTCTCAGCATCCACACGGCTGGAGCAGGATGCCTGGACGAGAATTCCACCTGGTTCGAGGATGCTCAACCCAAGCCGGGTTAATTTTTTGTAAGCTGAAATTGCGCCCTCAATCTGGGATTCTTTTTTAGCGAAGGATGGGGGATCAATGATGACCATTTCAAATTGATGCCCCTTCTTTTTCATTTGTGTCATCTCTTCAAAGGCATCACCGTTCACGCACTCGTGGACGCTTGCGCCCGCACCTGGCCTCCCCCGCTCGCTGGGGAGGAGCAAATTCTCCCCTTGTCCAACGGAGGGAGTTGGAGGGGGGAGATTTAAATTGAAATTTCGCACAGCTGCTTCGAGGGCAGGTTTGCTTGCATCCAGGCTAACCACAAATTTCGCCCCCCCTCTGGCCGCGTATACTGAAAATCCGCCTGTATACGAAAATGCATTCAGGACGCTTTTTCCCTTGGCCAACTTTTCTACGCGTGCACGATTTTCACGTTGGTCGAGAAAAAATCCTGTCTTCTGCCCATGCACGGGATCTACTTCAAATTGCAACCCATTTTCATGGAAGGTCAACGGCTGATCTGTCTGCTTGCCAACAAGGGTCATACCGTCTCGAAGGTTGTATTCATTTTCCTTCACGCCTCCTCCTAGACGAAGAACAACACTTTTAAAAGGGAAGATATCTTCCAAGGCAGATACCACATTTTTCAAATGAGGAATCCAGGCTGAAGTGTAGATTTTTATGACCGCGATGTCGTGATAACGGTCGACGATCAGTCCCGGAACCCCGTCATTTTCTCCGTGAACGAGTCTGTACGCATTGGTCAATTTATTAGGCGGTGAATTGCTCAGGGGGGCGCGCAGTTGGGATGCGGCCTCCAGTCTGGCTTTGAACCAATCAACGTTAATGGAAGCAGGTTTGAGGTGCTGCAGGATGCGGACCCGTATCATCGCTTCTGGATCGTAAAGTCCGATGGCGAGAAAACGACGTTTTTTGTCGAAAATAACTGCCAAATCCCCGGCATTGCCTTGATGACTCTGATGGATGATAGCCTGATCAAAAAGCCAGGGATGCCCCTGGCGGAGGGCGCGCTCCGCAGCAGGTGTGACGCGCAGGGCAATCCGCTTGTCTGCGGCTTTGGGAAGTTCGGATGGCAAATTTAGTTTAATCATGATGTGAATTCAGATAGGGTATTCTTCAAAAGATCCTTTTCAGAGTAAAATAGGCCCATGACAAAAACAATCAAGGTTCTTTTTCTTGCGGCAGAAGCAATGCCCTTTGTGAAGATCGGTGGTTTGGCTGATGTAGCCGGGGCATTACCGCAAGCATTGCGAGCTCTTTCTGATGAAGAGAACGACGATGTCAAGCTGGATGTGCGTCTGGCAATTCCTTTACACGCAGTCATTAGCACTCAATCTGCGACCTTGCGTCCGGTGGTGAGCTTTCCGATCATGCGAGAGGGAACCGAACTAATCGCCGAAGTCTATGAAACCCGCTTGGGCAGTTTACCGGTATATTTCATCGCAGGAGATCCGATTACCGAAAGTGCTTCGGTATATTCATCAAATCCTTCCCTGGATGGCGAAAAGTATACCTTCTTTTCATTGGCAGCATTGGAAATGCTCAACCACCTGGATTGGGAGCCGGATATCTTGCATGCCAATGATTGGCATACTGGCTTGGCTGCTTATGCCCTGCAACTAAAGCGCTGGGAAGGGGAGTTGCATCAAACAAAATCAGTGCTTACTGTTCATAATCTGCCTTTTATGGGACCGGATGTGACCGGGCGATTGGCAGCTTACGGGCAAGCTTTGGCCCAAACAGATCTGCCTGATTGGGCACATACACTTCCTTTGCCCTTGGGAATGTGGGCCTCACAGAAAATAGTCGCGGTTTCACAGACCTATGCAAGGGAAATGCTTACGCCGCAGTTGGGGGCTGGGTTGGAGAATTTTCTGACCATCCACGAAGAGTCACTGACCGGCATCATTAATGGTATTGATACACAGAGCTTTGATCCGGAAACAGACCCTGAGATTGCTACAAATTTTTCGGCAGAAACCCTTCAAGAGCGTACCTCAAACAAAGCTGCCCTTCAAAAGCTGATGGGATTGAAGATCGATGAAAAGATCCCGCTTTTTGGCGTGGTTTCACGGTTGGAAAATCAAAAAGGAATTGATCTTGTTCTTAATGCTCTCGCCAAGCTAAAAAATACTCCCTGGCAAGCTGTCATCCTTGGGACAGGTGACCCCCTTCTGGAAAAAAAGGCCAGGCGTCTTGAAAAAAGAATGCCAGAGCGTGTTAAAGTCGAAATTCGCTATGACGGTAAACTTGCCAGAAAGATTTATGCCGGTAGCGATATTTTTCTGATGCCTTCCCGTTACGAACCCTGTGGGCTTTCGCAAATGATAGCCATGCGCTATGGCTCAGTCCCCATTGTTCGGAATACAGGAGGTCTGAAGGATACAGTGAACCATGGTGAAACAGGCTTTATCTTTGAAAAGGCAACCACAAAAGATTTCCTTGCCTCTATTCGTGAGGCATTGGGAATTTTTACGAATCATGGAGATTGGCAGGATATACAGCGAAATGGGATGGCACAGGATTTTTCATGGGCCAATTCTGCAAAGCAATACGCGGCCCTTTATATAAGCCTCCTTTCATAATACAAGTCATGCAATTTAAACGCAGTTCTGGCATCATTTTGCACCCCACCAGCCTCCCCGGACCTTACGGAATTGGCGATCTTGGCCCTCAGGCCTATCGTTTTATCGATTTCCTTGATAGTGCAGGGTCTAAACTCTGGCAAGTCCTGCCCCTTGGTCCCACTGGCTACGGCGATTCCCCATACCAGTCCTTCTCTGCATTTGCAGGAAATCCCTATCTGATCAGCCCCGATCTGCTCCTCAAAGATGACCTTCTCCATCCGAATGATTTACAGGAAGATCCTGGTTTCCCGGATGGAAAGGTTGATTTTGGGCGGGTGATCGGATGGAAGCTGAATCTCCTCGAGCGAGCATTTATCCGCTTCTCCCACGGCCAAGGGCTTGCTACCGCTAAAACAAAAATCCGGCAGGATTATGATATTTTCTGTGCCAGCAACTCCGATTGGGTGGAGGATTATGCCCTCTTTATGGCAATTAAGGAATCGCATGGTGGGAGATCATGGGCAGAGTGGCCTGAAGATTTACGCAATCGTGAAAAAGCTGCCATCAAATCAGTAAAAGAAAAATTAAGATCATCCATTGCTCGATACACCTTTTATCAATTTATCTTTTTCCGCCAATGGGATGCCTTGCACGCCTATGCAAAGAAAAAGGACATTCAGATCATTGGCGATATCCCCATCTTTGTCGCTTACGATAGTGCAGATGTCTGGAGCAATCCTGACCTCTTTCACCTTGATGAGGATAAAAAACCGACGGTGGTTGCAGGGGTCCCTCCGGATTATTTTTCAGAGACCGGTCAGTTGTGGGGGAATCCGCTCTTTGACTGGGGCAAACATAAAGAATTAGGATATGCCTGGTGGATCAAGCGTTTTCGTGCAATTCTCAACATGGTTGATATCGTTCGTCTTGATCATTTTCGGGGCTTCGCTGGCTACTGGGAAATTCCCGCTGAAAACCTGACGGCTGAATTTGGGCGCTGGATGCCGGGCCCCGGAGCTGATTTTTTAAACGCTCTCCAGGCAGAGTTAGGGAGTTTGCCCATCATCGCTGAAGATTTGGGTGAGATCACCCCGGATGTATTTGAATTGCGTGATCAATTTGAACTGCCTGGTATGAAAATTCTCCAATTTGCCTTTTCTGATATTGATAATCCATTCCTGCCACATCATTATCCGGAAAACTGTGTTGCCTATACCGGCACGCATGATAATGACACCACGCTCGGGTGGTATCAGACTACAACTGAGCAGGAGCGGGATTTTGCGCGAGAATACATGGGTGTGGATGGCAGTGATATCCCCTGGGATTTGATCCGTTCCGTGTGGAATTCCAATGCGAATTTAGCCCTGGCTCCGATGCAGGATCTCCTAAGCCTGGGCACAGAAGCGCGGATGAATTACCCCGGCACAACAGGAGGGAATTGGTCCTGGCGGATGAGAGATGATGCATTAAATGATGGATTATTGGAAAAATTGCGGGAGTTGAATAAAAAGTCCAATCGTTAGAACTTTTTTGTTTGCACAAAGACCCCGTTCCTTTCGAAGGATCGGGGCCTTTATTATATCTATCCGCTACTCTTTTTCGAAGTCACATATATTCCAGCCAGGATCAGCAACCCGCCAATAATCTGTAATGAAGTGGGGATTTCCTTCAGGATGACAAACGCCAGTATGCTCGATCCGATCGGTTCACCGAGGGTTGTGACCGCCACCAGCGCAACAGGCAGATAACGCAGAGCCCAATTATAGGTCGAGTGACCGATCAGTTGGGGGAAAACTGCGATCAGCAGCAGCCAGAGATAGGTGGTTGGAGAATAGCCGAGGAGCGATTGACCGGAAATAATCAGGATGACGAGCATGACCATTGCTGCCATTCCATAGACCAGGAAAATATAGGGGATCAAAGACATATTGGCGCGAAGTCGCCGCCCGATCAGCAAATAGCCTGCAATGGCCCAGGCCCCTGCCAGGGCCAGAAAATTGCCATAGGAGGCCTCAGCCTGTCCAAATCCAGACAGTGGTGCGCAGTGGAATCCGCCATCCCAGGCACAGTTATCGCTAAACGCGATCAATGTCCCGCCGAAAAGCGTTAACAACATCCCGATAATCACTGTTTTAGTCAGTTTTTCCTTGAGGAAGATCGGTGCGATCAGCGCTACCCAAAGCGGGGATGTGCTGACCAGAACGACCGAATTGGTGATGGTCGTATATTCGAGGGAGGTGATCCAGGTTGCAAAGTGAACTGCGAGAAAGATACCTGAGAGCAATCCGAGCAGGAGTTCTTTGCGATTAAGTCGGCGTAACTCGTCACGATGGCGAATGAGGGCAGGAGGTGCAAGAAAGATGCTTGCCAGTAAAAGTCGGGAGGCTGCGATCACAAGGGAGGGAGCTTCTTCCTGAGCGTAACGAATAAAAACCGAGGATGTTGAGACGGCGAGTATTGCGATACTGATCGCCGAAAGCAGGCGCAGTGTGGAAGGTTTCGAATCAGACAAGGAATGCTCCTTTGGCAGGGTATTCACCTATTCTAACAAAAAAAGAGCCCATTTCTTCAAATGAGAAAGGGCTTTTTTGAATACTATTCCTTTTTTCTGGCAGCAACGCAGCGCATTGGGACAAGGATTTTTGAAATGCGAAAGCACAATTTAATAGATCGGTAAGCTGGGATCGACATCCTTCGCCCAGGCGTTCATTCCGCCCTGCAAATTTTTGACCTTGCGAAAGCCTGCGCCAAGAAAGAGTTCAAGCGCTCTCATGGATCGCTGACCTGATTTGCAGATCAAAACCATTTCCTGTGCCGAATCAAATTCGGACATGCGGCTTGCTATCTGGCCAAGAGGCAGATTCTCTACCCCTGGCATTACTGAGATCGCCAACTCGTGCGGTTCGCGGACGTCGATCAGACGAGGCGAAGAGAGCTTGATCTCCTCAACCAATTCTTCTGGAGTGATATCCCAATCAGATTCTATACTTCCGCCAGTATCGTGACCGGGAACTCCACAAAATTCTTCGTAGTCGATCAATTCGGTCACTGTCGGGTTGGTTCCGCAAACCGTGCAGGCAGGATTTTTCTTTAGTTTGACAAAGTCAAAAGACATATCCAAAGCATTGTAGAGTAATAATTTCCCAATCAAGGGTGAGCCGATCCCCAGGAGTACTTTGATCGCCTCGGTAGCCTGAATAGTGCCTATTGTGCCCGGCAGAATGCCCAGCACACCTCCCTCTGCGCAGGATGGAACCAGCCCGGGTGGGGGTGGCTCGGGGAAAAGACAGCGATAACAGGGTCCTTCTTTGGCATAGAAAACGCTGGCCTGCCCGTCAAAACGGAAGATGGAGCCATAAATGTTAGGAATACCGAGGAAAACAGCCACATCATTACTCAGGTAGCGAGTGGGGAAATTATCCGTTCCATCGATGATGAGGTCGTAACCGGTTGCGATCCGCATCGCGTTGCCTGAGGTAAAGGGCTCGTTATAGACATCAACCTGAATGCCCGGATTCAGGCCCAACATCCGCGCGCGTGCCGATTCGATCTTCAATTCACCGACCCTGTCCAGGCTGTGGATGATCTGGCGCTGCAAATTGGATTCGTCCACCACATCAAAATCCACCAGGCCGATCCGGCCAATTCCTGCAGCGGCAAGGTATAGAGCGACAGGGGAGCCTAGTCCGCCTGTACCGATGATGAGAACAGATGAATCTTTGAGTTTTTGCTGACCATCCATCCCCACCTCAGGGATGAGTAAATGGCGCGAGTAGCGCAGAATTTCTTCATGTGAAAGATTAGTCATATTTTTGCCCTAGCCTTTTGCTCCACCGGCAATGGATGGGATTATCCGCAAGCTGTCTGTTTCGGAAAGCGGTGTTTCCAATCCCTGTAAATCTTTGATATTATCTTCGCCTAAAAACAGGTTAACGAAAGCACGTAACTGGGCATCATCATTGTACAGATGTTTGCCAATATCCGGATATTGAGCCAGGAGAGAATCGAGTGCATGGCCAACGTTTTCTCCATCTACATTGATATCGCTCATGCCACCGGTATAGGGACGCAGGGGTGTGGGTATTTTTAATATTGCCATAATTTCCTCTTATTCTAATAGGGTAATGCTCTCTAGAGCAATATCCATTTTTTATTATTTCTTATCAGGCTTGTATGATCTTGCCTATTGATTTTCAGATAACTTGGTTTTGAGCGTCCCCCAGGTTTATATTTCCAAGGATCTTTATCATGGAAAAATGCGGGATGCTTTACCCAGTTAATATTTACAATCCTTAAAGGACCTCGTTCAATTGCTTGCGCAATTTATCTGCCAATGTAACACCATGATTGATATGCAGCGGCTCTCCTTTTTTGTCAATGATAAATGTTGTCGGAACGCTCAATACGCCCCAGTAGTCTGCCAGCTCGGGACGGGCACTGGCATCAACTTCAATGATCTGTAATTTGCTGCCTAGGTCATTTTTTAGTGCTTGAATAGCCGGGCGTTGCAAGGTCTTGCACGGGGCACAGGTTGGTGTCGTAAAGTAAAGAATGGCCGGGATCCCATATTGAAAATCGCCCAAACCCCGATAGCCTTTTTTGGAAGCCCATTTTAGAACGACATGATTTGTTAATCCGTACAGGCCAATGCCGACTCCAGCGATAGCAAATGCCATTAATGCGCGCGGGAAAATTTCAGCTGCCATTGGCTGTCTTGATTTTTGGCTTCATGCCCGGAAAGGTGTCACTCGGGGGAGACATTGAAAATCCGGGAACGCTCAATCGACCAAGCCAATAATAAAGGGCGCATCCAACACAAAAGCCGGCAAAAAGATTTAGTGCTGCAAGTGCGATTACCAGCCAAATCAATGCCCAACCAAAAGTCGAGGCACCAGCGTATAATACGCCTGTTCCAATTAACATGACAATACCGCCAAATCCCTGAGCAAAGCGATGCGGTTCCGGGTTGTCCTGTAAAATATCGGGTTTGATCCAGCCAGCACTTTTCAACGAGCGGTAAATAAAGCTAAATCCGGGTACTTTCCGCAATGTGCCAATAACAATTGCCAAGGTAACCACGGCGGCCAGGAGGGGTGTGTTCAAAATAAATGCAATGATATTTAGCGCAATAATCAGAGCCTGATTTGTTTTCAGTGCTGAATGATCTACATTTTGGTTATTCATCATTTCACTTTCTACATTAACATATCCACTAATTATTCGTGAATATTGATGGGTTCCTCTTCAAATTTTGAGCGATCTTCCAATAATTGCCAGGATCGCGATTCAACAGCCTGACCTTTATTTACGCTGGTAATAAGATAGGAGAAGGAAGGCTGCGCACCCTCACGGTCAAATTCGGAGGGACGGTTGGGATGGTCCGGATGGGAATGGAAAATGCCGATCAGACTCAGCCCCATTTCGTTTGCCTCGTTATCAGCTTTGAGATAATCAAGCGGTTCGATCAGATATCGATTATGCCGAGTCCCATCCTCCCGCATGTTTTTCACCGGCAGGATGGCTACCACTTGGCGAGGATCGGTTTCTGTTCCGAGAAGAAAGCCAGCTCCCTCCTCTGGGTATGTGCTCTCACCATGCAAATGGATGTCATTTAGTAATTTTTCGTTGATCTCTAACATTTATTTCTCCAAAGTAGACCATTTACTCGCCACCCCAGAGTGCCTTATCGCTAATATATTTATAGCCTGCATCAGGGAAGACGGTGACGATGATGCCTTCGTCTAAACCTTGAGCCACTTCCAGGGCTGCGACAGCCGCCGCTCCAGATGAAATGCCTACAAAGAGGCCTTCTTCTCGCGCGAGACGGCGAACCATCTCATGAGCGGTCTCTGTTTCAAGATCAATAAATCGATCCGGGAAATTTTCATCATAAATGGGAGGTTTTTGAGCGCTTTCCATATGCTTCAATCCCTCAAGGCCATGAAAAGGTCCTTTTGGCTGCCCGGCAATAATTTGTATTTTTGGATTTTGCTCTCGCAAATAGCGCCCAACTCCCATCAGCGTGCCGGATGTTCCCAGACCCGATACAAAATGCGTGACATGGCCATTCGTTTGAGAATATATTTCTGGCCCCGTACTTTTATAATGTGCCTCCCAGTTGGCGGGGTTCGCGTATTGGTTGGCATAAAAATATTTTTCCGGGGATGCCGCGGCCATTTCCTGTGCGACCATCAAGGCACCATCTGAGCCTTCGAGAGCATCAGTCAATATTATTTCAGCGCCCAGAACGCGTAATATTGAGATACGTTCTTCGCTGGCATTGGCGGGTATGGTCAATGTGACTGGAATGCCTAATGCGGCACCAAAGGTGGCGTAGGCGATCCCCGTATTACCAGAGGTCGAGTCGAGCAGGCGTTTACCAGAGGTAAGCTCACCCTTGGCTATAGCGGTGTAGATAATATTGAGGGCCGCGCGATCCTTGATCGAACCGCCAGGGTTGAACCATTCGGCTTTGGCGAAAATTTGGACGGATGGAGACAGGTTCGGAAATACGCGGCGAAGCCGAAGAAGGGGCGTATTACCCACCCTTGATTCGAGACTATCCAAATGAATAGTTCTAAGTTTTGGTTGATCTAATGTGAGTGCCATATTAATTACTCTACTAAAAATATCGGTCATCAGAAAAAAAAGATAGCGCAAGCGCCATGCAGTAGAAATTTATCTGCGAGGTGAGCCGCTATCCTTCAATTTGTTGACCGTATTTATTCTGTCTGAAGAACTTGGCTACAAACCTCGCCTCAGACAAGAGCAATAGTATGACATGATATTTTCCAATTAGTTATTATGATTTTATTGATATAAATTATACTAATTATGTCCAATTTGTCAAGAACAACTTCGATGAATTTGAAATTCCAATAAAAGTATGACTTGTTGAGATCCAAAAATCTTACTTTAAATAATTCACGCTAAACCGGAAATCAAAAAGGACAGCGACAAAGCGCCATGCGTATCTTTTGCATGCGAGATTTGTTACCGTCCTTCAGTAAGTTTAGCGTGGTATTAGTTCAAAATCGTGAAGGGGCGGTTTACAAATCCCGCTTCAGACACAGGCAATTGAATGACATGAATTTCTCCAAATATTTTTTGAATAACTTGGTGTGTATTGTACTTGCTTTGTTTAATCTGTCAAGAGAATCGTGTATTGTAATGGGTTGAAGTACAATCTATTGGATTTTTATATCATGCTGATAAAGGTGAAATATGCCCATAGTCAACAATATCACTCGCTTACTGGATTCCCGTAAAATTCCTTATACTGCCTTTGAACTCTCGGCCGAGAAACGAGGCGCATTGGAAACTTCTCGTTTATTGGGGGTTGATCCTGAGCGGGTCTTCAAAACAATTGTGGTCACTCGCAATTTTGGCAAGCCGATCCTGGTTGTCATTCCGGGCTCTTGCGAAGTTGATCTGAAAGCTCTGGCCATATTTCTGGGAGAGAAGAAAGTTTTCCTGACAACACAGGCTGAGGCTGAAAAGCTGACAGGACTCCAAGCCGGTGGAATTTCTCCGCTCGCGCTAATTAATCAAGGTTTTGTTATAGTATTGGACGATACCGCACTTAAGCTGGATCAAATCCATATTTCAGGCGGACAGCTGGGGTTGAATATTCGCTTGGGGGTGGA
Source organism: Candidatus Desulfolinea nitratireducens (assembly GCA_014382535.1). Lineage (GTDB taxonomy): Bacteria > Chloroflexota > Anaerolineae > Anaerolineales > Villigracilaceae > Desulfolinea > Desulfolinea nitratireducens. The sequence goes on along the minus strand of JACNJN010000064.1, from coordinate 1,086 downwards.
TGATCTCACAAAGTTGACGCGGGCGCGTTTTGGAAAGATTGGCAAAAGTATATGATCATTCAAAAATCACTTATTCTCCTAACTATAAATCTTTTACTGGTGCTTTCATCATGCAAACCGGTAACGATTGAATCAACTCCTGATCAATCTTATCTTGAAGAGGAGCTTGCTGCAGAGGCCTTTGCCACAGCTTCATCAAAAGAAGTACAAATAGCGGCAAAAGATTTGCCCTACGCAGAGATCTCCAGGGATGGCCAAGCTTATCTGGCTTTCTGGTTTATTTGGAATGAGGAAACCGTTTTTATACCTGTAGCCCACAATAAAAGCGAAGATATTAGATTCATAATCTGTCAGGTAGGACCAGATCCAGAGATTGAAATTGGGAAATTATTTTCAGGATATAAATTTATCCAGGACGAGTGTGTGGACGATGATAAAACCCTAGAAAATGCGTCTCCTATCATTAAAATCCCTGGATATTTTGATGACGGGATTATGATTTACGATGGCAACGAATTAGATGGCGCGGATTGGAATGTAATTGATCTAAACGGAGAATACGCAGAAAATTTAGCCGATGCCATTAATTTTGTAATTAAAAATGACTTAACAGGTTCGGGAGACCTGGTCATCAGTATCTACCGAAAAGATGGTCCCAGCGGTGATTTATACAGTGATGACGATAATCCCCCAACCTTTACCCTGCCTGTTGAAAGGCTTCAGATTTCCTTCACAAAAGACCTATTAGCCGATTTGGAGTATGTTGATGATCTGCTCTATGCACTTGAGCGTGAGTTTACGTGGAATATTTCGGCAGGATATCCAGAATTAAAGTTGGGGCCAGGGGATGAGAATTGGTTTGTGCTAACAATTGATGAGGTCGGCGGGCAGTTTAGTAAGGCTAATATTCAAATTAAGGGTGTGGGAAATAAATGATATTTACTCTTGTAATTGCCCTTTGATTTCCCGGTTTCCCAGCCATTGAAAGAATCTCAATACAGTGGGAGAGTTTCCTCCCCAGCCAAGAATTACACCTAAAGCGCGCCTGCCAAATCCTTTTGACTCGGGGATTGGCATTGCCGCGGA
>JACNJN010000188.1 GCA_014382535.1 Candidatus Desulfolinea nitratireducens | reverse complement strand
TTCTTCCTGCGGCGGCAGAGTAAAATTTAAGGGTAACGTCCCGCAGGTTTTAAACCTGCGGGACGATCATAAATAACAAAAAACTAGCTTGCTCTTGGCGGCGTCCTCGCCGCTGGGGACGGCGACGAGAGCAAAGTTTAATATAGAAGAATCTTGTCCAAGAGCGGCTTTTTAGCCGCTCTTGGCGGTTAAGAGGGGATATTTCTGGAAAATCTGATTTGCCTGACAGATGTCATCCAGGACGAATGACAAATATTACTCTGGATTAATATAATAAGTTAGTATATACTAACGACATCAATGAGATAGACAGAGCCATTTGATATAAGGAAAGAAATTAATGGAATGCCACACCACTAACTCCAGCGCGGCCCTTGCGGGGGCGGGCAGCATCGCTCTTGTTGGACATCCAAATGTCGGGAAATCAGTTCTTTTTCAACGGCTTACCGGCCAACGCGTGACAGTATCGAATTACCCGGGCACAACGGTGGAAATCTCCCGTTCTGCATTGAAAGACCTGCCCGATATTATTCTGGTGGATACGCCCGGTGTGATCGCCTTTCCACCAAAATCGGATGACGAACGGGTAACAGAACAACTCTTGCTGGATGAATCTCTCAATGCGATCGTCCAGGTCGGCGATGCCAAAAATTTGCGCCGGACGCTTTTATTCACCGTGCAACTGGCTGAAATGGGTGTCCCAATGGTCCTGGCCCTGAATATGATGGACGAGGCCAATACACGCGGCGTCGTTATTCAGGATCAGCTCCTGGCTGACCGGCTCGGGCTGCCCATTATTCCAACTACAGCTACTCGTAATCAGGGGGTGAATGAGGTCGATTCTGCGCTCCGAAGGGCAAATCCAGCCATTCTGGAAATAAAATATCCGCAGATTATTGAAGATGCAATCAGAAAAATTTCTGCCCTTATTCCGGAGGCGCCCATCTCAAAACGAGCGATGGCGCTGCTTTGGTTGAATGATGATCTCGAGAGTGAGAAGTGGCTTATTCAAAACATAGATGCGGGTAAGGTTGATGCGCTAAAAGAGATTCGCTCAGATGCGCAAAAATTATCATCTGAATCCCTGAGTGAGGACATACAACAAACTCGTCTGGATTACGTCCGTGAGCTGACGAATGAAGTATTGGTTGAATCTGGTGCAGATTGGCGCGGGTTTTCAACAAAACTGGGCACGCTAACCACCCATCCCGTATGGGGCGTGTTTATCATGCTGGGCATACTTTACGGCATGTATTGGTTTGTGGGGATTTTTGGGGCAGGCACCCTGGTTGGCCTATTGGAAGAGAATTTATTTGGTGAGGTGCTGAATCCCTGGTTTACGAATTTGGTTCAAACAGGGATCCCGATACCATTGATCTCGGATTTTATCGTAGGCGAGTATGGGCTCTGGACGATGGGAATGACCTATGCCGTAGCGTTGATCTTCCCGATTGTGACAACATTTTTCCTTGCATTCGGTGTGATGGAAGATTCTGGATACCTGCCACGATTGGCAGCCCTGAGTAACCGTATGTTCAGCGCGATCGGATTGAATGGCAAAGCAGTCTTGCCAATGGTGCTTGGCCTGGGTTGTGTCACGATGGGAACGATCACCACCCGAGTGCTGGAAAGCAAACGGGAACGTCTCCTTGTAACCTTGTTGCTGGCACTGGCAATCCCCTGCTCGGCCCAGTTAGGTGTTGTAATGGGCATGTTGGGGAGCATTTCATTGGCGGCAACAATGATCTGGGGTGGGGTTGTGATGCTTGTCCTGCTGGCTGTAGGCTGGCTGGCTGCGAAGCTTGTTCCGGGGGAGCGGACTCAATTACTGGTGGAATTGCCTCCAATGAGATTCCCTGTAATTTCAAATGTTATTTTCAAGACCCTGGCGCGTCTTGAGTGGTATCTGAAAGAAGTTGTCCCGCTTTTCATGATCGGTACCGCGATCTTATTTGTTCTGGATAAAACCTCAATGCTCGCGATGATCTCAAGCGTGGGCAAGCCACTGGTCAGCGGATGGCTCGGTTTGCCGCCTGAAGTGAGTGTCCATTTCCTGATGGGCTTCCTGCGCCGTGATTTTGGCGCTACAGGTCTCTTCATCATGCAGCAGCAAGGCTTACTCAGTCCAGCCCAGGTTATTGTTTCCATGGTCACGATTACTTTATTCATCCCCTGTGTTGCCAGTGTGATGATCATTAAAAAAGAACGAAGTTGGCAAACCAGTCTTGGGATTGTTGTCCTGGTTTTTGGCTTGGCATTTCTGGTCGGCGGATTGCTCCGCTATGCCCTGCTATTCTTCGGGTGGAGCTAAAATGGCAGAAATCTCCTGCTCGATGTGCGGTCATCATTACGACCCCTCAGCATATTTACGTTGTACTGAATGTCCGATCAAAAAGGGCTGCCAATTAAGCTGTTGCCCAAATTGTGGTTACGAAACAATTGATATTGAACAATCTTCGTTGGTGCGTTTTGTATCTCGATTGATCTCGATCTTTTCATCTGGAGAAAATAAAAATGACATTGAACTGGTCTCTTCGCAAAAAAACTGATCCGATATCTCAAAAAGAAAATATCGATCCCTCCATAAACCTGCTATCCGATCTGGAAACAAATTCCCTTGCCCAGATCAAGGGTTTTGCTCCCTCTTTATCTGTCAAGCTCAAGGCGCATTTACAGGCGTATGGCATCATCCCTGGAAATACTTTACGCGTCCAACAAAAAAAACCGGTAACAGTCGTACAGGTGGAACATACTGAAATCGCTCTTGAGACAGAGCTAGCCAAATCGATTTATGTGGAAATAAACTAAAAAATATCCCAACTATGTAAATAATCAGGAGACTGTCACTGATAAAGTGACAGTCTCCTTTTTTCTGGTCACAGAAATCATCCGCATATTATGTTTTTTTGCCATCCAGCTAAATTCTAGATTGCCCCTCTAGTATTTTGTCAGGATATAGTATATTATTTATCAAGACTACTTATATCCAACAACTCATAAATAAATATTTGAACTCTGATTTTGGAATCAAGCTGGATGGGCAGCATTCTGCCCACGTTATAGTGTTGTTTTTAAGGTTTTTTGATTACCCATACCCAGTGTATATTCACCAGTTTGTGCTTATGAGCAGTAATCCGGGCAGTTCAAAATCACCTGTAGCATTTATATAAAGGAGTAGGCATGCACTTTGAAGGAATTGTTGCTATACAAGCGCCACGAGAAAAAGTTTGGAACTTTCTTACGAACCCCGATTTTGTTAGCCAGTGTGCCCCGGGAATTAAATCAGTTGACGTCATTATTCCAGACAAAAAATTTAGAGCAGTTGCAGCCGTTGGTTTTGGTTCGATCAGTACTACTTTCGATAATGAAATTGAATTTGTCGAGCTTATAGACCTGGAATTTGCAAAGGTCAAAGTTCATGGAAAGGCTCCCGGCAGCGCGGTAGATGCGCTTGGCGAAATGAAATTGTCTGATGGAGAGGATGGGGCGACAAACCTGACCTGGTCGGCAGAAATTACGATTGTGGGAACGATTGCGAGCCTTGCTTCCCGGATGCTGGGTGGGGTCACCAATAAATTAACAGGTATTTTTTTCAGCTGTGTAAAGAAAAAAATCGAAGAGTGAAATTTGGTCCGCTCGCGCTGCAAGTGCTGGGGGAAAATACAGGGCCACAATCTTGCTGAACTTAATGGGCGAGGGCTGCTGCGGTAAAAATCAAAATGCAAGATATTTTTCCTGAACTAAAAAAATGGACAGGTGACGATCAAATTGTTGCGACTGCTACCGTAATCAAAACCTGGGGTTCTTCCCCACGGGAAGTTGGCGCAAAGATGGGGGTCAACGAAAAAGGCGAAATGATCGGCTCAGTCAGTGGGGGCTGCGTGGAAGGGGCTGTCGTTGAGGCTGCCCTTGAAACCATCAAAAGCGGACAGCCGCAGTATCTGCACTTTGGTGTTGCCGACGAGACCGCCTGGGAGGTTGGGCTGGCCTGCGGGGGCATGATCGATATATTCGTTCAACTACTCGACAAAGAGATATTTTCCGCTCAACGCCATGCCATTGAAAAGGGAGAGGGCTTTGCCACGCTAACCCAGATAAAAGGATCGGAGCAACTGGTTGGCATGCAGGCCTTATGTATGGAAAGAGAAGATGTGGAATGGAACGGTAGTGAACCAATTTCTACCCAAACGTTGGAACAAGCCCGGATGGCATTCAAAATGGGTACGACGACGGTGATTCTCGATGAAAGCAGACCCGAGGCTGAGTTGGCCTATTTCGTGGATGTGCATCTGCCGCCACCGACACTGATCATTGTGGGCGGTGTGCATATCTCGATCGCCCTGGTCAGGTTCGCCAGGGCATTAGGGTATCGGACCATTGTGGTTGACCCAAGGCGCGCCTTTGGCAGCCAAAAGCGCTTTGAAGAAACCGATCAGCTGATCCATACCTGGCCGGATGAAGCGCTGAATGCAATCGGGATCAACCCTTCTACCGCAATCGCCATTCTGACACATGATCCAAAACTGGACGACCCCGGTCTGATGGTGGCACTCTCATCAAAAGCATTCTATGTCGGGGCGCTGGGCAGCACGCAGACCCAAAGTAAACGACGTAAACGTTTGCTTGATGCTGGACTGACAGAGACACAGTACGACAGGCTCCACGGACCGATCGGCTTGGATCTGGGTGGCCGCTCACCGGAAGAGATTGCGCTGGCGATCATGGGGCAGATCGTACAGGTCCGAAACGAAAAGTAAAGAACGAGTATCAAAGGTTTGGCCCCAACCTGCGGAGCAGGGACGGGGTGCACGCATTGTTGGGCAGTTTTTGACTTTAAGACTCGTTTGTTTATGACAACTCCATAAAAACTTCTGGCTTTTGCTCTGCAATCCGCAACAATGCTATTGCCGGGCCACTTGGTTTGCGCCTTCCCTGCTCCCAATCTTGAACAGTACGCAGACTCACGCCCATCAACCCAGCAAAAGCCGATTGTGACAACTTTAATTTTGAACGAATAACCTGTGGTGGGGCAGGCTCTTTCAAAGAATGGACACGCAAAGATTTAGTGCCATCCTTGTAAGCCCTGACTTCACGAATACCTTCGAGGATTTCCTGACCAATATTACGCTTAGACATTTTCAATTTCCTTTGCGATTTGACGAAGAATATGAGCGGGAATATTTTCTACTTCACTTTTGCGGTAAATGGTGAGAAGCCAAATTTCATCATCTTGCTTTTTGAAGTAGTAAATCACCCGCACGCCACCGCTTTTACCTTTTCCTGCCATTGCCCAGCGAATTTTTCTGACGCCGCCTGAGCCCCGAACAACTTTGCCTGATTCTGGATGTTGGAGCAAAAAACTTTGCAAACCTAAATATTCATCATCAGACAGATAATCATAAACATACTTTGTAAATGCAGTGGTTTCGATGAATTCCATAATCCCATTATACGGCTATGCCGTATGTTATGCAAGCCCTATTTTAGTTAAATTCTAAGTACATATCAATTGGAAGGAACTGCACCAACGAGACTGTCGAAAAACCCCTAGTTCGAAAAATGTTCATAAAAATCTCCCACAACAGGCTCAAAAATCGCCAAAATGTTGCTCGGAACACAAATGCAAAATCCGGAGCATGTCGTCCACTGATTCCGGAGCATGCCGTCCACTGATTCCGGAGCATGCCGTCCACTAATTCCGGAGCAAAT